>CAJTSM010000011.1 GCA_910578935.1 uncultured Oscillibacter sp. | reverse complement strand
CTGGGACGGCGAGTATGCCACGGTCTGAGGAAAAGCGGGACGAAGAAAGCAGCGAAGCTTCCGTGCCCGGCATTTGAAAAGAGTTTTAAAGGTATGGGGCCGGCAGGCCTGCGGCTGTGTTTTGAAAAAACCTGATCGGAGACGATCAGGTTTTTTTATTTGAGAGTTAGAGCCTATTTAAAAATAGTAAGACGCATTTCAAGCCATCTGCTTTCACAGGGAGGCTCTCGTGTGAAAAAGGCGGCCCCCGCTGGAAAGTATTGACACTAAAACGGGAAAGATAGTATAATATATAGAACATTACAGCGACAGTGTGCCGGGCCTTTGGGAACGGGACGTGTTTCTCTTCAAAGGGGCCGTTTCCGAAAGAGCCGGAATGGAGATTGCTAATGAAAGAGAAGCAAGATAAACGGGAAAAGCAAAAGGGGCTGTCCCTGCTCCTTTCCATTGTTCTGGTTTTTTGCATCTTGGGGACAATCGTATATACAATTTCCCGGAAAATTTCTCAGGAGATGTCCACAGCCGCCATCCAGAATCTCAGCGAGAGCTTGGATTTGATTCAGTGCACCATTGAGGCGGTGCTGCGGAACGAGGCGGAATTCCAGATATTAATTGCCCAGGAGATTGCCCGGGCAGAGGATCCGGAGGCTTATATCCAGGCTTATGAGAAAAATCAGACGATGTCGAAGATGTCTTTGATTCTCGCCGGGAAGACGGAGGGCGTTTCCAACACCGGGGAACGCTTTACCGGAGAGGATCTGGATTTTTCCGCAGGCGGGATGGTTCAGGGTTTGCCGGTATCGCAGTCTTATCTGAATCATATGGGGACCTGGTCCTATACGATCCAATGTCCCATTGTGCGGGATGGCCGGACGGTCGGGACCCTTTACGGCGAGTATATATACGACGCCGTTGACCGCTCCCTTCCGGCCGGATTTTATGATAAACAGGCGACGCTGTATATCATGGATGCGGAAACCGAGCTCTTCGTCCTGAAACCCAAGGGGATGGGGCAGCGGAGCGCCGGCCATCTGAATTTGGCCGATTTTTACCGGGCGAATGATATCCGGAACCCGGAGATTCAAACAGAAGTGGAGTCCTGCTTGGAAAACGGGCAGGATGTCCTGTTCTATCACGATATCCGGAATGTGGAAGCGCTTAATTATATGTGGTCCGTTAACGACGGGACGATTTTCCTGGTGGGCTACGTGCCGGTCGAGGCGATTCAGCAGGAAGGACGGACCGTTAATCAGCATATATTCATGGTTGTGGCGTCCATGCTGGCGGCGTTTTTCCTCTGTATTTTTTTCTATTACCTCAACTGGAGGCAGCAGGAAAAATTGCGCAGAGAGCAGGAGACGGAGAGAAGGCTCCATAGCCAGCAGTTGGCGGAAGCCCTGCGGGCCGCCCAAATTGCCAGCGAGTCCAAGACAACGTTCCTCTCGAACATGTCCCATGATATCCGCACGCCTATGAATGCGGTGCTGGGTTTTACAACCCTTTTGGCTACGGATGCGGAAGACCCGTCCAAGGTGCGGGAGTACACGAAGAAGATCATGGCTTCCGGCCAGCATCTCCTCAGCCTCATCAATGATATTCTGGATGTCTCCAAAATTGAGAGCGGGAAGGTTGTGCTGAACCTGGAAGAGTTTGACCTTAACGACGTGATCGCCTCTGTAGAGGCCATCATCCGGCCTATGGCCAGGGCCCGGGAGCAGGAGTTCCACTTGGAAGTGGCGGGTATCCGGCATGAGTACTTGGTGGGGGATGAAACGCGGATTAATCAAATTTTGATCAACCTCCTTTCCAACGCCGTAAAATATACGCCGGTGGGCGGCCGTATTCAGCTCCGCATTCACGGACTTAAACAGCGCTCCGGACAGTATGAGCACATCCGGATCGAGGTGGAAGACAACGGATATGGTATGACGCCGGAGTATCTGGAAACCATTTTTGACGCCTTTACCCGGGCGGAAAACAGCACGACGAATAAGGTCCAGGGCACCGGCCTGGGCATGGCGATCACCAAGAGCATTGTGGAGCTCATGGGGGGGACCATCGAGGTTTTCAGTGAGGTGGACCGGGGGACTCTTTTCCGGGTTGATCTGGAGCTTCGCATTGTAGAGGAGCCCGCGGACCGGCAGTTCTGGGAAAAGCGGGGCATTTCCCACATCCTGGTGGTGGATGAAAACCGAGAGAGCCGGGAGGATATCCGGGCCCTCATGGGGGATACCGGCGTTCGCCTGAGCGCTGTCTCCGGCGTGGAAGAAGCCCTGGCCTGGCTGCGGGACAACGGGGGGGACTGCCAGCTGGTCCTGGCGGATGGGGATGATTGCGGCCCTCAGGCAGCAAAAGAGCTGCGTCCGGCCCTCCCCGATTCCGTACCTATTCTTTTTCTGGTGGAAGGCGGCGCGGAAGGAATGAAAGAAGAACTCCGGATGGAGCGGTCCGGGGTTCTTGCAAAGCCGTTTTTCGTCACTGCATTCCGGGAAAAGATTGCGGAGCTGTGGGCGGAACCTGACGAAGCCGGCGCTCTGGAACCGGAGAAGGAGGAGAGCCTGAAAGGCTTGCACTTCCTTGCCGCGGAAGACAACGAGATTAACGCGGAGATTTTAATGGAGCTGCTGGAGATCGAAGGGGCCACTTGTGAAATTGTGGAGAACGGCCGCATGGCGGTGGAACATTTCCGGCAGGCGGAAGAGGGCGCGTTTGATGCGATTTTGATGGATGTTCAAATGCCGGTGATGAATGGCCATGAGGCCACCCGGGCAATCCGCGCTCTGGAGCGGCCGGACGCGGGGCGCATCCCCATCATCGCTATGACGGCCAACGCTTTTGCGGAAGATGAAAAAGCCGCTCTAGACTCCGGTATGGACGCCCATGTAGCCAAACCCCTGGATATGAAACAATTGAAAAAAGTAATCCGGCAATGTGCTGAGCGAAAGGAAGCGCGATGATGAAGCGTACGAAGAGCGGACTCCGAAAGGGAGCCGCCATCTGCCTTGCAGTATTGGCGATTTTTTCTTTAGCTGCCTGCGGGGGCCAAGAAATCCCCGAGGGGCTCATGGTCCGTCAGGAAGAGCAGGAGCGAACGGTCAATCTGTTCAGTCCCATGGAGAAGATAGTCCCAAACGCGGAGAACGTGGCGCGAACCGCGTCGGACCGGACGGTCATGATGGCGGAGGAGCAGCTGGACGTGACCATGGTCTACAGAACCTATACGGCGGAAGACTATCAGGATAAAACCTATGACGAGGTCACTCTGGACCGGGCCCGGAGCAATATGGATGATCTCTACCTCCTGAACCCGGATACCATCCTGGCTTTGGGAGCGGAGGGAAAGCTGATGGACTTGTCGGACTTGGACAGCGTGGAGAACCTGCGGGAGATTATCCTGACCGCCAACACGGTGGATGGGAAACTGGTGGCCATTCCCCAAGAGGTGGTTGCCTATGGGCTGTTCGTCAATAAGGACCTGTTTGACCAGTATGGCCTCCGTCTGCCGGAGACGCCAGAGGAATTTTTGGAGTGCTGCCGGGTATTTCAGGAAAACGGGATCAAAACGCCGGTGGGCGCGAACCGCTGGTGGCTGGAAACCTTCGTCTTTGCCCAAGCTTACGCGGACCTGTACAACGGCGGAAACACGGAGGCGGAGATTGCGGCGCTCAACAGCGGAGAGGCCAAATACAGCGATTATATGCGTCCCGGTTTTGAATTTCTCAAAACTCTCATTGACCGGGGCTATGTCGACGCGGAAAAAGCGGCCGTCAGCGAGGCGATTGAGGCGGAGGGACCGGATTTCCTGGCGGGGAAGACCCCGATCGTCATGGCGTATTGGGGCGCGGCGAATACGGAAATCGCCTATGGAAAGACGGATTTTGAGATGCAGGTCATCGGGTTTCCCAGCAGCCGGGGCCAGATGCCGGTGATGCCTATGACGGGCTTCGCCGTGGGTGCGGAGGCGGAACACAGAGAGGATGCGGCCAGGGCATTGGATATCATGACCTCCGACGAGGCGCTTCGGGTTTATTCGGAAATCAATCGGGTGATTTCCCCGTCCAAAAATGTGAAGGTGGACTGTGTCCCCGCCCTGAAACCGCTCAATGACCGGATTGAGGAGGGCGTTTACGTTTTGGGATCTAACGCCGGAATGAACGTAGAGCAGTGGGGGAATACCTGCCTGATCGTGCGGGATTTGCTGGATGGAGCCACGGTGGACGAATGCATGGCGTCCTTTGACGCGCTCCAGGCTGCGGCGCTGGGGTAAAAAAGGACGGCGGCATGCCGCAGGGTTGCTTGAAAAAAGGCGGGCGGCGCTTTCATGCGCCGCCCGCCTTTTTCAGCATCGGACCGGTTTGCCCCGCCCTTTGAACGGCGGGGATTGGCTTATGCCGCCGGCAGATTTCCACCACTTTGGGCTTGTGATCTATAATCTTAAGGGCATTCCACCCCATACGTTCCGCATGAGCGTATAATTCGTTCAAATGGGCTGTACGAACAGCCGAGTATGTATTAGGGGCTGTTTGAAAAATGCCAAAACACCCAATCGGCGGATATTTTTCCGCTGACGCTTCGTTGATTTCCCTTGAAATCCATCGGGATTCCTGCGTCAAATTGCCTTGCCTGTCAGAAAGATCCGCCTTAATCCGAATTCTGCCGGTTTTAAAACAGGCCCTGGGAACAAGGGTGAGCTGATGTGCTGGAAGTTCCGGCATTCCGCCAATTTTCAAAAGTACCGGAAGAAATTATAGCAGCAGATTCCCATAATCACGACGAGTAGTCCCAAAAATAGTTTGCTGGCCGTTTGGTCGTCAATTTTCTTGCTGATCCTCCTGCCGGCCATGCCACCCAGAATACCGCAGCAGACCATGCCGGCAAAGAGCGGTCCGGGAAACTCCGGGATACGCCCGGTCAGAATCGTAAACAGGAGACTGGCCGCCTGGGAAAACAGAATGATGTACAGAGAATTTTGAGCCGCAGTTTTTGATTCCATGGAGAAAAAGAAATATAAGACCACTAGATTTACAGGGCCGCCGCCGATTCCCAGGAAGGCGGACAGCATCCCAAGGATCAAACCGATTGCCGCGCAAAGGGCAGGAGCCGTTACTTGACGGGTGTGAATTCGAGATTTGCAAACGGTATACACGGCTGTTCCCAAGGTGACGGCGAATAAAGCCGCTGCCTGAACAGCTCCAACGGTATCGGCCTGCGCGAAGGAGCTTTTGATCACATCGAAAAGCTGTTTTCCCAACAGGCCGCCGGTTGCCGCGCCGATGCCCAGGTAGGTGCTGACGCCCTTTTCAATGACGGATTCATGCGCCAGCTGTGCTTTCAGCACAGAGTAGGCCGTCATGGAGAGGACGATGCAGCCCGACATGAAGCTGATGGCGCTGACCGAATAGAGGCCGGACGCGTCCAATACCGGTTTGATAATGACCCCGCCGCCGATGCCGCAGATACAGCCGGAGACAGAGGCAAAAAAACTGATTAGAATAAAAGCCAGCGGAATCATGTGACTACTTCCTTATAACCACCTCTGATGTCTTCGCGCCAGTTCGGCTCGCGCAATCCGTTCCAGCCGGGGCATCGCCCAGGCGAAAAATTTCCGGTAAGTGCCGCAGTAATAATTATGATCCGCTCCGGCCTCATCTGTGTACCAATCCCGTTTGCAGCCGCCCCGGCACATAGAGCGCCATGAGCAGTCCGCACATTCAAAGGGCTTTTCAAGGCTCTCATTTACAAAGCGCCGCTCCTTTTGCAAACGGAACACATCATCCAGGCTCTCTATGTCGTGGAGATTTCCCAGTTTCCACGGATCGGTACAAAAGAAATCGCAAGGGAAAAGACTGCCGTCACCCTCCACAACAAGATAGGTTCCGCACCGGCCGGAGGCGGCGCAGGTGCCGCAGGGCTGGCCCATCGCCAAGTGGACATAGTCGTCAAAGGCGCGGACACTGACGTAGGCGCCCTGCTCCCAGTCCCGATACCACTCGTCAAACAGCGCGCACAAAAACGCGCCATAGTCCTCCGGCGTTAAAGAGAAGTCCGCAGTTCCCCTGGGCTGATCCAGCGGGTCCAGGCAGGGGATAAACTGCAAATAGCGAATCCCTGTTTTTTTCAAGGCCCGATATACCCGCTGCGGGTGGCGAGCGCAGAGATTTGTGACTACGCACAGGAGATTGACATCCACGTTTCTTGCGGTCAGGAGCCGTAGGGATTTTAAGACACGGGGATAGGTCCCGTTTCCAGAGGGATCCACCCGGAACGTATTGTGGAGTTCCTTGTCCCCGTCCAGGGAAATTCCCACCAGGAATCCGCTGCCGGCGAAGAAATCTGCCCAGGCCGGATCAATCCGAAATCCATTCGTCTGAATGGCGAACTGAACGTCTGCTCCCTGGGGGCGCAGTTTCTTTACGGTGTGGACAAAGTTCTGAAAAAATTCCAGACCGGCCAGGGTCGGCTCCCCGCCTTGAAAGGAAAAGTTGACGCGGCCATTTCTAGGGACAGCGGCAAAAGCCAAGTGAATCAGCCGCTCTGCGGTTTCCACGGACATCGCGCCCAAACTCGCCTCCGTACGGTTTGCCGCCTCATCGGCGTAGAAACAATAGCGGCACCGCATATTGCATAGGCTGGATGCCGGCTTAATCAGCAGATTAAGTTGTTTCACATAACTGCCCTCCTTGTTTAGATTTCCGTTTTTGCGTCAGCCGCCCTGCCGCCGGGCACGTTCCAGCAGATCATCTACCTCCTGGTCCGTCATTTCGCCGCAGGAGGTCAGCAGCTCTCGAATGTGTAACTTTTCCAAACGGACCGTAGGCTCTTTGGCGATGGCCTGCAAGATCTCCTCCGACAGCGGCGTGCGGGCGGGAGCGCCCGGCTCCTGCACCATGCAGGAGGGGAAGCAGCATTCCCGGTAATTCTGGATTTCATAGGGAGGCAGTTCCGCAAATTTCCCTTCTGCCACACAGCCGGGAAGGCCCCAGCGGCTCTCATATTCCAGAAGACGCCCGTTCAGTTCCTCCTGGATGCGAAGAATTTCCGTCCCCGGCGTGCCCCAGAGCAGATCGTTCCGTTCCTCCGGGTCTTCCCTGAGGTCAAACAGCTGGTCCCGGTCGCCGTAAGCGTGGATGAACTTGTACCGCGCCCCAATCAGACAGCACCAACGTTTGCTGTCCCGCTGATGCTCCACATACTGGACGCTTCGGTCTTTTTTCGGCGCCTTTGCCAGCAGGGACTCACCCGGAAGCTCCAGCCCGCCGGGATGGGGAGTGCCCGCCGCATCCAGGAGGGTGGGCAGAATGTCGTTCAGGTCTGCGAAGTCCGTCCGGCGGCTTCCGGGAGCGATATGCCCGGGCCAGCGGAGGAGCATCGGGATCCGGCAGGAGGCGTCATAGGGCAGAAATTTCTGATAGGTGTCCAAATCGCCCAGCATCTCGCCGTGGTCGGAGACGAACAGGACCAGCGTGTTCTCACGCAGCCCTTCTTCGTCCAGGGCTTTTAGAATGCGCCCCACATGGTGATCCATGAAGGATACGGCGCAGGCGTAAAGCTCCCGCATCCGGTTGATATTCTCTTCGTCCGGCAGGTCCGCGATGCACCGGTTTTCCTGTGCCAGTTTGGAGAGCGGCGTTTTTGAAAATACGCGGGGCGGGACGCGGCCATCATAGAGGTGCGCCCATCCCTCCGGTATGTCGAAGGGAGGATGAGGATGGATGAACCCGGCCCAGAGCAGGAACGGCCTCTGCCGGGTTGCCCGGCTTTTTATATACCGAATGGAACGGTCCGCCACCCAAGAAGAGCTGTGCAGTTCCTCCGGCAGAAGGGATTGCTGGGGCTGCATGTATAAGACGTTGCGGACGCCGTGGATGCTTCCGGCACGCGGATATCCCTGTTCCCGCAGGAATTGGGCGTATTCATCCTCAGCAATGTCATAGACGACCTCATCGCAGTTTTCAAACAGGTCAAACCCGGCGGCCCGGCGTTCGGGCTGGAAGTGCATTTTCCCAATGGCGGCGGTGGCATAGCCGCAATCGGAGAGAATCTGTGCAAAGGTAGGAAGATTCCAAGGGCACGCCTTTGAATCGGGGCCGAAATAGTTGTCGTCAAAACCGTGATACCGGGCGGGCAGTCCCGTGATCAGATTGTGCCGCGCGGGAATGCAGACCGGATTGGGAGAATAGGCACGTTCACACAGGCAGCCCTCCGCCGCCAGCGCATCCAGGGCGGGTGTTTTTAGAAAACTCTCCGGCGCATAGGCGTGAACATAGTCCCAGCGAAGCTGATCCGCCGTGATCAGCAGGATATTGGGCGCATCAGAACGTCTTGGTTTCATGTGGGAGTGCCTCCTGCCGTATTCAGTTGGAGCCGCCACGCGCGCAGATCCTCCCGGAGCGTGTTCTCCAAGGTCTTTGTTTGACGGCTGCCTGCCAAGTTTTCCCGTTCTTCCGGATCGCGCTGCCGGTCAAACAACAGGTAAATATCATCCCGCCGGTTGAACACTGCCTTATAGCCCCGGCAGAGCAGCATCGTCTCCCCGAAAATCTGGGAGGCAAGCACCTGCTTTTCCGGCGCCTGGCCGTGCATCAGCGGCGTCAGGGACCGGGCATGGCCCAGTTTCCGCGAGAGCCCCAGCAGATCGCAGAGCGTCGGCCCCAGGTCCATCAGCTCGACCGGGGCATCCACAGTTTCCGGCGTTCTTCCGGGCAGGGAAACCAGCATAGGCACCCGGACAGAGGTTTCAAAAAACGTCTGCTTGAACAGCAGTCCATAGTCTCCGTTTTCCTCACCGTGGTCGGCAGTGAAGACGATGATCGTATGATCCAGCATCTTCCGGCGTTCCAGGCAGTCCAGGATGCGTCCGATCTGTTCGTCAATCAACGTCACATGACCGTAGTAGCTCCGCCGCAGGGCCCGGATGTCTTCCGGGGTCATATTGCGCAGGTCCTCCGTAAGGCCAGGGTCATACTTTCCGTTCAGAAGCTCGTCATAGACGCCTGTGGGCCGGTGGGGGCACACGGAGCGGGGAGCCGCCAGAGGGGCGGGGGGCGTCATGTTCCGATACCGCTTTGCATATTCGGCGGGGGTGTCCCAGGGATCGTGAGGGCCGCCGAAACTGACGGTGGAAAACCAAGGCCGTCCCTCCGAAACACGCTCGAGATAATCCAATGCCCGGTCAGCGATGTATACGTCCGCATAGTCCCTGGTGGGCAGCGGCGTCGGACGGCTGTCGTAGACGTGGCCCTCCTCATACCTGAGCCGCATGTCCTCCCGGTATTGCTCCAGCAGTCCCTGCTTTTCCAGATGGTCGTAATAGCTGGACCGTTTGGAAGCGTAAGTCCGGGGGCCGGGCAGCTCGTCCACGATCTGGTATCCATAGCTCTGGGTCTGCCAGGCGAAGTCCCGGAGATCCGGGGAGAATTTATGCAGATGGACTTTTCCGAAGATAGAGGTTTCATAACCCGCATCACGGATGCCCTGCATCCAGGTCTGGGCGTTGGGCGTCAATCCCGCCGCATAGTTGTCCATGGCCCTTAGCTCCTCCGGATAGAGGCCGGTGGCAAGCGCCGTCCGGGCCGGCATGCAAAGGGGGGAATTGGTATAGCAGTTGGAAAAGCAGACCGCTCCGCTTGCCAACCGGTCCAGGTTCGGCGTTTGGATAGATGGATTCAAATGGCCGAACGCATTGTATACAAATTGGTCCGCCATGAAAAAGAGAAGATTATAACTCATTGCTGCATCTCCCATAAAAGCGGATATCCGCTGTTTCCGTCAAGCCGCGTTCATTCTCCGTGACGGCATAGGCCGTTTTCAGCGCGGCCTTCATGTGACGGAGATCCGTCTGCTCCGGTAGGCGCCGGTGAAATCCGGCATCCCTCGTACATGGTGGAACTCCACGGCGTTTTTCAAAAAGGTTTCGGCGATATACTTTGCCCGCAAGGGGGCGCCCGGCAGGATGACCGTCTTGGCGGTTTCTCCGGGATTTGCATTTATGTGAGGCGCGGACATAATTGAAACTCCTTTTGCAGGACTTAATCCCCACTGGCACGGTTCATATATTTCGTTCCGGCCAGCATTACAACCGTCAGGATCATCAAGACAATGCAGATCGGACGGGTAACGAAGATCGTCAAGTCGTTGTTGGACATGACCAGCGCTTTGCGGAAGTTTGTCTCAATGGTAGGCCCTAAGATAAAGCCCAGAAGGAACGGAATGCTGGGAACGTTCAGCTGGGCGAGCAAGTAGGCAATGACCCCCACGGCCACGGTCACCATAACATCAAACCAGGATGTATTGTTGCTGAAGGCTCCTACCATACAGATGACGAACAACACGGAAATCAAAGCGGATTCCGGCACACGGGTGATGTGGATGAACCCCCGGACCATGGCCTTGACGACCACCAGCAGTATGATGTTCGTCACAATGAACCCTATCATAATGGCGTACATGGTGGCTCCGTTGTTGCGGAACAGGAAGGGCCCGGGAGCCAATCCATGCATCATGAACGCGCCAAGCAGGGCTGAGGCTCCGCCGCTGCCGGGAATTCCCAGCGTCAGAAGAGGAATCAGGGACGTACCGGTCACAGCGTTGTTGGCCGCCTCAGGAGCTGCGACGCCCTCTAAAACTCCGGTCCCGAGCCGGTCGCGTTTGTGCGATACAGCTTTTTCAATGTTGTAGCTGATGAAGGCGGCGATTGCCGCCCCGGCGGCCGGAATCGCGCCTATGACGCAGCCGACCAGCGTTCCGTGGCAAATAGCGCCGCTGCAATCCTTGTAGTCCTTGCGGTTCAGCTTTTCCCGGCTGAGTACAACCTTTTTCTCAGGCTCTTCGCAGTTGTGATTGTGACGGCGCTCGAATCCCTTGAAAATGCGGTTCAGAGCAAAGATGCCCAGAATCATAGGCGTCAGGCTAAACCCGGAGTAAAGGCGCAGACTGTTAAAAGTAAACCGCTGCACGCCACTTTGAGCATCCATTCCAACCGTAGAGACTAAAATACCCAGCAGTCCCGCGATGATTCCCATAATCAAGTTGCCGCTGTTCAATCCGGCAATGACAGAAATACCGAAAATACCTAACACAAAGTATTCCGGCGGCGCAAAATGAAGCGTCCAATCCGCGATCACCGGAGCCAAAAACATCAGCAGCACCGCGCTGACCAGACCGCCTATGCAGGAGGCGAACGCCGCCATGGAGAGCGCTTTATAGCTCTCTCCCCTCAGTGCCAGGGGATAGCCGTCCCTTACGGTGGCGGCCGCCTCGGGAGCGCCGGGAGTTCCGATCAGGATGGCGCTGATTGATCCGCCAAAGCAGCCGCCTACAAAACAGCTGAACAACATAACGATACCGGTGGCCGGGTCTAACGCAAAGGTAAAAGGCAGAAGGATCGCGATTGCCATGACGCCCGTGAATCCGGGGATTGCCCCAAATATAAGCCCGATCACGTTCCCGGCGACCATCCCAAGCAAGGTTTTTGCATGGAATACCAGGGGAATGGCCTGCAAAATATTTTCCATGTCTTTTGCCTCCTCAAAAGCGGACGCGCATGACAAAGCGCAGCAGAAGGTACAACGCAATGCCGGCGGTCAAAACCGCCGTATAGTACCGCCAATCTTTTTCCCGCAGCACCAAAAGAAACAACAGTCCGCAAATGACAGCGGCCAATACGATGTTAATATATAAGGCGGCAATCACGGCTGCGGCGGATAGGAGCATCGCCAGGAGAACCCGGGTATAATCAGAAAACCGGATCGTAACCGTTTTGCCTTTTTGTACGCCTGTGAAGAGCAGAATCAATTGCAGTATGCTTAGAAGGGCCATAGCGACGCACAGAGCCTTGGGGAACGCGCGGGGGCCGATATCCGTAGCGGCTGAGACGTCTTCGATGCAATAGGGGATCGCGAACCAAAGCACAGTGGAAATGATGAGAAATAGGACAGCCGCGACCGCCGTTGTGTTGACCGCTTTTTTCATAGCGTTTACGCGCCTTTCTTTTCGATATGGGCAGAGCCGGAAACTATCAAAAAATTTCTGGCTCTGCCTATGGAAGTTCTTCCGCTTTTATTCAAGCGTAAAGGTAGATTGGGCCATGGCGGTGAACTCTTCCAGGTAAGTCGAGATTTCATCAGAGGCCATACCTTTGGGCGAAAAGCCCATTTGGGAGCTCTCAGAAATGAACGCGGGGTTGGAGTAGACATTCATAAAAGCATGGTGGAGTTTTTCGATAATGGCGGGATTTGTCCCCTTGCGGATCGAGAAGTAATAGAAGTTTGAGTATGATATCGATGCCTTTTTCTTTTGCGCAGGGGACGCCGGCAGAAAACGCATCGTCGTCAGAGTAAGCCTCTTCTCCAAAAGAGAGGATGGGCACGATGTCGCCGTTTTTCACATAGTCTGCTGTATCTTTAAAGGATGAAACGCACAAATCCACCGTACCGGCCATCAGATTTACCAGGCCCTCGGAGGTATTTCCCTGGGTGATGATATCGGATTCAATACCCATCTGGTCCAGAAGACTTTTTTGCAGCACATGCAGGGAGGTGCCCGCGCCGCCGCTGCCGAAGATTACACGGTGATTCTTTCCGTACTCTTGAAGGTCTTCAAAGCTGGAGATCCCGGTTTTCGCGGGGTTGGCGAACAGGCAGAACAATTGGGTATTCTCGTCAATGATCGGAGCAAAGTCGTCCAGCGTATACTGCACCTGCGTAATCAGAGGCGTCATCGTCGTAAGCCATGCGTCGGTCAGCAAAATGGTGGAGGTATCCGCGGCCTCACCCAGATATTCGGTGGTTCCAAGCTGTCCGCCGGCTCCAACCACATTTTCAACCACAATATTGGCGCCCAGTTCATCCGCCAGGTACTTCCCAATTAAACGGACCTGCACATCCAGTGCGCCGCCTGTTTTAAAGGGGACTTTGATGCGAAGTTCGTTTCCGTCGGGATAGTGTACGTCCTCAGCGGCGGGATTGCCAGCTTCGGACGAGCTGCTTTTTGCAGGTATGCTGTTTCCCTCGGGAACCGGCTCCGGCGGTTTTGCCCCGCATGCGGATGAAAGTAAGATCAAGCTCAGTGCGAGCAGCGTTGAAAGGATTTTTTTCATGTTGATTCCTCCAATTTGAAATGTAGCGTCCGGCTCTTTTATTTTGTGCATGTTGGTGATATACTTACTTTAACATGCTGGCCGGCATGGCCTGGTGACAAATGTCCGATTCTTGTAAGTAATTACAAATTTATATCTTTTAGCTAGAATAAGATGCAATCATTTGTAAGAAACATACACTCGGTTTTCTCAACATTTGGAGGAGGTTCCGAATGACGGTTCAAGACGCCATCTCCCGATATCCCTGGCTGCATGAGATTCTTCACGAGCTGCCGGACGATGCTCTGTCTCAAATCATCGTGCGCAATTATCGCCCCAATGAGACTTTAATCGCAGATTGCTATAACAATCCGTACACCTTTATCATATTAAAAGGAGTTTGCTGCACATATCAAATCTCCGAAGCAGGGAATCAGTTTGTACTGCGCAAAGCAACGTGCGGAGATGTGGTTGGATTATCAATTTATCCCGGAAGTTGTGAGTTTGATTCTGTGATCCGCACGAAAACGGATCTGTGCGCTGTGCTCCTTCCCAAGGCGCTCGTTCAGCTTTGGTTCGGGAAATATCCGGCCTTTTCCTCTATTGTCTCCCAGCGTGTAATCGCACGCCTGCACGACTTAGTCAATTTGCTTTCCGTATGCAATAACAGTCCTTCCTATCTGGCGATCATGGCTTATATGGAATATAACTATCGGTTCTATGCCAGGTCCTCCCCAGAGTCTTATACGGGACCTATCGAAATTTTGGAAAGCAGGCAAAATATTGCGGATTTTCTCGGCGTAGATACGAGAAGTGTTTACCGGCTGCTCAAGAAACTGACAGAGGAAGGATTGATCTCTGTCTCAAACCGCAGGCTTTATATTGACAAACAGCAGTGTGAACATCTGCACCAAGTTCGATATTGTGAATCTCTATAATCCTGTCCCGGCAGATGAGAACTGCTCTAAAATGATACTGCCCCCGGAGCAAAAGCTCCGGGGGCAGTATTGCGCATATACATAGAGCGGCATATTGACCATCCCTATGCGGCGGGAATCACAGGCGTTTTGCCGGATTTGACACGATTGGGATTTTGCAGTCTGTTGCTCCGGCGATGATCGTGAAGTTGCTTCCAGCTCTGAAAAACCACTGGGCGCGGCGGTTTCCGCAGGAATCTTAGAGGGCGTCTTCAAACTCCCAAACCCCTGCCTTGGGGCATCTTTTTCCGCTCTGCCGCGTTGCGTTAGCTTGAAATCCGTCAGGATTCCTGCGGAAAATCGCCTCGCCCAGCGTAAAAATCTCTCGCCGTTGGGCATTCCGTCAATTTTCAAACAGGGCCTAATCTCATCCCTGTGATTTCCTTCTTAAAGGTATACGCGCTCTTGACCAGGCGTCGAACCAAATCCGTCAAAGGGACTGCTTTCGCAGCTTCCGATAACCCTGCGGCGTCAGCTCAAAGGCCTTTCTAAATACTTTGCCCATATAAGCGCTGTCTGAAAAACCGCACCGGAAGCTGATCTCCGTTACGGAAAGTTCTGTTTCTGCCAGCAGCTTTTTTGCCTGGTTCAACCGGAAGCCGGTTAAATACGCAACGGGAGTCTGTTGCAGATGTCTGCGGAAACAGCGAAGCGCCTCCCGCTCGCTGACAGCGGCGCAGCCGGCAATCTGTGCCAGTGTCAGCTTTTCCTGATAATGACCGTGAATGTACGCGATCATGCTGCGCAGACGGTCCTGGCTTTCTGTTTTGACAGCAGTATCCCCAGGCTGCTGTCCCTGAATATCCTCCAGAAGCAGCAGCCAGCTTTCCGAAAGCAGATTCCGGGTGGCAAACTCTGCGTCCGGCTGCTCCTGTAGCTCTTTCAGCTTTCGAAGGTTTGTTAGGAGCCGGTCGGACGTCCGGTGCCCGGGGCGAATCAGGTGGACCTCAATTTTACGGTTTTTTATCAGTGGGTCCAAGTATTTGGTTTCAAAGCGGCTCTTGAAATGGCCGCTGAGAAAGACCGGGTGAAAGATGTTGTTAATTTCCAGGGTGTAACTCCCGGGGGCGGCGTTTTCTTTTAGATCCATCACTTGGGAGTTGATGAAAAAGCCGTCCCCCTGGTGGACGATATACTCCCCGTTCACCGTCCGGATACGGCTGGCGCCGGATTCGATGTAGCCCAGTTCCAGTTCTTCGTGCCAGTGCCAGGGAATGACGATGTCCGTCAGATTTCTCTGATGCAGGCAATAGGGGTATTCAATGCTCATGCCTTCAATTTTTTCCACCTGATTTTCATCAGTTTCAAAGGACCGCACGGGATTCCCTCCTTTCATGGGACTAACTTGTCTTGGCGAGATACTATGATGATTTTACCATATCTGTCGGAATAGTTCTATATGCCGGCGAAATAATTCGAGAATTTTGAGCGAAAATCCCGTATACTTCTATCATCAGCCAAACAAATTTTCTGTGAGAGGAGTGTTTGCCATGGCAAACAATTTTGAGTTTTACGCCCCCACAAGAGTGATTTTCGGAAAGGGGACGGAGGGCCGCGTCGGCGCGCTTGCCAAGGAATACGGCGCGAAAAACATCCTGATTGTCTACGGCGGCAAGAGCGCGGTCCGCTCCGGCCTTTTGGAGCTGGTGAAGAAGGCCTTGGAGGAAGAGGGCCTCCGCCATCTGGAACTGGGCGGCGTTGTCCCCAATCCCCGCCTGGACAAGGTCTATGAGGGCATCGCGCTGGGGAAACGGGAGAAGGTGGACTTTCTCCTGGCCGTGGGCGGAGGCAGCGCCATTGACACCGCCAAGGCCATCGCCTACGGGCTGGCCGAGCCGGAGAAGGACGTGTGGGACCTGTTTGCCCACACCCGTACGGCCCAGAACTGCCTGCCTGTGGCAAGTATTTTAACCATCGCCGCCGCCGGAAGCGAGACGTCCAAGGGGTGCGTCATCACCAATGAGCGCACGGGAGAAAAGCGCGCCTATGACGACAACCTGGCCCGGCCCCGGTTCGCCGTCATGAATCCGGAGTACACAAAAACGCTGCCGGACTATCAGACGGAATCCGGCTGTGTGGACATCATGATGCACACCATGGAGCGCTATTTTACCGGCGGCGGCAATATGGAGCTGACGGACGCCATTGCCGAGGGGCTGCTGCGCACGGTGATGAAGAACGCCCGGATTCTCCACCAGGACCCGGCCAATTACGAGGCCCGGGCGGAGATCATGTGGGCGGGAAGCCTTGCCCACAACGACCTGACGGGCTGCGGAAACGACGGCGGCGATTTCATGTCCCACAAGCTGGAGCATGAAATGGGGGGGATGTTCAACGTCACCCACGGCGCGGGCCTGGCGGCGGTCTGGCCCAGCTGGGCGCGGCATGTCTATAAAAACGCGCTGCCGCGATTTGTTCGCTATGCCCGGAATGTCCTGGGCGTTGCGGCGGAGGGGAGCGATGAGGAAATCGCGCTCCTGGGCATTCAGGAAATGGAATCCTTTTACCACAGCGTCGGGATGCCGGTTAATTTTTCGGAGCTGGGCATCCGCCCCACCGACGCGCAGATTGAGGAAATGGCCCAACGGTGTCTTGCGGCCTGCGGCGGACATACGGGCTCCGCGAAGCGGCTGTCCCCGGAGGATATGATTGCGGTTTACAAAGCCGCAAGAGATGGTTCGGTTTGAAGGGCACCATTTACACGATTCAAATAGGAGGATTTGGCGATGCAGATTTTGATCATTACATTGGTACTTCTGGCAACGGCTGCCTCTCATATCACAGGTCCGGCTGCCACTGACTGCACAGAGGACGAGTACGATTACCGCTGAATGCAGCGCGGATGCTGTTGTTGAGTGGTTTGTATACCAGTACCCGAAGAAGGGAATTTTCAGCGTCCCGGTCCCCCGAACACCTTTGCGCCTCAGAAAACCCATGGTATAATGGACAGAGAACATGGCTCAGGGACTGTACTAAGCCAGAGAATTCAACCCCGCAGTTACATATCGCCGTCTGTGACGGAGAATTCTTAGACCGGCAACGGGCGGAGAGATTGACGGCCAATATCATGGCGGAGGGACTGACCTGCTCTCTCTCCAGTTATGAGAGCGCCATGGCCCTGTTCACTGGTCCATCGCTACAGTGCCGGGTTCATTTTGGACACTTACGCCCACGTGACCACCTCCATGCAGAAGTAGGCGGCGAACGCGGTAGGGAGTTTCCTCTTGGCACTCTCTGATGATTTCCACGCCAACTTCCCGTATGGACCACGGTTTGGGTCGGCCGCCTGCCCCCCAATCAAACCAATCCAAAAAGTGCAGAAAACAAGAACAAAGCCGCGGAAATCCAACGAATTTCCGTGGCTTTGGTACGCCCTGAGGGATTCGAACCCCCGGCCTTCTGGTCCGTAGCTTGTCTGAGGACTCACAGCAAGCGTTTTCCACTCCGTTTGATGCTGTTTGCTCAGGGTGTTAGCCGCCTTTCGTGCTGTCCATTCCGTTACTTCCGCAGAGAAATTTCCTGTTCTGGGTCAGATTATGGGTCAACAAGTTGCAGGCGGGCATTTATTGCATTGTCAAGCCGAAATTGAAGTCCTGAGACTCGCTGAGTTCTATTTGTTCTTTACAGAAATTTTGCAGTTCGATAATTCCGTTTTCAGCTGTTTCCCATAGCGTCTCAACATCAATATTGCCGTATTCATGTGCCACTACGTTCCGCATTTCTCTAATGGCAGACCAAGGGATGCCACTATGGGTATCGAGAAAATCCTGGGAGAGCTTTTTTACTAATTCGCCTATTTGCAGTAAACATAAGGCGATTGCGTTGCGATAGGTGGGATTGCTGCAAAAAATGTTATAATCATAATGGTATTCAGCATGCGTAAACTGAATATTGTCACAATAACCCCAGATTTTCTTCAAAATTTGGATGTCACGATTTTGACTCATCATAAAGCAGAATCTCCTCTTTGGCAATCTGCGATAAAAACGATTGATCAAGGCTGCCAGTCGTTAACAGGTCCAGCGGTTTATCGAGTCTGTCTTTAATGTCGCTATACAATGCGCCCAGTGCGAAAAAACCCTTTAATCGTCCCTTATCAACACGCAGATCTATATCGCTGCTGCTGGTTGCATCGCCACGGGCATAGGAACCAAAGAGATAAACCCGTGCGACTCCATGTTTCGCAGCAACCGGAGCAACGATTGATCTCAAATCATCAATCGAATATAGAGTATCTCTCACAAATGCTCCCCTTTCCCTGAATTTATTTTAGTATACCATACTTACCTCAAAAAGAAAAGTATTTCTGCTGAAATGATACTTTGAACTCAACTAGCGCACTCACAGATCGTAGCTCAAAATGCAGCACCTAAATCGTTCCGAGACAGGCGGCCTATTTTCAGTGTAGCCAAGATGTTGTAGTTCTCAAATTATCAGAACGGCTGTTTCCCGCTGCGGGAGACGGCCGTTTTCCTTTTCTCCGGGAAAATTCTAAATTGTGTGAAATCATGGCTCCTCTAAAATAGGACTATCACCGAAAAGGAGGAGCGAACCTATGACTACACACGGATACGTAAGAGTTTCAACCAGAGAACAGAACGAGGACCGGCAGCTGATTGCCATGCGGGAGTTCGGCATAGACGACGGCAGCATCGTTCTGGACAAGCAGAGCGGCAAGGACTTCAAACGTCCCGGCTACCGAGGGTTGGTACGCAGACTGAAAGCCGGGGATACCCTCGTCATCAAGAGTATCGACCGGCTGGGGAGGAACTACGATGAAATTCTGGAGCAGTGGCGGCTACTGACCAAGGAAAAGGGCATCGCCATCGTGGTGTTGGATATGCCGCTGTTGGATACCCGAAAGGGCCGGGACCTCACCGGAGAGCTGATCGCCAACATTGTTCTGCAGCTTCTGAGCTATGTGGCGCAGACAGAACGGGAGTTCAATCACCAGAGACAGGCGGAGGGGATCGCGGCAGCGAAAGCCAAGGGCGTCCACTTCGGGCGCAAGTTCAAGGAGCGGGGAGAGAATTACGAAAGCGTTGTGGCAGCCTGGAGACGGGGTGAAATGTCTGACCGGACCGCAGCGAGGGAACTGGGCGTAGCCCACGGGACCTTTCAACGGTGGCGCAAGGAAGAATTCGGCCCATAAATCCTGCGTTGTAAGCCGCCTCCCTGTTGCATTTCTGAAAAGACTGTGATAGAATTATCCCATTGGAATCAACAAAAGCGAGACTTGCTGTTCGGTAAAAACGGCAAATCCCGCTTGAAATCATGGCTCATTTTGAGTGGATTACAACCTAGGCTTTATAAGCCGCTCTGATCTCTGTTGTTTTTAGGAGCCACAGGGCACCATTATCTATCTGGCAAAGCTGGGATGGTACAGCAGATGGTGTTAAATCAGAATCTGTCCCCAGTTTCAAAAAGCCTCCGCAAAAGCCTCTCACAGCCGGAAGAAAATCGACCTCACCGGTTAGCAGTACGGAAAGCTGAGGGCCTTAGCGCCTGCGGAGAACGTAGGGAGCCGGACGGCGTGGCTGTGCCGGTGCAACTGCGGGCGGGTCCGGCGGGGGATTGCGCCCCAGCGTTTCTGGAGGACTGCCAGCGAAATTTGAAAAAGCTCTATGACAACCTTCCGGGGAAAAAGCGGCTGGCCTTTGAGACGGTCCGCGATTGGGAGCGGCAGATGGAGACGGAGGAGGTCCCTCCCCGGAGCGTCAACAGCTGTCTTTCTGCGTTGAACAACCTGTTCGAGTACCTGGGCCGTCGGGACTTCCGGACCCACGACTTTGCGGAGGAGCAGAAGGTCCTCCAGCCGGAGCTGACCTGGGCAGAGTACCTGCGGCTGCTACGGGCGGTCCGGGCATTGGAGAAGGAACGGGTGTACTTTTTCAAGGTGCCGGGCGGCAAGGAGCTGCGGATATAGGAGCTGCCCCAACTGACGGCGGAGGCGGTGCGGTCCGGTCCGGCCCGGGTAGATGCGGAGAAAGCCGCGCCCCGATGTCTTTAGAATATGTACTGTGCCACTCGAGAGGCCATTTTGAGTAATATCCAGATTCTGAAGGACCAGGCCTATGACCGGATACTGGCCGAGGAGCGGTGCACCGTAGGTTGGAATACATGAATCCGGCCAGATAAATATCGAGGAGCTTCAGGACGGCGGATATTTTGCTGCGGCATTTTCACAGGGAGAGGCAGGGCTGACGGGCTGGTACATATTGGAGGAACGGTAACGCTGTGCTATCCCCGGAGGTTGGATTTTTATCACTATTTTTGAAAAGTATTCCAAAGGGTGGTGAACACGCCTTGAAAAGTGAAATCCCATGGCGGATGGAGGGCTTGCTGGATTGCTATCTTTTGATCCTGCTGATTCTGGCATTGGCCGCGTTGACTTTGGGAGGCATGGGAAGCCCGGAGCCCGTCAGCGCTGTCGGGCGCTGTTATGTGTGGTGGGATGTATTCAGAAGAAGCCTCGGGCGGACTTGTACGCTGTGGTACCGATGGCGCTGTACCTTGCATTGGTGCTCTGTGCACTTATACTTGCTATGGAACGATTTCCGAGGGAAAACTGCGTTACTTGGGCAGCTATGGTCGGTTTGAGGACGCGGTGAGAGCGCGGAAAGAGGCCGAAGAGCGGCTGCACGATGAATTTCTGCGGAGATTTGGCACAGAGACGAAACGTGAGGGAGACATCTGTGGCAAAGAGGGGGATTCTCTGAATGGTTTTCCATGTTCAGCTTTATTGATGACTGAGCAAACTTATATATATGTGGGGGTAAAAGAGATGAATGTATTGTTGATTGGAGGGCCCTGCCAGCTGATGGATACGATGGTCGATGTTCTGAATAAAAACGGCCATAAATCCTATCTGCTTATGGAAGGGGGGAAGCATACATATGCTTACAGGCACGCGTTTGAAAAATACAGTTTTTCCTATGAGGACGAGAGCGTAAAGGATGTCATGCAAAGCATTGGGCCGGACGCGGTACTGTTTATGGGCGCCCAGGACCCCAGCTTTGCGTGGGAAGAAAAAAAGAGCCGCGAACTGTCCCGCTACACCGCGTCCATCGCGAATGTCATCTCCTCCTATGCGGCGTTTTCCAAGGGACGCTTTATCTACCTGTCCTCTGAGGAGATTTACGGGAGGCCGGGCGATGCCGGCAACTTTGTCGAGAACGCGCCGCCCGCTCCGGACGGATACCGGGCGATGGCTGTTATGCAGGGCGAGGGAATTTGTGAAAACTGCCGGAGGAGCCAGGGGAAGGACATTGTCATCCTGAGGCTTGACCACCTCTACGGAATGCCCCAAAAGGGACAAAAAGAGGGTGATCTCTGTTTCCAAAAATGCTTGGAGGCGGTGAAGACCGGGACGGTCTCCGCCAGCAGCAAGAGCAATTTTTCCATTCTGCACGTAAAAGATGCGGCGGCGTTCATCTATGCCGTGATCTCCGCTGAGAGTCACGCACACGGCGACTATCAGCTGTCCTCCATGAAGGAGATAAGTGAGATGGAGCTTGCGCGGATCATCTCGGAGGAGGCGGATTTTCCCGTCAAGGCAGTGGAGCGGGAAACGGACGGAGTTCAGCGGCAGATGCTGGATGGAAGCAGGTTCACTGGGGAATTTGGACTCAGCGCCATTGCAGACTGCCGGAAAGAGATCAGAGAGATTATCCGTTTTGTCAAACGCAACAAGTCCTCTTATACGGATCCGGAGGGGACGGAAGCTGGAAATAAAAAGCGCTTGAGCGCGATCATAAAAGCCGCTTTCCCCTTTGTGGAGAATGTGGTCTGCTGCGTGATCTTCAGTCTGCTCAGCAGTCAGGCGGCCGGTGGGCGCTATTTTGAAAAGCTGGACTTTTTCCTGCTGTACGTCCTGTTGTTCGCAATCATACACGGGCAGAGACAGGCGATCTTGTCGGCCCTGCTGGCGGTGCTGGGATATTTCTTCCAGCAGACTGTGGGGCGCACCGGATTTGAGGTGCTGCTGGACTACAATACATATGTTTGGACGGCCCAGCTCTTCATTATCGGTATGTCTGTTGGAATCATGAGGGACCGGATGTATCATATCCGGGAAGAACAGGAAGAGGAGATTCGTTTTCTGAAAAGGCGCGTGAAAAACCTCGAGGAGATCAACGACAGCAATGTTAGGATGAAGCAGGGGTTTGAGACGGAACTTGTGAACCAGAGGGAGAGCCTTGGCCGTATCTATGAGTTAACATCCCGTCTGGAGAGATACGCCCCGGAGGAGGTTTTGTTCTACTCCGCGGAGATGCTGGAGGAGCTGATGGGCAGCCGGGAGGTTGCCGTCTACCTCGTGGCGAACAAGGGATACGCGAGGCTTTTCTCCTCCACCTCCCCACGAGCCAGACAGCTGGGCGGCTCCTATGCTTATGCCTCCTCGGGTGAGATGTATGAAGTGCTGAAGGATCACAAGGTCTTTATCAACCACGATATGAACGAAAATCTTCCCATGATGGCGAGTGCCGTTTTTGTGGAGGATGAAATGCAGTTTATATTCATGGTGTGGGGGATCCCGTGGCAGCGCATGAATCTGGCGGAGGCGAACCGTCTTATGATTGCGGGCGCACTGGTTCAGAACTCGGTTGTCCGCTCCAGGCGCTACCTGGAGGCGTTGCGGGCGCAGCGGTACCTGTCGGGGACAGGGATTATGCAGCCGGAGGCGTTTGGAGTGGTGGTGAAGGCGTTTATGGATGCCCAAACCCGGGGTCTTACGGAATGTGTGCTGCTGGAGGTGCAGGCAGACAGAGCGGAGCTTGCAAAAGCGGATCAGGCTTTGGGGAAGTGTACACGCCAAACGGACTACATCGGAATCCTGGATGACGGAAATCTGTGTGTGCTGCTGGCCAATACCAGTGAGGAAAAGTCCAAGGAAATTGTGCAGCGTATCCAGAGAGTTGGCTATGAGACGCGGCTGAGGAAGGTGCGGTAGTTATGGAATTGACGAGAGGGGAACTTGCTGTCTTGATCGTGCTGGCACTCAATGTTCTGGTATCCGTATGCTGTCTGATCTGGAACAGGATGAGGGGGACGGAGCAGTACTGGGTAAGATTTTGGATCATGATGCTTTGTCCGGCTGGCGGCGCAGTGTTTTATTTCCTGTCCTGGCTGCTCTATAAGGCGACCTCGGGGATGGAAATTGATCTCAGAGATGTGGTTTTCGGCAAAGAACGAGTGAAGACGCAGCTAAAGGCGGATGAGAACCGGGAGAGGAATATCCTTCCGCTAGAGGAAGCCGTTCTGGTGGACGACAGCAAAAATCAGCGGCTGGCGATGATGAATGTGATCAAGGGGGACACCAGCGAGTCTCTGGCGGCAATCTCCCTGGCGCTTCATGCGAAAGACTCCGAAACTGTGCACTACGCCGCCTCCGCTTTGAGCAGCGTTTTGAACGAGTTCCGCATCACCGTCAGCAAGATGCTAGGGGAGCTGGAGGAAGAGGCACCGGAGGAAACCGGGGCGGAAGAGGCGCTGCTGAACTATATGGATAAGGTTTTGCATCAACAGGTTTTTTCGGATCTGGAGCAGAATCGCTTTGTCCATCTTATGGAACACGCCGCAGAGAAGCTCTACCAGAAGAATGCCTCCAGGCTCACGCCTGAACAGTATGAGAGCATTTGTCTGCGGCTGCTGGAGGTCGGGGATACGGACTTGTGCGGGAAGTGGTGCGGCAGGCTGACGGAGCAGTACCCGGAGCAGCTGCCTGCCTATACCTGCAGGTTGAAATTGCAGTTCACACTGCGGCAGCGGGAGGCATTTTTCAAGACTATGGATGAATTGAAGAAATCGAAGATCAGGATCAACAGTGAGACGCTGGAGATCATCCGGGTCTTCAGCCATGGGAGGGTGTCATGATATCACGATGGAATTATTTTTCAATTACCATAGTGATGGGCGTTGTGCTGCTAATGTTTCAGATGACAAATGTGATGCTGGAGCAGTGGAACCACTATGAGGAAAACAGTTTTGTCCGAAGTTGGGAGGAGCTGCCCAGTGAATCCAGCGCCTATGCGCTGAATACCACAGCGGCGGAAGAGAACCGTGGAGTGGTGGTGTATATTGGAAGCGAGAGCGCACGGGCCTTTCAGGTTACGCAGCAGTGGGCGGTCTACACAAAGCAGAATTTTGTAAGCTGCGGGACGATGGAGGAGTATCAGGCGTGCGTGCGCAAGTTGGCCGCATATCCGGGAAAGATTGTGAGCGTCCATTCTGAGGACATTGACTGGAAAGACGGGAAAAATTGGAAGATTCTGGAGGAGAACGCCGCTGCGGATGACACCTTGGTATTCTGCGGCCTTCCGGAGTCCAGTGCGATTAAGGGAAATGCGGGACTGCGCAGCCTCCTGGGAATCTCTCGGGTGCGCTCAGAGGAGGTCTCCGTGGAGGGCCTTCGCCTGGAGGAGGGATTTTTGCTGGGCGGCGGAGCGGAGTACCGAAGTGTAGACCCGGAGGAGAACAGACAGCGTCAGGACATGGATCTGACGTTTCCCTGGTATATACTCTCAGAGGATACCGAGATTTATATGCGGGGAATTCTGGAGGATGAGTCCCTTGAGCTCCAGGAGATGCCCCCTGTGATCTGGCGGTCTCCGGTAAAAGAGGCCAACATCTATGCGGTAAACGGAGATTACATGGAGGAGGCGCATGGGCTGGGGCTGCTGTCTGCCATGTGGGCCGATGGAAAAGAGTGTGAGATCTATCCCGTAGTCAATGCCCAAAATCTGGTAGCCGTCAATTATCCGGGACTGGCGCCGGAGAACAGCGAGGAGATCCAGGCAATTTACGGACAGGATCTTGAACGGCTGTTACGGGACAGCGTGTGGCCCGTATTCATTGCGGCATATCGGCAGAACACGCTGGGCCTGACCTGTATGCTGGCGCCGCAGTTTGACTACAAGGATGAGAACCTGCCGGAGCAAAATCAGCTTTTGTACTACATGAAGCATCTGAATGAGGAGCGTGCGGAGGTGGGGCTGTCCGATGGCCGCATCTGCGGTACGCCTCTGGAACAGAAACTGCTGGAGGACCAGTGGTTTATGGAGGGAACTCTGCCGGATTACCAGTTTACCTCTTTTTACAGCACAGAGGGAGAAAACCTGGAAGAGACTTTGCAAAACGATATTCTGAAGCCGGTTCGGACGGTGGTCTCCCGGTATAACGGGGAGCTGGAGGTCTTTGGGTATTTGAATGAATATCTGACCAGGCAGGCGCTGCTTACCGATGGAGTCAATTATACGTACAGCCAGGATTTTCTGACGAAGTGTATGGAGACGGCGCTGGGCTATACCAGCGTAATGGTGGATATGGAAAAAATTGCTTATCCGGAGGGAAGCGACAGACTGAAGGAAATGAGCGCAAGCCTGGGCTGGAACCTGCAGAATTACTTTCGCAGTTATGAGAACTTTGCGGGAACCACGGTATCCGAGAGCGATGAGAGAATCCGCAGTTTCCTTGCGCTGGATTACACCAAACGGATAGAGGGCAACACGGTTTATCTGGAACTTAATAATTCGGAGACGCCAGCGTGGTTTGTGTTAAGAAGCGAGGGAAAGGGAATCCAATCCGTAGAGGGCGGCCAGTGGACCCGGCTGGAAGACGGCTCGTATCTCATCGAAACTGCCGGGAAAAACGTGATGATTACACTACATAACAGTACGTGGAGATAACAGACGGATTTTGCGGCAGCAATGGAAAAGGAAGTGACAGAATGAAAATCTGCATAGTTGCGGAGGGCAGTTACCCCTACGTGGTGGGAGGCGTGGCCACTTGGACACATAATCTGATTCGGTCTTTTTCAGAGCACGAGTTTATCATCGTCAGCGTTTTGGCGGAGCGGTCTCAGCGGGGGAAGTTTCAGTATGAGATTCCCGAAAACGTGCGGGAGATTCACGAGGTTTACTTAAATGATGCGAAGTGGAGGAACAAAACCCAGGGAAAAGTTAAGCTAAAGGCGCATGAGTATCAGGCGCTGCGCAGCCTGGTGTTGAACCAGGAGGTGGACTGGGACGCCATTTTCCACCTCTTCCAGAGGGAGGCCGCCTCTGTGAACGACATTCTGATGGGTCCCGATTTTTTGAGGATCATCACAGAGTACTACCAGATCTACTACAATCAGCTAGTGTTTACCGATTTCCTGTGGATGATGCGTTCAATCTATCTGCCCCTGTTTTTAACGCTCCGGATGAAGGTTCCCCGGGCGGATATATACCACTGCGTCTGCACCGGTTACGCAGGCGTGCTGGGCAGCCTGGGAAAGTATCTCCATGGCGGCAGGATGCTGGTTTCCGAACACGGAATCTACACGAGAGAGCGGGAAGAGGAGCTGATTAAGGCCAAATGGGTGCGGGGTATTTTTAAAAACATATGGATTGAGCAGTTTCGAAAGATGTCTATCTTGGCCTATGAGAGGGCGGACACAGTGATAAGCCTGTTCAACCACGCCAAGGAACTCCAGATAGAGGAGGGCTGTCCAGCGGAGAAGACGAGGGTGATCCCGAACGGGATCGAGGTAAACCAGTTTGAAAACCTTCCGGGAAAAAGCAGGGAGGATGCCAAATGGATCAATGTTGGCGCAGTTGTACGCATAGCGCCAGTCAAGGATATTATGACCATGATCCAGGCGTTCCACTTTGCCAAGGAGCGGGCCCCTTTCCTGCGCCTGTACATCATGGGTCCCTGGGATGAGGAGGAGGACTACGCAAAAGAGTGCTTTGATCTAATCCGGGTCATGAATGTCTCCGATATCGAGTTTACCGGAAAAGTCGATGTGCGGGAGTATTACGGAAAAATGGACATGGTGCTTCTGACGAGCATTAGCGAGGGACAGCCGCTGGCCGTCATGGAGAGCTTCGCATCCGGCAAGCCTGTGGTGGCAACGGATGTTGGAGATTGCAGAGGGTTGATTTTGGGGGAGTCCGACGGCTTTGGAGAGGCGGGAATTGTGGTTCCCGTCATGGATGTGGCCGGGATTTCCTCGGCGTTGCTACGGCTGGCGTATAACCAGTCTGAGCGGACCAGGATGGGAGAAAACGGCCGGCGGAGAGCCGCCGCCCTATACCGGGCGGAAACCATGTATGAGTCCTACCGGACGCTGTACGAAGCACAGGCGAGCGAAAATCAGAAAGAAAAGGAGGGAGAACAGAAATGGCGGGAGTTGGTGTCAAACTAAAACGCATCTATGAAAAGAAATCCATTACGGCAAGTGTTTTTGGAATCGGTTACAGTGTTATTATCACCGTAGCGCCTATACTGTTCATAGTGGTATCGGTTTGGGCGATGGAAAAAGTGCTGGGATTTGCCAACGAGAGCTATCTAACGAGGGATCTGTTTTCCAGTATGCTTTTATACATATTCATCTTTTCTCTGCTGGCGGTTCACCTGCTGTTCAGTCCGGTTCTCTCCCGCTTTGTACAGGATGCCATCTTTGAAGAGCGGTATGGGGACGTGATGCCCTGCTACCAGATTGGGCTTTTGATGACGCTGGTCTTTGGTTGCGTCCCCGGAGCGGCGTTTTCCCTGTGGGTGCATTTTGTGGGTGGCGTGGAGGCCGGTTTTGTGTTTCTCGGTTACTGCGGCTATACGGCAATGATTTTCGTGCTGTACTCCATGATTTACCTCTCTATCTGCAAGGACTTTGAGAAAATTTCCCTGTTTTTCCTGATCGGGATGGCTGCGGCTTTCTTCCTTGCCCTGCTCCTGCGGTTTGGGCTGGGGGTGGAGGTTACCTACAGCCTGCTGGCTGCACTGGCGGCAGGGTCTTTGTTGATTGGCGTTTTGGAGTACACGGCCCTGAAAAGCTATTTCCCGGAAAACAGCGGACAGTACCGGCTGGTGTTCACCTACTGCCGGAAATGGTGGATGCTGATGGTCTCGAACTTTTTTTACATTCTGGGGCTGTATATCCACAACTTCGTATTTTGGAGCCACGAAACCGGGAGAGTTGTGGCAAAGAGTTTTCTCTGCAACCCGAACTATGATGTGGCGACCTATATTGCCATATTTACGAGCATTTCCACCCTGATTATTTTTATCTCCAGTGTGGAGATGAACTTTAACAGGAAATATAAGACCTATTCGGAGATGGTTATCGGCGGAAAGCGGGGAGATATTGACACTGCCGCATCCCGCATGTTCCGGCAGTTATCCGAGGAGCTAATCAATCTGGTGCGTCTCCAGTTTATCATAACGGTGACCTTATATCTGCTGTATGTCGTGATTCTGCCCCAGATGGGCTTTGCGGGCGGTATCATGCGGATCTATCCGTGTCTGGCCGCAGGATTCTTTATCCTGTTTATCATGTACGCCGCCATTCATTTTCTGTACTATTTTAACGATTTTATCGGTGCGATTCTCGCTACTGCTGGATTTTGCGCCATAACATTTCTGGGCAGCATCCTCTCCATGAGGCTGCCTGAGATCTGGTATGGTCTGGGTCTTGTACTGGGGGCGTTTGCCGGTTGGACGCTGGCCTATATTCGGCTGCGGTGGATTGAACGGAACCTCAACACGCACGTCTTCTGCGAGGGCACCTTGCTGCGGCATGAGAAGCGGGAAATGCCGGACAGCAGGGTTTACGACCGGGAAAACAGGACCGTGTCCGAGTAGAGAGGAGAGGGCCCCATGACCGTGGATATCCGCTATGAGATGATCGAATATGGAAAGGTTCTTTTCGGATATGTCTTTTTGATGTGGGTGTGGCCCTCTGTTGTATTTTACCGGCACCTTAGTCGCAAACCGCCGGTGTACCGCTTCGGATTCTGCGTTACGGTGGTTCCAGTGTGCCTCAACGGACTGGTGATGGGGTTGGGGCTTTTTCATGCCTTGCGTATGCCGCTGACGGCGTTGATCCTGGCGGGGATATTCCTCGTGTCTGCCGTCCGCCTGGTGCGGACTTGCACATGGGAGCTGCCGTTGGTCTTTCCAGTCCCCGGCTCTTCGCAGGGGGCGAACACCGTGTACCGGGGGCTGTGGGGCATTGTGCTGCTATTCGGGGCGGTGTATTTTACCTACGGTGCCTTTCAAGTCTCCTGCTATGGGTACGGAGACTTGTATACGCACCACTCGTGGATCTATGGACTCATGCAAGGGGAAATTTACAAGAGCGGCGTCTACCCGGAGGCGATGCACTGCTTTGTCTACTGTATGCGGGCGCTGTTTGGAATTTCTGTTTTCAGTTGCCTGCGGTTTCTCCAGTGCCTCCATGTGCTGGTGTTCCTGGCCTCTGCCGGCTGCCTGTTGCGGGAGATGTTCCGCTGGCGCTATACATCGGTTTTGGCGCTTCTTCTGTTTCTGACTCTGGACGTGCGAGGGGCGGATATGATTACGTCCATGTCTAGGCTGCAATGGACGTTGCCCATGGAATTCGGTTTGCCCTATGTGTTTTTGTGTGTCCTGTTTTTTATACGATACCTCAAGGAAATTCGGGAAAAACCGGAAGATGGCACTGTCTGGCCATGCTGGAAAAACGAAAATCTGCTTGTATTCACACTGACCGTGACAGCAGTGCTGAGCATCCACTATTTTGCGTCCATCATGGCGGTTCTTGTGTGTCTGCCTGCGGCGCTGTGTGCCCTCCGCAGGGTTCTCCGACACCTTTTGCCCCTTGCGGCGGCGGCGCTCTGTGCGCTTCTCGTCGCAGTGACGCCCATGGCGTGGGCTTTGGCTGGCGGAACGCCCTTCGAGCCCTCCATCAACTGGGCGCTGGGCACCCTGAGCGGAGAATCCGCCAGAGAAAAGCAGGCGCTTCTGGAATCCATGGAGAAAAGCGAAACGGAAAACGGTCGGGAAGAAGAGGGGGTACGGGAGGCAAATCGTCAGGGCGGCATCTATCGAAACGGTTATGAAAGGCTCTATGGAGCGGGCAGGGGCGCCCTTCTCCTGGGGCTGAGCGCAGTCTCCCTGATCCTCTGCCTAGTCGGCAGGCTTCAAAAGGCCGGATGGGCGGCGGGCATGGGAGCCGGGTATGTCCCCTTGGTTCTGATGTCGGCAGTCTATATTGTGACCTATGCGATGCCCTATATGGGCTTGCCGCAGATTGTCACAGAGGGCCGCTTCTGTGCTGTGGGGCACGTGCTGACTCTGGCAGCGGTGCTGATCCCCTTGGATGTGGCGGCATTTCTGGCCACAGAGCGGTGGGGGGAGCGTCTTTTGGGACGGACGGCCCTTCTGGCGGCGGTTGGAATCTATGCCACGGTGCGCCTCACGGGGAATTACCACGGATTTTTGTACTATGAGTTGTCTCGCTACCCGGCGGCGGTGTCCCTGACCCGAGAGATCATGGAGGATCTGGAGCGAGATACGTTTGTGATTGTCTCCCCTACGGACGAATTGTATCAGATGATTGAGCAGGGAGTCCACATAGAATTGCTGGACTTCCTGGAACATACAGAGACAGAGCAAGAATATATCCTCTGGCGGGAGAATCTGTTCTTCTTTGTGGAGAAACGACCGCTTTATTACGCCCAGCTCTATTTCGCTCAGGGGCCCTCCTGGCTGGGTGAGGAGCGGTATCCGGAGGCCAGCCGGGAGGAGTATGAGACGCTGCATCCCACATGGAGGGTCAGCCAGACGCCGGATTTTATTGCGTCGGAAATTTCCTCTGAGAAAGCGGAGCGGGAGGTCATTGAGACGGACAGCTGGCAGAAATATGTACGGCTGGAGAACCGGGAGGCGCTGGAATCCAAGGCCTATGGGCACTGTATGCGTCTGATGGAAACATACCCGGATCAGATGGAAATTTATTATGAAGATGAAAATTTCATCTGTTTCTATTTTGAACAGGATTCGGGAAATTTTTGCAATCTGGCAGTGGAGCGGGAGGCGTGAACAGATTTTGGAGGGAGCGGAAAAGCGGGGACTGGTGTCCGTGATCACACCAGTGTTCAATGGGGAGAGATACGTGTCCAGACTGTTACAGTCAGTATTGGATCAGACATACCCCCATGTGGAAATGATCCTGGTGGATGACGGATCCGAGGATGGCACTGTATTGGCTGCAGAGCGATATAGGGAGGCGTTCGCCCGGAGGAGCTGGCGGTACGAGATTGTACGAGCACCTCACAAAAACGCCTCTGCAGCGCTGAGTCGGGGACTGCCCCTTGTGCGGGGGACGTATCTGATCTGGCCGGACGGAGACGACAGACTGACTCCGGAGTCTATACAGCTGCGGGTGCGGTTCTTGTTAGAAAATCCCTCTTACGACTGCGTAAGATCCCTTTCCTCTTATTTTGACGACAAAACCGGACTGCCTCTTCAGCGGGAGGAGCAACAGGGGGATTTGACAAAGGAGCTGCTGTTCTGGGATGTGCTGGAGGCGAAGACCTTTGTTTGCTGTGGCTGCTATATGCTAAAAACCCGGCCCTTTTTTGAGATCTATCCGGACAGAAGAATTCCGGAGTACGACGTTGGCCAGAATTTTCAGATGCTACTCCCGTTTTTGTACCGCTATCCGTGTCCCACCATCCGGCAGGAGCTCTATGAGGTGGCCGTACGGGAGGGAAGCAGCTCCAGGAGGAATTTGACGGAGGAAGAGCGGATCCGGCGGTGCAAGGCGTTTGAGCAACTGGTGGATGAAATCGCCGCCATCTGCGGGATTCGGGATCGTGCGTCAGAGAGACGGCTGCTGTGGTGGAAGCTGCGGAGGCGGCTGGATTTGGTGCGGAGTGCGGAAAGGCGTTGCCAAGCAGTGAAGACGCTGTGGTGCGGAGACTGAGTAGCGTACAGGGCGGCGAAAAAGGAAGCGGGGCGTATGATGCTTGCAGTGATGCCGGTAATCGGAATGGGTCTGATATTGCTCAGCGTCTGGCTTCGGGCAGGCGGTAAGCTGAATCCGGATCTCTGTGCCCTGTGGAGCGGAGCGGGGTTGTTGTTCCTCCTCCTGGAAACCCTGCCGCCAGTGAGACGTTTTTGGATCGATCTTGAGACTGAGTCAATGGGAGTGCTCCTGATTTGCGGAATATTCCTGATCTGTCTTGGACTCGGAGGCAGTGTGAAGCGGGCATCCTGGTTGGAACAAAGGCGAGAGAGGGAGATGGAACAGTCGCTGCGGCGGGATGGCAAAAAGAGCCTGCTGCTTGTGGTGAATACCCTGGGAAGGGCCGGTGCGGAGACCCTTTTGATGCAGGTTTTGCGAAGCTTCCACGACGCCTCCTACGAGGTGTTTCTCTATGCGGTGATTGGGCAAGGAGAGCTGTTCAGTCAGCTTCCCGGCAATGTAACCGTGTTGAACCCCCACCCCAGTACGATGTCTGTTTTGTCCGAGCGGGGGCGTTGGCGGATGGCTGGCGGTGTTCTCAGGGCCTTCGTGAGAAACAGAGGCCTGTGTCATAAGCTCTGGTATGTTGTCCGCACGTTAGCGGCCATGCACAAAAAAGGGCGGTTCCAGCCGGACAAGCTGTTCTGGCGGGTCATGGCCGAGGGCGCTCAGCGCTTTCCTGTGGGGTTTGACATAGCGGTGGCCTGGATGGAGGGCGGTGCCGCCTATTATGTAGCAGATTATGTAAAGGCGGACAGAAAGGCGGCGCTGATTCATGTGGATTTGGAGCGTGCGGGTTATACCCGGGAGATGGATCGGAACTGTTGGGAGGCATTTTCAGCAATTTTTGCTGTTTCGGAAGAGGTCAAGCGGAATTTTGAGACGCTTTACCCGAAGTATGCCTCCCGAACCAGGGCGTTTCCCAATATGGTGGATTTGACCGGCATTCAGGAGCTTGCCAGGATGGGAACGGGATTTTCAGATGGCTATTTGGGAATACGCCTGCTGACAGTAGGACGTCTTACCTATCAAAAGGGATACGACATGGCGCTGGAGGCGCTGAATCTGCTGAAAAAGCGGGGCATTTCCGTCCGGTGGTATGTGCTGGGCGAGGGTGAGGAGCGAAAATTTCTGGAGCGAAAGCGGGCGATGCTGGGGCTTGAAGAGGATTTTGTCCTGCTGGGAGCGGTGGAAAATCCCTTTCCCTATTACGCCCGGACTGATATCTATGTCCATGCGACTCGCTTTGAAGGCAGGAGCATTGCGCTTCAGGAGGCCTTGGCTTCGGGTTGCGCCGTGATTGTCTCAGACTGCAGTGGCAACCGGGAAGAGATTGAAAACGGCCAAAACGGCCTGCTGTGCCCCTTTGACCCGTTGGCGCTGGCGGACTGTATCGCACGACTGGTACGGGACAGGACTCTGCGGAGGGAATTGGGGATCCGGGCGAGTTCTCAAAAGATGGACGCCGGCTTCTGCGGGGAATCCTGGGAAGCACTGTGGGATGGAGAGGACGGAGTATGAGGGAGAGAAAGGAACTGCTGGTGTTGATCCCCGTGCACAATGAGGAGAAGAACATCGGAGGTGTTCTGGAACAGATGACGCTCCAGCGGATCCAGGATATAGCGGATATTCTGGTGATCAATGACGCCTCGGAGGACAGCTCGGCCCAGGTGATTCGGAAGTGGCCATTCCAGATGCTGACGAATATGGAACGGCTGGGCTATGGAACCTCCTTACAGCTTGGATACCGATATGCGGCAAGGAACGGATACCGCTATGTGATTCAGCTGGACGGCGACGGACAGCATGACGTCTGCAATATTCGGCCAATCTATCAACGGATGCGAGAGAGGGGAGTCGATGGGGAATACCCTGATCTTGTGCTGGCCTCCCGTTTTATGGAGGGGAGTGCGGAGTTCCCGGTGATCTTTTTGAAGCGGGTGGCGTTTCGGTGGTTTCGCTTCCTGATCCGTATTATAACAAAACAGAGAGTCTCAGACCCCACTACCGGACTGCAGGGCCTGAACAAAAGAGCCTTTGCCTATTATGGGGAGCGGGGACACTTTGATGACAGATATCCGGATGCGAATATGGTAATACAAATGCTTCTCCTGGGATTTCGCATAGCTGAGATCCCGGCGGTTATGCACGCCAGAAAAGAGGGGCGCAGTATGCACAGGGGGATTCAGCCGTTTTGGTATATGTTCAGAATGTTTTTTGAGATCCCGGCGGTGATCTGGAGGGTGAGACTTGAAAAGCAATCAGGCAGGGTATATTCCCGGCCTGAGGGAGTACAGGATGATATTTTGTAAAGCGGATTACGTGGAGAGTGGGGAGGCACTGGGAAACCCGGACTGCGGATGGTATCGTATCTATCCGTTTGTATTCAAGGAGGTCTCTGGAGCCGTGTTTCCGGCGCTGGACTTTCGGTTGCTGGCCAGAAGCCTGGAAGAGAACAGTGGAGAGAGATTGGCGTTGGTACAGTTCCATATCGGTTTTTTCCGGGATAGAGAACTATCAGTTGTGATATTACGGCATATGGAGCAGATTCTGGCGTGTTTTCGCACCTCCGGAAAGCAGATTATTCTCCGGGTGGCGTATGACCTGGAGGGAAAGGGGCTTCTGCACGAGCCGGAGTCCGAGGATTTGATTCACAGGCATATGGAGCAGCTGGGATTGTTGATTCGCACTTATGCCTCCGATATCCTGACCCTCCAGGGAATTTTTGTGGGAAACTGGGGGGAGATGCACGGCTCCAGATATTTGTCAGAACCCGCAGTGGCACGGCTGGTACTGTCCTTGTATCGCGCCTCAGGAGGAAGCTGCTTTCTGGCGGTGAGAACGCCCGCACAATGGCGCAACGCAATAGTGCGTCTTGCGGGAGAACCGGGGCTGGAGGGGAGATTAACTCTATTCAATGACGGGTTATTCGGTTCTGATACGGATTTGGGCACTTATGGCATGTGCGGCGGGAGGAAAGCCGACGAGGCGGGACGCCGGGGAAAGAACCAAGAGGTGGAGTGGCAGTATCGGACGATGGTCGGAAGGCCGGTGGGAGGCGAGGCGGTGGCAGCTCCTGCGCCGGTGGGCTATATGCGGGCGGCGGCGGAGCTGGCAAAAATCCACGCCTGTTACCTGAACAGTGCCTACGACAAAAAACAGTTGGATTTCTGGAGATGGGAGACCGTGGATGCACCAGGCTGCTGGCAGGGAATCAGTGGATATGACTACATCGGACGCCATCTGGGTCCCCGCTTTGTAATACGAGATGCGAAAAGAGTTGGGCGGAAGCTGATGGTTGTGATCGAAAATCAGGGGTTTTCCGGCGTGTGCAGGGAAACGGAATGCTTTTTAGTGACGGAGCAGGAGGATGGAGGCCAGAGGGAGTTCCGCCTGGAGGCGAATGTGTGCACATGGCACAGCGGACGGACGATCAGGCTGTCAGTTCCTCTGCCGTCTGAGAGTGAGCGGCCAATCTGGCTCTCCTTGACACTCAGAGGAAGAGAGGACGGCCGAGTCATCCGGTTTGCCAACCGGGGCGCAGATGGTTTGGTACGGCTGGGGCAGCTAAGAAGCGGATGACGGTTCGGACCTGTGGAGGAGGATTGAAAAACGGAGGGGTGGATCTACATCGTTGCGCCGCATGAGAGAATCTATGAGATGATGTCTAAAATTTTTCTCAGAAATGGCAGGTGTTGCAAATGTTTGACATACCAAAGCGGCGTCCGGTGGACACACAAACCGCAGAACACGAGGGAAAGGTCGGTATTATCACCTTCCACTGCGCGGACAATTTCGGCGCAATGCTCCAGGCCTATGGACTCAAGCGCTTTTTGCGGGAGCACGGGGTTCAAGCAGATATCGTCCGCTATGACCCATTTTTCATGACGGGCAGGTACTGGTGGCTGCCCTACTGGTCAGCGTCAAGCCTGAGGGAGGGTGTGTCCCGTTTGTTGGATGCGCCCCTAAAATTGATCTGGCGCCTGCTTATCTGCCGGGAGTATGCCGCCCGGCGGAGGAACATGGCCCGCTTTCGCCGGGAGTACCTGATTGATGTCCGGCAGCCCAGGATTCGCTTCATCGCCGGCCTGAGAAAACTCCCATATAGAACCTATATCGTAGGCAGCGATCAAATCTGGAATCCGAATATCACCTGTGGCCTGCGAGGAGTCTACTTTGGTGATTTCCAAAGCGGCCGGAAGGAGCGGGTTGTCGCTTACGCCGCCAGCCTGGGCGGTGCCTCTCTCTCGCCTCAGTACGACCGGGAATTTGCCCGGCTGGTTCAACATGTGGACACCCTCTCTCTCCGGGAGGCGGAGGCCGTACCCTACGTGAGGCGCTTTTATTCCGGAAAGGTCACGGCGGTTTTGGATCCGGTGTTTCTGCTGGGGGAGAGCGCCTGGCGGGAGGTGGAGCGTCTTTCCACCCGGTCGGGTTATATCCTGACCTACGCCACGGAGCGAAACGCCCATATGACTGCCTATGTGCGTGCGCTGTCTCGGAGAACAGGACTGCGAGTAGCGGTGCTGGAAGAGATGCGGATCGGCTCTCATGCAGAATTGGATACTGCCGGGCCGGCGGAGTTTTTGGGCTATCTCCACGGTGCGGCCTATGTGGTGACCAACTCTTTCCACGGGACGGCCTTCAGCATCCTCTATCGGAAACAATTCTTGGTGTTTGCCCACAGCAAATTCAACGCCAGAATTGACAATATCCTGCGGCTGCACGGCCTGGAGGACCGGCTGTTCCGGACCGGCGGGGACATCGACGCTCCCGTGGACTGGGACGCAGTTCGGGAGAGAACAGCAGCGGAGGTCCGGAGGTCCGGGGCGTTTCTGCTGGACAGCATTGGGGGGAGGACGGAATGAGACGGAAAAAGCGTCGTGCTGCGGCCGGCGTGAGGCGGTCTGTCCGTTGCGAGGGCGTCCCACCGGAGACGGTGGGCGGGTCTTTCTCGGCTCACGGGCCAGAGAGGAGCTGCCCGTCTGGGTAGCTCCTCTGGCGGGGTGTTTCCCGTGCTGGCGGCGTACGTGCTGGAGCGGCGGGGCGCAGTGTTCGGTGCAGCCTTTGACGAAAACATGGAGGTGGTGCACCGAGAGACGTGGAGCACAGCGGAGCTGGAGGCCCTGCGGCGGACAAAATATGTCCAGAGCCGGACGGACGGCGTGTACTGCCGGGGGCAGGGAGTATGCGGAGGACCTGGGCCAGGATTTCTACTGCTGGCTGTACTTCGCCAACCTTACTCTTCGCCCCTTCTGCCATGCTTGCCACTTTGACGGGCCGGACCGGGAGAGCGACATCACCCTGGGGGGCCTCTGGGGCGTTGAGCGAATCCCCACGGAGACGGATGACGGCATGGGGATCCCCCTGGTGATTCTCCACACGGACAGGACCCAAGAAATCTGGTCTAAGGTACAGAACGCCGTTGACTGGTTTTCCTGTGAGGAGGCGGCTCTCCAGCCCCGGCTGAAAGGGCCGATGCCCCCATCCGGGATTTCATCAGGCTGGCGGAAAATCCCCGGCGGTACATGGATTTGTCTCTGGTGGAGCTGGAGAACCCCGGCGGATATCCCGCCGCCCTGCTGGGAGATGTGCGGGTAAATTTCTTTCACTACGCCTCCTTTGCGGAGGTGGCCGCCAGGTGGGAGTAGAGAAAGCGAAAGATCAACTGGACCCGTCTGGTTCTGATTGCCACAGACAGGGACAGCTGTGATTACGAAACACCGATGCATTTTGACAGGTTGCCCTGTCCCTATAAAGTAAATTTTACCCACGGATCCTACCTGGAGATATCCTCCGCCGTTTATATCAAGGAATTTGAGAATTGCGGGCAGGTAGGCATCCTGACAGATTTCAAGCCCGGGCTGTTGATGAGGCGGTATCTGGACGACTTTGACTATGTGAGCTTTTTCAATGGCATCAAGTAACAGGCGGTCAGCAGATGCCCCTTTTTCCCCAGACAAGGTGGAGAATACGGCAGATAAGGCTCAAACTCCGGTAGCATCTCAGGCGGAAGAGAACTAGGAAGCCCCATTGGTTCCATGTGCTGCACTGCCGATTGTGCCGCATCGCCTGCCGGAAGATCTCATTGCTCCGGAGCCGCCGGCACATCTCTCGCTTCTCCCGGAAGGGCGCCGGATTCCAAGGGCTGAACACACACCGGAACAGGAGTGAGGTGAGCAGGTTCAGTGCGTAGGTGTGGTACGGCAGCGCCAAGGCGGGGAGGGCTCCGTGCTCCTCCAGGGCCTGCTTCACTTTGCGCAGCAGCAGCTGATGGTTGTCCGGAAGCCTGGGGTTGAATCGGCGAGAAGAGGAGTCCTGGTGGATATTGTAGATGTAAACCGCCTGGGGAATATAGGTACAGCTTTCCGCCCGGAGGAGGTATTCGATATTGAAAAAGGCATCCTCACCGCAGAACAGGTCCTTGGAAAAGCGCAGGTTATATTTTTCAATGGATGCCCTATTTATGGCCCTTGCCCAAACAGAGAGAAAATCCACATTTCCCTGTTCCTGGAGCTGCCGGAGTGTCAGTGTGCTCTGGACCAGGGTAAGCATATCCTCTTTGCCATAGCGAATAGACTCCTTCTGATTTCTGGGAACCAGGCTTTTTTCTGTCAAAACGCACTCAAATAACATCAAATCCGGGCCATGACGGCTCTCTTGATCGATCAGCGCCAGAAACTCCGGGGCTATGCTGTCGTCCCCGTCCACAAACACGACCCACTCCCCCTGGCAGACGTCTAGTCCCCGATTCCGGGCGGCGGAGACGCCCTGGTTCTCCTGACGTAGCAGCCGGACACGGCTGTCCCGTTCGGTATAATCTTCACAAATTTGGGGGCTGGCATCGGTGGAGCCGTCGTCAACGAGAATCAGCTCAAAGTCCGTATAAGTAGAGCGCAGGACGGAATCAATACAGCGGTATAAATACCGTTCCAGATTATAAACCGGGATGATGACCGAAATCATATTATACGCCTCCTTTATTCGTTTCCCACAGCGATTCTCCCGTATTCCCGGAGTTTTTGGCGGAGACGGGCTGTGAAATGGAGCGTACGCACAGCTCGATACCATCCCAAGCTGAAGAAAAACAGGAAAATCCGCCGTTCCAGCGGACCCAGACGAAGGTTTTGCTTCAATGCCGGATAGAGAATTGTCTTTTTTCGGAGGTAGGCACATATGGCGTACTGCTCCCTTGGAGTCTTTGGAAGGGGGGAGCTGAAGATCAAGTCGGTCAGCGCAAAGCAGATATGATCCAATACCCAATGATTGTAAAATTGTGCTGTGGCTGTGGATGGGCTGTACTGCTCCAAAACCGTCTGGAGCTTTTCCATCAACGTAATCAGTTCATTCAATGCGTCGGGGCGGAGGGTATGCGTTAGAGAGCCGGGATGCGTTTCATAAAAATAAACAGGTACGGGGAGATATGCGAAGCGTTCTATCCGGAAGATGTAGTTAAGATTGAAGAGCTTATCCTCCCCATAGGAAATGTCAGGGTCGAAGCGGAGACCACAGCGGTCGATGATTTCTTTTTTGAACGCCTTTGCGTTGGAGGAGCGGAAGTTCACCTGTCCGTCTTTCCTCAGCTGCCGGGGCGTCAGAACACGCTCCACCAGACCCGATATGTCCAATGACCCGTAACGGAAAACCTTGCCGGATCGGGGGCCGACGGTCAGCTCCTCTGGATCTTCGGCGAAGTCAAACAGCAGCAGGTCCGCATCCTCCGTCCCGGCCACCAGAGACAGATGGTCTGGAGAGATGCGATCGTCCGCATCCACAAACACGACCCACTCCCCCCGGCAGAGTTCCAGCCCCCGGTTTCGGGCGGCGGAGACGCCTTGGTTCTTCTGGGAGAGGACGGTGATCCGGGGATCCCGCTCGGCGTACGCCTGACAGATGCGGAGGCAGCCGTCGGTGGAGCCATCATCCACCAGAATCAGCTCAAAGTCCGTATAGTCGGAGCACAGAACCGAGTCAATGCACCGGCTCAGATACGGCTCTGCATTATAGATGGGGATAATGACTGAGATCAAAGATTCCTCACTTCGTTTCTCTGCTAAATGTCAACCGAAGGTATGGGCATAGTATATCGTATGGGCGGGGAAAAATCAACTCCGGACATGGAGGACACGCCGGAAAACCGGCGAAAAGATATGACAGGAGGATAATTTGTGTGAATATAATAGAGTCCTTGAGGCTTTCGGAGTGGAAACACTATAAGTCGAAAAAAAGAGCCCGTCTTACAAATACAACCCCCACGATTATTGCGTCAAATTGCGTTGGTACAATGATTTATCAAGATATGAAGCTGCCGGTCTGTTCTCCGACAATCAACCTGGGCATCCTGATGAATGATTTTGTACGGTTTTGCGAAAACCTGGAATGGTATTTAGAGCAGCCGCTTTACAGAATAGAGGACGAGGACGCCTCCTGCCCGGTAGGGATTTTAAGCGATGTTAAAATTTACTTTGGCCATTATGATACATGGGAGCAGGCCGCCCGAAAGTGGAGGCTGCACAGCAAACTTGTGGATCTGAACAATTTGTTTTTCATTGGCAGCGAGAAGGATGGCTGCACATACGAGACCTTAGAGCGGTTTGAACGTCTGCCGTATAAAAATAGGGTAATTCTTACGAAAAAAGCATATCCTGAGTTTTCCTCAGCTTTTTATATCCATGGATTTGAGAATCAAACAGAGATGGGGAACCTGATTGCCTTTCGGAAAGGGATCTGGCTTAGAAGATATTTAGACGAATTTGACTATATTTCATTTTTGAACGGCGAGGGAATTCTTCCCCTCCAGAAATAGGGCTCCTGGGGGAAGCGGAATGGAACCCGCTTATTTTGTATACGAAGGACCGCAAAGAAAGGAAACCTGAAATGACGATGAAAGGACAACGGCTGTTTGCTGCGCTCAAAGAGAGCAGCGGGATGGAGCGCCGGCTGAAGGGGTTCCTGGAACAGAAAGATAAGCGGATGCTGCGCCGGTACAGCTTCTGCTCTGTGGCAGCCCTCTTTTTTGACCTGTTCAGCCTTTCAATGATCCTCCCGCTCCTAAATGAGATGGCTATGGGAGAAGCGGTGGATTCCCTGCCGTTTCAGTTGGTGATCCTTGGGCTCATATTTTTGGGCAAGGGTGGTATGGAACTGCTGAGACTTTGGTCATTTGACAGTTTTACTGAGGACGCGGTACAGAGGTGGTCCGTAAAAATATACCGCCTGTTCTGTGAGGAGAGCGTGGAGGAGCATAACCAAACGACCACAATGCAAAAAGTTACGGCAGTCCGGAAAGATACAGAGACTTGCGCGGATATGCTGGCTTCTTTCATCACGCTCCGGCTAAAAGGGGCGATCTTGGTATACTTTTTTCTGGCGGCGATATATACCGGACATGGAGAAGCATGTATTTTAGGGGGCTGCCTCCTTGTACTTGCAATAAGAATATATTGGTACAATCGGGGCCGGATTCTGGAGTATGGAGAACAAAAGCGCCAAAGGGAGATCAGGGAGTCCGCAATGGTCTCCATGGCGCACGAGTCCTATAAGGAGATCAAAATTGACAGCAGAGCCGAGACCCTCATAGAGAAATACGATGTTATCAGCAAGGAATACGCTGAGATCCATAAAAAATATGTCCGTATGCTGGTAATCAGCAGAGTGGTCGTCAGTAATATCGTGCAGGTGGTCGTGCTGTTGGCTGCGGCTGTCCTTATTATGGCAGGCGTCAACCAGCAAAGCCTGATATTGAATCTGATCGGTGCTCTGACTTTTATCGTTTATATCATTCCGCAGGCAAATATGTTTTTATTAGCGTACAATACGGTTCAATATGGCAGAAAAAGTTATGATGCCTTTTGTCAAAATATGCGGAAGTATGAGCGTATGCAACAGAAAAAGTGTGAAAGAGCTATGTTGCGGATAAAAGAAGTCGGGTTTACCCGCGGGTTGCGGATTGACCATCTGACATTTCATTATCCCGACGGGCCGGATATTTTAAAAGATGTATCCCTGGAGATTCCGGCAGGATCTTCCGTAGCCATCGTGGGAAAATCGGGAGCCGGAAAAACGACATTTTTAGATTTGGTCTTGGGACTGCTGGAGCCTCAATCCGGCCATATCTGGTATGATGATTATGATCTCACGGAGGGAAGAGACGAACAGGGTTCATGCTGTGGAGATATGGGGCAAATCATCAGTTACATTCCGCAGATGGTGTATTTGAGTGACGACACGATCTGCAATAATGTGGTATTTATGGAGCATAAAGAGGATCGAAAGAAAGTGGTGGACTGTCTGAAGATTGCGGAGATATGGGAAGATATCCAGATGCTTCCGGAGGGTATTGATACGATATTGGGAGAGAATGGATTTACGCTTTCAATGGGACAGCGCCAGCGTATTATTCTCGCCCGGGCACTTTATAAGGGTTCCAAGCTATTAGTGATGGATGAGATGACAGCGGCGCTGGATCGGGAGACAGAACGGGAGGTGATGTGCTCGCTGAAAAATTTGAAAGAAAGAAGAACGTTGCTTCTTGTCACCCATCATGAGTGGCTGGCAGAGGAGTGTGATCGCATTTACCGGCTGGAAGAGCAGAGTCTGGTTCGTGTTCGTTGACAGAGTAAACCGGATGGAAGAGGAGACTGCGATTTGGAAAAAAATAAGCGGCCATTGGTTACCACAGTGATTCCGGTCTACCGGACACAGCAATATCTTAGGCGCTGTGTGGACAGTGTACTCTCTCAAACGCACCGGAATCTTCAGATTATTTTGGTGAACGACGGTTCTCCTGATGGTTGTCCGAAGATATGTGATGCGTATGCAAAGCGAGACGAGCGAATTCTCGTAATTCACAAGAGAAATGGAGGGGTATCCTCTGCGAGAAATGCGGCTCTTGATGTAGCCAGAGGGGAATTTGTCACCTTTATTGACAGTGACGACTGCGTAGCCCCGGATTTGGTGGAACAGCTGCTCGCAACGTACCAGCATTTTGGAGGTGGTATACCTGTCTGTGCGGTTACGAGAGAAATGGAGAAGATTCGCTTAGGGATTTGCGGAGAGGGCGTTGTACTTATGCGCCAGGAGGCGATGCGGGAGCTGACACTGGTTCAGGAGGAGAGACCGCGATTTGAAGGGTGGTCTGTGGGAAAGCTGTTTGAGCGATCTCTGTTTTCGGAAATCCGCTTTCCGGAAGGGGTATCAATCGGAGAAGACCTGGCAGTGATGTACCGCCTTTTTGATAGAGCCGGAAAAGTTGTCTTTGTGGATACCCCAAAATATTATTATAATAACAATCCCCGCGGTGCGGTCAACAGCAATTTTTCCGGGAAGGATCTTTTGGGTATTCTTGAAATCTGGGACGGATTCTATGAGTTTGCGAAAAAATATCCGGAGATCGCAAGCTGTGTGAAGGATCGGGCCGCAATAGGAGCTGTGGGCTATTATTATCAAATATGCCGCAGCGGCTGCAAGGGGCAGAATATCAGAAGCGAGCTGCGAAACAGGATCAGACAGAATATGCCAGGCATGCTGTATAGAAAGCGCCCCTTTTTTTATAAATGGAGGGCGGCCCTCATCACCGTTTGCCCCATGCTTGCGAAAATAGTTTTTGTCGCTCTCGGTGGGTGGCATCGATTGCGCCAGTTTACAAGAACAGGAGAAAACACAGATGTCAATTCGTGATACGCTATGGGAATTAAAGAAATCGTTGCCGTTTTTCAGACAGAAGGAGCTTATGAAAAAGATGCAGTTGCTGGAGGAACGGTTAGAAACTCTGCATTATATGATTCTAACAGCGGCAGATCACAACATGAAGGATCAACAAATCGTGTGCGAAATCTCTTTGGCAGAACATTGCAATTTGAACTGTTATGGATGCGATCATTTTGCGCCGTTAGCCAAGCCTGAATTTGCGGATCTTGAAGAGTCACGGCGGGATTTAACAAGGCTGGCCAAGCTGTTTGGCCATCGCATCACGGAGTTTTATCTGGCGGGCGGGGAGCCGCTCCTTCATCCGGAAATCACAAAATTCATGGAGGTGGCGCGGAAGGCCTTTCCAAATGCCAAGATTGGAATTGTCACCAACGGAATCCTGCTTCCAAAGCAGCCGGAAGAGTTTTGGCTGGCGTGTAAGAAATACAATATTGCCATACAGCCTACAAAATACCCCATTGATGTAGATTATGAGGCAATGGGAGAACGCGCACAGCAATACGGCGTTAGCTATTGTTGCTGGGGTTCTACGAATAAAGCGCAGAAGACCTCAACGTATTTTCCACTAAATACACAGGGATTCCATAGAGGCAGCTGGAATTTTACCGCATGTCTTCTGGCCGGCCATAATCTTTCCCTGGAGCACGGGAGACTCTATACTTGTTCGGTTGCAGGCAAGGTCCGGCATTTTAACGAATATTTTGGGAAAGACTTGAAAATGTCCCCAAAGGATTCTATTGATATTTATGCGGTAAAGTCTGAGAAGGAGATCGATGAGTATTTGTTGCACCCGATTCCTTTTTGCGAATACTGTACACATTGGCACATAGATCTTGGCATGCCATGGCATCGCGCCATGCCGTGGCAGCAATCCAGGAGAGAGATTAGGGAGTGGACGCTATGACCCGAGAAGAAATTACAAGACGGCTGGAATTAGTTTTTCAAGAGGTCTTTGAAGACATCGGCCTATCGATACGGGCAGATATGACAGAGGAAGATATCGAGGACTGGGACAGCGTTGAACACGTTTATCTGCTCATGTCTATCGAGAAGTCATTTGGCATCGAAATGTTGGACGCTATGGAAAAACCGGGAAGCATAGGCAAATTGATCGATATTATTGAGGAAAGGACGCGGAACCAATAGATATACCGCAGGTGAAAAGCATATGTCATTACTGGAAAATATACGCAGAAATGCGAATCTCTATGAAGAGTCGGTAGCATATCACTATGAAGGCCCCAACGGCTGCCAAAAAGAGTTGACATGGAGGCAGGTGGATGATTACTCCGACATCATAGCGGAATATTTGGAAAAGACGCTGACAACAAAAAAACCCATCATCGTGTACGGACATAAAGACCCCTTTATGGTAATTTGTTTTCTTGCCTGTGCAAAATCCGGACGCGCCCACTGCCCCATCGATCTTTTTTTGCAGGAACAGCGGGTGCAGTCCATCACCGAATTGGTTGAGCCGGAATTGGTGTTTAATATGTCCGAGAAATCCTATCCCGCAGAGGCGAAAACTGTATTGGGGATGGATTGGCTGGAGCAGCAGATAAAAGCGCCTAAAAAGAAGACGTGCTTTGAGGGAATGCGTGAAGAGGAGCCGTTCTACATTATTTTTACTTCCGGGAGTACGGGAAAACCCAAAGGTGTGCAGATTACAAGGGGATACTTTGACCATTTTCTGGCCGGAAAGATGAATACAGAAAGGGGAATAGACAGCTCCAGAAGACATGTTTTTATCAATGAGGTTCCCTTTTCCTTTACTTTCTGTGCAGAGGATCTGTATTTGTCCCTGTACAGCGGTGGAAGCGTATGGGCAATTGACAGAGCGCTCTTTTCCAATGTGAAGGCGTTGACGGAGATTATGGTGCGTTCAGGGGGAACAATTTTGCCGGCGACGCCTTCTTTCTTCAAGCTGTGCCTGGCGGACGAGGCGTTTTCAGAGATATCCTTCCGCAGTCTTGAGCGGATCATGTTTTGCGGTGAGGTTTTATCAAATCATCTGGTACAACAAGTCCGCGAGAGGTTTCCGAATGTTGAAATCATCAATACGTATGGCGCAACAGAAATGATTGCAGCCACAGATATTGTCATTACAGATGAAATCGAACGAAAATGTCATCCGCTGCCTGTTGGATGGATGCGTCCGGGTATGCGGGTGATCGTGGCAGATGAGTACGGAAAGGAAGTTCCGGAGGGAGAAAAGGGTGAAATTATCATAGCGGGCAGGGGGTTGACGGCAGGAGCAGGGTACTTTAAGCGGAAAGATCTGACGGAAAAGAAGTTTCAAGATTGGGTAATCCAGGGGAACCGATATCGCGTCTATCACACCGGAGATGCGGGGTACATGAAGGACGGGTGTCTTTTTTACGGCGGGAGACTGGACACACAGATCAAATTGAACGGATTTCGGATTGAACTGGAGGACATAGAAAATAATCTGATGAAGATTGAAGGCCTAGAACAGGTAGCGGTCGTTCCACGGTATAAAGCAGATCAAGTCAAAAGCCTGACAGCTTATATTGTATATAAAGGTATGGAGGAAGATCCGCCCCACTATATCAAAAAAAAGGCGCAGGAGTATCTGCCGGAGTACATGATTCCTAAAAAAATAAAGATTGTTTCATCCTTGCCTTTGGTAAACAACGGAAAGGTGGACAGAAAGCTGCTGTCAGAAAATGAGAATGTTTGATCGGCACGTCTCAGAGAAATTCAACGTGGAAACCAGGCTGGATTCCCAAACCGGGGGTGGAAAAACTGTCATGAATCGAGCAGTGCGACTCCTATTCAAAGTCTCGGGTTCATTAACCAAGGGATTCTACCTCCGCTTATACTTGGGATATTGATAAATCCAGCATAATATTGGGTTGTAAAAAACGGTAAAATATCACCTTGTTCAATCGAGTTTATCAGGAAGGATGCACAGATGAACCAGAGAGATGTCTTCCCAAATAACTTGCCGGATCAGGCTGCTGGTCTGACAAATTGGGGTCTAATTCTAAGTATACTGGCCGCTTTTCTCTGCGGGATGATTGTATACGCCGTTTACAAAAAGTTCTCTGCGTCGATTATGGAACGGATTCAGAAACGATGGGCTTACTCCCGTAGAACAGCTTTAAAGGTGTTGGCCTGTGTTGTCTCCAGCCTTGCCTTGACGGCCTATGTGGATTTGTTTGCGCTAAATTCTGTTTGGGCGAAACTGTCCGTGTTTGTATGCGCTCTGGCCGTCTGTCTGGCTCTTACATACGCCGCCGGCCACCTTTTCAAATCCGCACCGCCGTTTAAAATGGTGCTACAAGCCGCCGTAGCCGCCGCGTTGACTCTGACCGTCTTTCACGGCACCCTGTTTCCCCGCGGCGCCCAAGAGGTGCTTATTACTCTGATTTCGGAAACCGCCGGTGAAATCTGTCTTGCTGATTTGGTTATAGACGAAAAAAACTGTCCCATCTCCGAGGCAGATGTCGTGGAAAATTCCGGGTGGCTATATCGGGGACAATACGACAATTTCATGATCCGGCCCGAAAAAGACGGGGTGGAGAACCATTTGACCATGCGGTTTTTCGCAAAAGAAGTCCACGTTGGGTTCCCCTATACCCCCTACGCCGGAAGCGTTACCATTCAATCTTCCACTGGAAGCGAGGAAACCTTGGACCTGCGCTGCCCCGAGTGGGAAGAGGGAGAGGCGGTACAGTATGCCGACATTCATATAGACTGCCGTCGTGTGTATGCGCCGCTGGAGATGATTGTCTGCAATACCGGGTTTTTGCTGATTCTCAGCTTCGTTTTTCTGGCCATGCGCTATGCCGCCGGACTGGCCTGGAGGGAAATACCCATGACCGCTTCGGACACTGCGGGGCGGGCGGAACCCAAGCCGGCGGCTTCCGAAAAGAGGCCAGCGCCAACGATTTTTAACAGGGAATCTGCCCATGTCCATCGGCCGCCGCCCCAAAAAAGAGATTACAGCCTGCTGCCGCTGTGGCTGTCCGTGGTAGTTGCGGCGGCGCTGTTTACGGTCCTTTACTGGCAAAGCTATTTTCCGCAGGCTCAGGGTGTTTCCCCGGAGCCTGCGGAAAATGCGCCGTTGCGGGAAACCAAGGAGATCTACCAGCTGGACACCAATCTCTACGATGTGTATATCAGCGTCTTTCCCACAGCGGGTGAAAGCGGGAACACGCTGGACCTTTCCGCCTTTGAACTCCATACTGCGGGGGACCATAGCTATAATCCCACGCTGAATTGCAATATTCAGATTTTGCCGGAGGGGCAGACACCGGATCCCCGCCTGGATCTGAACAGGAAAAACGCCACCATCCGGGTCCGGGGGAACACCTCCCGCGGTGCTCCCTACAAAAGCTATAAGGTCCGCCTAGACTCGGAATGTGGGGACTTTTACGGCCAGACGGTCTTGAATATCAACAAGGGTTACTGGAGCTACGACGCCACCAGAATGGCGACCAAGCTGTCCACCGACCTGCTGGCGGGGCTGGATCATGTAACCGGCTACCGTTCCTATTTCATGCGGCTTTGGATTCGGGATGCCTCCCTGCCCGCAGAAGAACAGGAGTTTGAATATCAGGGTCTGCATGTGGAATTGGAGCAGCCCAACAAAGCCTATTTCAGGGCAAGAGGTCTCGGTGAACCCGCCGCTCTGTACAAAGCCAGAAGTTTCTCCTTTTATCCCAACGACGTTCTCCTTGATGTGGACGACACAGAGTACTCCCAGGATGCCTTTGAGCAGGTGCTTGACATCCAGGAGGGAGGCGGCAGTCATCAAAACCTGTTGGAGATGCTGGACGCCGTTGGCGATACCTCCCGGGATTTTGAGGAGGTCTTTACGGAATACTTCAACGAGGACAACTATCTGACATGGCTGGCGTTTAACTTGCTTATGGGGAACACGGACATCGTAAGCCAGAATTACCTGCTCTACAATCCGGAAAACTCCCGAACATGGTATTTTATACACTGGGATTTTGACGGGGGCTTGCTTTTTGGTGAGTTCGCATCCAATGCGCCGGAGTCCCTCCGCGGCATTCAAGGATTGATGGCCTCACGGCTGCACCGCCGGTATTTCCAGGAGATACCCGGTAGCATCGAAAAGCTGGACGTAAAAATGCGGGAGCTGCTGGATACTTATATTATCAGAGAGCGCGTGACGGCGCTGGTGGAAGCCTATAAATCCGTGTTGGAAAAGGCTTCGGCGCCGGAGCCGTCTCCGGATTTGCGGAGATATACATTAGATCAGTGGCTTACCTATCTTGATGGCACATACGACGGTATTCTCTGCAATTATGATATGTTCAATAACTCTCGCCAATATCCGCTTTCCGGCTATGTAGCCGAACCCATGCGGAATTCGGACGGCTCAGTCCGGTTTGCCTGGGAGCCGTTCTGCTCTTTGGCGGCGCCCCCGGTATCTTACAGCCTCCGGGTGTATTCTGACTGTGCCATGCAGGATATGGTGTATGAGATTACCGGTCTCCAGGAAACCAGTTTCCTGCTGGAGGAGGGGCTGCCAGATGGGACCTATTATGTATGGGTATCCGGCACGGACTCCGAGGGCCGGGAGCAGATCAGCCTGGAGTATGTGACCGCTCAGAGCGGCGGGAAGGCATATGGCCTTCGGGCATTTACTTTGAAGTGAGGTGAACGTATGGAATACCTGGGACACCGGTTGCGCCAGGAGCTGAAATACTATATTAATGACAGCGATTACCACACGCTCAGGTCCCACCTCTCCGCCGTTGCGGACCCGGACCCCAACATGGCGGACCCGGAGGGCTACCTGGTCACCAGCGTTTACTTTGACGACATCCATCACTCCTCCCTGACGGAGAAGGAGGCTGGATATCAGTTTCGGAAAAAATTCCGTATTCGGTGCTATAATCGCTCCGGTGCCCCCATACTCCTGGAGTGCAAACGAAAATACGGCGAGTACGTTTCCAAGGAAAGCGTTTCCCTCAGCCGCCGGGAATACGAGGACATCCTCTCCGGGGAATACGGTTTTCTTCTCTCCAGCACGTTTCCCCTCTGTCGGGAGCTCTACGCACGCCATCACACACAGCTGCTGCGGCCTGTGGTGGCAGTGGAGTATCTTCGGGAGGCTTGGGGGATGCGGGAAGGAGCCGTGCGGATCACCTTTGATAAGGATATCTCTGCTTCCCTCGGCGAGTGCGATATGTTCTCGGAATCCTTCGAGGTGCGGAAGGTACTGGAGCCGGGGCGGATGGTTCTGGAGATCAAATTTGACCGTTTCTTGCCGAGCACCACGGTTCAGATTTTGAAAACCGCTATGACGGAACGGTGCGCTATTTCCAAGTACGTCATGTGCCGAAATGAAAAAAGGAGGCTTTTGTTCCGATGATGACGTTTTCCGATATTTTTAAAAAGAGCTTTCTGGAAGAAGCCGGGAGTCTGACTGCCAATCATGTAATCCTGAGTATGCTGTCTGCGTTTCTCTGCGGAATGATTGTCTACACCGTCTACCGAAATTTTTACAAGGGGGTCCTTTATAACAATAATTTTAACATTTTGCTGGTGATGACCAGCCTGGTCACCTGCTTTATGGTCATTGTCATCACTTCCAACGTAGTGCTCTCCCTGGGCATGGTGGGTGCCCTGTCCATCGTGCGTTTCCGCAGCGCCGTCAAAGACCCGCTGGATGTGGGATTTCTCTTCTGGACGGTGGCAATTGGCGTCACCTGCGGCGCAGGGCTTTATCTGATTTCCATTATGGGAACGGCGTTCATCGCTTTTATTTACATCCTGCTGGTCAAGGTTCGAAATTGCAGGCACCAGTACCTGTTGATTGTCAAATACCATAACAGCGCGGCTGAAGCCGTTCAGAATGAGCTGTCTGCTTTAAAAAAAGTGTTGAAAAATAAGACTGCCGGAAAGAATTCCACAGAGGTGACCTACGAGATTCGGCTTTCCGGCGAGGACACCAGTTTTATTACGGCCCTCTCTACGGTCGAGGGCGTCAGCAACGCTGTCCTAGTGGAATTTTCAGGAGACTATTTTGAATAGGCCTTGTAAAGTAGAGTTCACATATGCGGCAAGATATGCGACAGAAAAAGATATGCGACAGAAAAGCCATGGAACCGACAATATGAGAAAATCAAGGATAGGTTTCCGAAACATCGGAAACCTGCAAAAAGAGGATATCTGGTCATATCGAACACGGTGTTAGCAATATATAGTTAAGGTGTATATCGTTCGAGTTCATTCGATAAATTGTTACCCCATTGGGTGCTGGCCACATGGTGAACCCAAGCGCAGACCTGCATAAGGGCAGGATTGCCGTCTGGGAAGGCCCCCACCATTCAGGTGCGGCGGATTTCCTGGTTAAGCCGCTCCATGACTTTTCCAGGGCGAATTATACTACAACAAGCGACTTCGGGGAACTACAACTCCCGATCTGCTTGATAATCTGATTGATGTATGTTTTCCCACCTGCAGGGGGCAAACATGGAAGCCTGCTATACGGCAGTCGCATTCGCCAGGGCAAAGTCCCGTCTACTCCAAAAGGGGGGAGGAGGACGGAATGTTGAGAAGAGAATGACCAGCGATACGGCAGATCAGCCTGTGTTCCCGCCTGTGAGCCGCTGTGTGCGATTTCGCGAGAGGGCTACCCCATGCACCTGACAAACCGAAAAAGGACGTGTTGAGGTTTTGCCGGCGAAGAACCGCGCCGATACAGCGCCTCCTCTGAGACAGCCAAAAACTGAGCTACAATAGACAAAAGAGCAGGCAATTGATTTTTGAATCCACTGGACCGGCAGATTTTTCGCAAAGTGGAATCGAGGGAAATATGCTGAAAGCGTCAGTGAGGCCACCGGTCGAAATTATAGCCGGTCGAAATTATAGCAGGAGAAAGCCCCGGCGCTTTCCGAGCGCCAGGGCGGGTACTTCTGCCCGCAGTGCGGGCAGTTGCGGGGACGGGAGCCGACGCTTTTTTGACGGATGGGAGAACCGATTGACGCTGATATTTTCGGAAGTGCCCTTAAATCCCATTGTTGGTGGCTTCCGCATGACGCTATCAAAATAAGGAGGAGATTTCGGTATGAACGGGAAAAAACACGGCATACTGTCTGGCTCACCTCAGGCGCATGGAGCCAGGTAGAAGACAGCTATACAAAAGACAACTGTACCACGAAAAACGAGTACATCGAGAAAGCAATACGGTTCTACACCGGCTACCTGAACACGCAAAACGCTGCCAGCTATCTCCCGCGCGTCCTTGCAGATGTGCTGGACGGCAAGCTGGGGGCGCTGGGTACTCGGATCGGCAAACTACTGTTCAAGCTGGCCGTGGAGTAGGATATGATCGCAAATATCACGGCGGCGGTGAATGAGATTCCCCTGGACGATGTGGAACGTCTGCGGGCGCGGTGCATCAGAGAAATTCGACAGACCAATGGTGTGATCAATCTTGGGGACGCCGTCAGGTACCAGAATGGGTGGGATGATCAATGGTCAGGCTGATTCAGAAAAGCGGTTACATCAAGGCCGGCGGCGCCTCCGGGTATATGAAGTATATCGCCACACGCGAACGTGTAGAGCGACTGGAGGGGAGCGGCCCGGTGACAAAGGGCCAGCGGCAGCTCATCGAAAATCTGCTCCGGGATTTTCCTGACGCCACTGAACTGGAAGAGTACAGTGACTATCACTCAGCACCGACCACCCGCAATGCCTCCTGGTTGATCTCTGCGGTGCTGGACGCCAACGCCCACAAGCTCACTGATAGAGACGGCTATATGCGGTACATCGCCACCCGGCCCCGCGTGGAGCGTCATGGTGAGCACGGTCTGTTCAGCAACCGGCCAGTATCACTGGACGCCGCCCTCAAAGAAGTCGAGACGCACACCGGAAACGTGTGGACGTTTATCTGGTCCCTGCGGCGGGAGGACGCAGCCCGGCTTGGCTATGACTGCGCGGAAAGCTGGCGGAAGTTGATCAAGGCTCATCAAGTTGAGATAGCGGAGGCAATGAAAATTCCGTCGGACCAGCTGCGCTGGTGCGCCGCGTTCCACGACGAAGGCCACCACCCTCATGTCCACGCCATGGTCTGGTCTGCCGATCCAAGTCAGGGCCGATTGACCAAAGAGGGCGTCAAGATGATTCTCTCCAGACTCACGAATGATATTTTCCAGGATGAGATGTACACGCTCTATCAGGAGAAGGACGTCTCCTACAAGGACTTGGTCAGCGCAGCTCGTCGGTCTATGAGAGAGCTGATAGAGAAGATGCGGACAGGCTTCTGCGACAGCCCTGTGATCGAAATGAAGATGCTGGAGCTGGCACAGTCTCTGGAAACTGTCAAGGGCAAAAAGTTCTACGGCTATTTGAAAAAGTCCGTCAAGGCTCAGGTGGATGCTGTCGTGGATGAGTTGGCAAAGCTGCCGGAAGTGGCGGAGTGCTATGAAGTCTGGAACGGTCTGCGTGATGAGCTGGAGAACTACTATAAGGATACGCCTCGACGGTGGCTGCCACTCTCACAGCAGAAAGAGTTCCGCGCAATCAAGAATCTGGTAATCCAGGAGGCGAAGAATCTACGATTGGGCGTGTTCACCTTTGAGGATGCGGAGATGAACGACGAGTCGGAAATAGACTCAGAAACCCTTCCGCAAGGTGTAGGGTATGGTGAAGTGCTGGAGTATCGCCAAGCGGCAGCGCTGCTCTGCGATGACGATGTCACGTGGGCAGAAAAACGAGAAGCGGTAAAAACGTTGGAGCAGTTGTGGGGCAAGGGTTTTACCTCAGCCGCATATCACCTGAGCAAGGCGTACCAGGATGGCCTTGGTGTTCTGCCGGATGATGAAAAGGCGGAGGAGTGGTTCCGATGCTCTGCCGCGATGGGGGACGCACAGTCGCAGTACATGCTGGGAAAGCTGCTACAGGAGCAAAGACGAATGAGTGAAGCAGCGTCGTGGTATGAGCGTGCCAGTGAATCGGGAAATCAATATGCTCAGTATCGCCTGGGGAAGATGTGCCTTCTGGGTGATGGTGTTCCGAAAGATATCGAAAGGGCTGTTCAGTTGCTGAATGACTCCGCCAATCAGGGAAATCAATACGCACAGTATGTCCTCGGCAAGCTGTACCTCCAGGGGAAAGAAGTAGGACAAGATCAAAACGCAGCAGAATACTGGCTGACGCAATCCGCAAATCAAGGTAACAGCTACGCGCAGTTTCTCCTGGACCATCGGCAACGCGTCCTGTCTGTTCTCCTCTGTACTGTGAGGCTCCTCCATCACGTCAGCAATATTTTCTGGGAAACACTCCCGCCGCCCAACCCGGCGGGCGGTCACGTGGAGAGTAAGCTCATGCGGCGAATTCGTGAGAAGAAGATTGCAATGGGTCACAAAGCGGATGATCATGAGGAGTACCAAGGACCGTCTATGTCTATGTGACGAGTTCAAAATTTGACCCGCTATAAACAATGATAAAAGTCCTCCGACCAGCAGACAATTTCAAACTTTTTGATAACAATAGAAAAATCACTGGATATTGAGGCCACCGGATGGTAATGTGTGTCGCTGACAGGAGGTGGCACATATGGAGTACGAGTACATGAGAGCTCTGTGCCAGCGGTTTTTCGTAGAACCAGATACGGTTCTACAAAAAGAGATTGAAGAAAGCTGGAGGCGGCTTTCCGACCGAGTGAGCAGAGAGGACCAAAAGAGAATCCTTGGCCTGGTAGATTTACAGGCGGCGTTGTTGGAGGAGTCTACTCTGGCGAGCTTTGTGGCGGGCTTCCAAGTGGCCCTTGGAATCGCCAGTGAGTTGAAGCCCTACTCTTTTGCCAGGGATGAAGAACTACGGGCAGAAGAAAGGAGGGATGGCTATGGCAAAGCGTAGGGCAAACGGTGAAGGGAATATCTGCAAACGTTCCGACGGTCGCTGGGAAGGCCGATACACCGCCGGATATGATTCCGAATCCGGCAAGCGGGTCATCAAGAACGTCCTTGGAAGGACCCAAGCAGAGGTTAAAGAAAAGCTGAAGGTGGCTATTGCAGAGGGTCAGAGGTTAGACATTTCCAAGGCCGGAAGTTACACGGTGGCAACGTGGGTGTGGACGTGGTACGAGATTTACGCAGAGCCCCGTATTCGCCCCAACACACGAGAATACTACACAAACTATATTGAGAACCACATTGTTCCGGGCATCGGTAAAATCATGCTGAACAAGCTGACGACCATTCAAATTCAGCGGTTCTACAACAACCTCCAGAAGAATGGCCGGGTCCAGCGTAAGGGATATCCTGAGTTGAAGAATAAGAGTCTTAGTCCCCGGGTGGTTCGTGGCGTCCATACGCTGCTGAGTAACTGCTTAGACCAAGCAGTAGCCGAAAGGCTGATTCTTGTGAATCCGACTCAAAGTTGTAAACTGCCGAAGCTGGAAAAAAAAGAAATGCGCATCTTGCCGCAGGAGAAGACTGGAATGTACTTGGCGGAGGCGGAACGCCGGGGCCTTCTGGCCGCATTCTACCTGGAATTGACTACGGACCTTAGAAGGGGAGAACTGCTGGCACTCCTCTGGACTGACCTGGATACAGAAGTCAGGACAATTTCCGTCACAAAGCAGGTAAACCGCATCAAAGGGAAGTTGGTAGTCAGCCCACCAAAAATGCAAAACTCCGTTCGGACGTTGGCGATTCCGCAGCAGGCGGTGGACCTTATATGTTCCCATCTCCTAAAACCGGGACGATGTACGATCCGGATGCCTTCCGCCGGGCCCATGACAAAATCCTGAAAGCAATAGGTGCGGAGCATGTTCGTTTCCACGACATGAGACATCTTTTCGTAACTCTATCCTTGAAAAACGGTGTAGATGTGAAGACCCTCTCCAGTGCCTTGGGTCACTACTCAGCGGGCTTCACGCTAAACACCTATACCCACGCCACGGCACAGATGAAGCAGGACGCGGCGGACACCATCGGAGCGGTCATCAGCGGCCAAATGTGAGAAGGGAGAAGACCCTAAATAGCAACACCGGGCAGGAGAATCCTGCCCGGTACAGTAATTTAACCCTTGTTTTTCCAAAGAGGGATACAATATTTTTGAAAAAAGCCATCAATTTTTTCAACTGTGATTGCTCTACATAAAGCTGCCCCACTACGCGTATAAACAACGCATCCGGTGTCAAAAGTTGTTTCACCTTTGGGAAGGAGGTATGTTTCATCAAAATAGTAAATTTCGGGTCCTGCAGCAGATATTCTATAGGGGCTTTCAGAAAATGCCGAGGAAGATGGTTCGTATTCTATTAAGCCAATCGCTTTTAAATCCAGTAATGTGTCCAAGGTTAAGCCAATATCATCATAAAAAGCCGATTTGTTGCCTCGTAGTATTACGGGTGTATTAGAAAAATCTTTACCATCAGCAAAGCGGACAGAAACAGAACAAGCCTTAGAAAATTTAGAGGCATCTTCTTTATCCATCTGTTTTAAAATGTGGAGAAGCCCTTTGGGAATGCTGTTTGGTACATTGCATTCTTCTGCCAAAATATTACCCCAAATTAATTGAAAATCTGTGTCAAAAACAAGACGGGCTTTATCAAAAAATACAGAGAGCCAAGTTTCATCGACAAGTTGTGGATGAGCAGATGGTTTTAAGGCATTTACAGCATTTTTAATAATTTCGCTCTGATTTGTATATTCGCGAATTATTTTTTTGCATTGGAAATTAGTGCTGCCTTGGTTGTTGGATCATAATTGCTGTTCTGAATTTCCTGAATATATGTATTGATAGCCTCTCGTCGGGGAGTACTACGCGTAGCAATCCAACCTGTTGCATCGGAAATCTTATTAATGAGGTTATTGATTATATCGGCTGCGCCATCAAAAGATATTAAACTATCCATGCTTCCCTCCGTATTTAGCATAGTATTTTTATCTAAAATGATATTTTTACGCCCCTACAATAAATCAAACAGAAGGCGTAAAAATTTATTCGGTGTCTTTTCGTTCTTTCCGGTCCTTTCCCCGTGTGGGTCAACTTGTGGGTCGGCCCAAAACGCCCAAAATAAACCGCCACAAAAAGTTGCAGAAAATAGAGAAAACCCGTCAAAACCATGCGGTTTCGGCGGGTCAATGGTGGAGACTACTGGACTCGAACCAGTGGCCTCATGCGTGTGAAGGATTTCGCCAAAAAAGCGTGCTATCCATTGTAGCGCAAATATTGCAGGAATCTATGTAGCGCCCTATTTGCAACGTATTTCACAAGTGGCTTAAAAGGACACAAGTAATTACGACATTCTATGCAAAAATATGCATTATGCGATACAGCAAATAAATTTACTTCAACACAAAGAATTTGACATTTTTAGTCGTTGTTTGGATAGTTAATAAATATTTGGAGGCAAACTATGAGGGATTTACATACAGTCTTTTCGATCACTAACCAAAAGGGCGGCGTGGGCAAGACCACCACGGCCCTGAACCTGGGGGCGGCCCTGACTGCCTCTGGCAAGCGGGTTCTCCTGGTGGACAACGACCCCCAGGGGAATCTGACCGCCGCCCTGGGATTTACCCCGGCGGAGCAGAAGTACACCCTGGCAAATCTGCTGCTGGCCGCCATCGACTACCCCGAGGACCTGGAACTTCATCTGGGGCGCACGGCCCTGCATACCGAAACCGGCCCGGACCTGATTCCCGCCAACCGCCGTCTTGCGGACGCCGCCGCCCGGCTCCAAGTCATGCAGCTTTCTCAGTACAACGCTGTAGGGAACCCGGAGCGGTCCTGTGAGAAGATGCTGGACAGTCTGCTGGCGCCTCTGAAAACCAGCTATGACTACATCATCATCGACTGCGGCCTAAAGCATGAGCTTCTGACCGTCAACGCCTTGGCAGCGTCAGACTACTGCATTATCCCGGTCCAAGCTCATTTCCTGGCCAGCGAAGGCATCCCAGAGGTGTTGGAACTGGTCCGGTCTGTACAGACAAAGTTCAATCCGGCACTCAAAATCGCCGGCATCCTGCTGACCATGTACCAGTCCCGGCCCCAGCTCTGCCGGAGTGTCCGGGAAAGCGTGGGGGACATCTACGGTGAAGCGTTCCACGTTTTTGAGCAGCCCATTGAATACTCCATCAAGGTGGCGGAATGTCCCGCCGCCGGGCAGAGTATTTTCGATTACTCCCCAAAGAACGCCGCCGCCCTCAGCTACCGGAGTCTTGCGGAGGAGGTGCTTCGGCTTGGCTAAGGCGGTTATGAATGACCTGCTGAAAAAGCGGATGACGGCCAGCCAGCAAGCGTCCGAACTGCGAACCAGCGACGAAGCGTATGAGAAGCTCTTCCGGGAGGCCCCGCCTCCCGGAGAGGTACAGATCCGCTCCCTGCCGCTGGACAAGCTGGTCCCCTTCTTTACGGCGGATATCGGTTTCCGGCCTTACACGCCCGCACAGCTGGAAGCCTTTGCGGAGCAGCTGAAAGAGGAAGGACTTCTGGTACGGATTATCGTCCGGCCCGTGCCTCCAGGGGATAGCTATGAGATTCTGGCAGGACATAACCGGACAAGTGCGGCAAGACTGGCCGGATGGGATGTCATTCCCGCCGAGATCGTGGAGGCGGACGACACACGGGCCATTGTAATCGCTACCTCCACGAACCTGATCCAACGGCAGAACCTCTCCATTATTGAGCGAGGCAAGGCGTACAGGGCCTTGCTGGACGCCAAGAACCGGCACGGGCAGTGGTATATTGACCAGGACAATGAAACTTTTGGCGAGAATCGCCAAAAGTTTCGTGCAGAGGAAAAAGGGATATATTTAGAACGTGGCCGACAGCGGTACAACGCCCGCAAGCTGGTGGCGGAGTTCTTCGGCGTCACCGAGTATGAAATCCGTAAAGCCGTCAAGCTGACACTGTTGATCCCTCGACTTCAGGAAATCCTGGAAACCGCTCCGAAACGTTTGAACCTCGCCTGCGCCGATCTCATGGCGGACTACGACCCGGAGTCTCAGGAAGCCTTCATTGAGATGTGCAGTGTTGAAGGCTGTCCCATCAACAAATCCATGATGCAGCATATCGCCCAGCAGTGCCCTCCTCCGAAGGCTGACCGGCAAGCTCTCTACACAGCGTGGCGGGAGGCCCGCGACAAGGCCATAGAGCGCATGTCGGCTCCGCCCAGAAAAATCTCCTTCGACCGGAGGAATTTTGCCCCATACTTGGATGGTTTGGGCAGCGACAAGGAAATCGAGGCGCTGTTTCTGGATTTTTTGCGGGAAAGGGCCCAAAGAGCATAAAATTATGGAGGCAGTTCCGAGCTGCCTCCATATTATTTGAGTCAATGCGTGTTCATTTTTCTTGATTGAGAATTTTTAAAACATACTCTAAAGACAGCTCCAACCGACGTGCGATATCCGCAGGGGCAGCCAGGTCCTTCATCGCAAGTACAGCGCTTTTCAACGTTTCAGCACGGCCCTTGGCCTCGCCTCTGGCCTCGCCTCTAGCCTCACCCTCGGCAAGTCCTTCATTAAAACCATATCTGCGCTCATCCATGATTTTCTGCGCGTAAGTCATATAGGACACCTCCAATGCTCTGTCGCTCCGTACCGCCTGGACCCGCTCCTTCGCTTTTTGGCCCAGAGGCGTTTCGTATGGCTTCTCCAGGTCGTTGGTCCGAATCATGTCCAGGAACTCCAAAATGGATTGGCTGGCGTTGCCCTCCGTATAGCGGCTGTTGAGAAAGAATACATGAGAGCCGTCGTTATACGCCGTTTCCGTTTCCTTCAGGAAGCTCACCCGTTCACCCACCGCTTTGCCGATCTGGAAGTAGTCAAAGTCACAAACAAAGATGATGTAGCTTTCCGATAGTTCCTCATAATGGGTACTCTTTGGAAGCTCGCTGCGGTCAATGGCGCTCTGATAGAATCTGGCGCGTTTGGGCAGGTTCTCGCTGTTGGCAGACTGCATCTCCACATTAAATACCGTGCCCGCTTCGTCTTTGAGATATACGTCCAGGCGGATGCCATGATGGGTGTAACTGTCCGACAAATCTTTCTGTTTGTCAATAAATTCAATGCGCTGAATGTTCAGCCCCAGCAATTCTTCCAGAAACAACTGACAGATATCGCCGGTCCGCATGACCTCCGCAAACATGAAATCATTGCGGAGAGGAAGCTCGCTCAAAGGGGTGATGCTGAATTGTGAGGGCATAGGGCCACGCTCCTGTCAGTTGGATTCTTTCTGTAGTTTGATTATAGCATGAAAGGCCCCAAAGGTCAAATAGTGCAATACACAAAAACAATTGGTTTGGCCATGGGCACCAAGTACGGCGTCGTGCGGACGAAGGTAGAGGGCCGGGGCTGGCGGGGCTGGTGCAAGGTTCCGTCCATCGACTACATAGAGGAGTAAGCCATGGAGAATAAGACCAATCTGCGGGCTTTGCGGCATCGGTATTATATTTCCCTGGCGGCGCTGGCTGCCCACGCCGGGCTTTCCAAGCAGTATGTCAGCCGCGTAGAGCTTGGCGAAATTGCCGCCACGCCTTTACTGGAGGCGCAGATGGCCTCCGCCATAGAATTTGTGATCACCGCCCGGAAAGCGGAGCTGCGGTCCTTGGAAGAAGACTACACGAACCATAAGGGACGCTTGCTCAGGGAGGAGGAACATCCAAATGAGCAATGAAACCTATTACATCCCTACCAACTTTACCGACGCGGGCCGGGTCATGGGCCTGTTCGAGCTCCGCAATCTCATTGAGGCGGTCGTCCTGACCCTGCCCATCCTGTACCTGTGCCTGGCCTTTGTCCCGCTGTCCATGACGCCGAAGATCATCGTCACCCTGACGGTCCTGGTGCCCGTGGGAGGCTTTGGACTCATTGGAATCAATGACGACAGCCTCACCCGCTGGCTGGGTTCCTGGTGGCGCTGGCGGAAGGGACGGCGGCTCATTACCTACCGAGGGGAGTGTAAGAAGAAATGAACGTAAAAGAACTGATTTTCGGCGGAGGCGTAAAAGCCGCCTCCGGGGGCGGGGCCTACCGGGACAGCATCCAGGCGTGGCTTCCCATCAAGAACATCCGGGGCGGCGTGGTGGTCACCCGGGACAACCGCTTCATCAAGATCCTGGAGGTCCTGCCCGTCAACATCTACCTGAAATCCGCAAATGACCGCCAGAACATCATCGCAAGCTACGCCGCCTGGCTGAAAATCGCTCCGGACAATCTCCAGCTGGAGGCTCGGACCCTCCCGGCGGACACCGCCGACTATGTGGAGCGGATGAAGGGCTTTGCCCAACAGGAGGAAAACGAGTCCTGCCGGGAGATGATCGAGGACAACATCGCCCAGATCGGCCAGGGAGTGGCCAGCGACGCCATCCGGCACCGCTTCTTCCTGATCTTCCAATACGAGTCGCACATGAAGTCCAAGGGGCACAGCGTCGCCGCCATCATCCAGCGGCTGAACGAGGAGGCGGACACCGCCCGGCGGTATCTGGACGTCTGCGAATTGGAAGTGCTGGAACCCTGGTATACGGACGATTTCGTTTTGAAGCTGCTGTACGAGATCATCAACAAACGCACCAGTCGCCGGGTGAAGCTGCCGGAGGGCGTGTTTGACATGACGACGGCGGTGCATGGGATTTATGAGGAATAGAGAATGGGAGGCCCCGCATAGACCTCCCATTCTCTATATTCCTATTGATTCTCCTTCAACTGTTCGCAGCAGAATCGGTGCAGTTCCGGAATGCTGCTGGTAATGGTTCTCCAGATGCCCTCCAAATCAATACTGCCATAATCATGTACGATCACATTGCGCAGTCCTTTGATCTGGGGCCATGAGATCTGCGCCTTTGTAGCGGCTCGATATTCCTCTGTGAGCTTTCCAACTAATTCTCCAATTTGAAGGAGGCAGAAAGCGACGGAAAACTGATAAGTACTATCCTCACAGAATATCGAAAACGAATGACCAAATCGGTTCATGGATGTCTGGATATCCTCGCAGTACTCCTTAATTTTGACCAAACGTTGTTGATCACGCAGCTGCATAAATTTTCCGCCTCTCTCGTTGTACAGATTCTCGAAAACCGATATCACTCTTATGACGAATTGGCTGTTCCAAAGCACTCACTGTTATCATGTCAAGTTCCTTCTCCAGGGCTTCCTCAAGGTCATTATATAGTCCGCCGATTGCAAAAAATCCAGAGAGGTCTGCGCCGCAAGTGTCTACCAGCAAATCAACATCGCTGTCCTCCCGGGCCTCTCCCCGGGCATAGGAGCCGAACACATATACGGCTTTCAACTTGTACTTTTCCGCCACAGGCCGCACGCGGCGGCTGATTTCTTCCAAAGTATAAACCATAAGACCGGCCTCCTTTCCGAAAAGCAGCAACCTTCTATATCTCTATTATACGCATTTTCTCCACAAATTCAAGCCAAGGATGTGAGTATATGAATCCCCTTTTGAAAAAGAAACCCGCAAAAGCCCCGCCGCCCAAGGCGAAGAAGAAAAAGCCCGCCGCCAAAAAGAACGGCCAGGAGAGGTTTTCCCTCAAGCGCCTGCTGATGGGCGAGGAAAAGCCGGACCTGACCGAGCTGGAATCCGGCTCCACCACCATCCTGGACATCCTCTCCCCTACCACGGTAGACACCAAGAGCCGGGACTATATCGTGGTGGACGGCGTGTACCACGCTTACCTCTATGTCACTGGCTACGGCTACGCCACGACTGTCGGCTCCTGCTGGTTGGCCCCTCTGGTGGAGGCCGGGGAGGGCGTGAACCTCAGCTTTATCTTCAAGCGCCAGCCCAAGGACAAGATTCTCTCCAAGATCGCACAGACCACCATGGTCAACCGCTCCCGGATGCGGGACGTGGAGGACACCCGCAAGGACTTCGAGGAACTGGACAGCGCCATCAGCTCCGGCCTTTACCTGAAGGACGTGATGAACCGCCAGGGGGAGGACTTCTACTACATGCACACGCTGTTGGAGGTGGTGGCCGACGACCCGGAAACCCTGGAGCAGCGGGTGACGGCGGTGGAAAAGCTCTGCGTTTCCATTGACATGATCGCCCGGCGCTGCGACTACAAGAACGAGCAGGCGTTCCTCTCCGCTCTGCCGCTGCTGGCCTTGGACCCGGACGTGGAGCGGAAGTCCCGGCGCAATGCCCTGACCTCCGGCGTGGCGGCGGCGTTTCCCTTTGCCTCCTACGAGCTCAGCGACCGCAACGGCGTGTTCCTGGGGCTGAACCTCTATAACCGTTCTCCCGTGTTCCTGGACCCCTATGATGATTATAAATACACCAACGGCAACTGCTGGATCGGCGGTTCCTCCGGCGCGGGAAAGACGTTCACCCTCCAGTGCCTGGGCGGCCGCCTCCGGCAGCAGGGGCGGCGGGTCATTTTCATCGTACCCAAGAAGGGCCACGAGTTCCGTCCCCTCTGCGAACTTCTGGGCGGGCTGTACCTGCGGATGTCCCCCTCCTCCCGGGACTGCCCCAACATCATGGCGATTCGCCGCCGCTCCCTGGATTCCTACGCGGGCCTCCGGGATATGGCGGCCCGGGATGATTCCGTGCTGGCCGACAAGATTTCCCGGCTCATTATCTGGTACTCCCTCCAGAAGCGGGACCTCAGCGATGAGGATAAAAACTACCTGGATTCCTCCCTGGTGGAGTGCTACCGGCAGTATGGGATTACCTTCGACAATGACACCATTACCGACGAAACCGGGGCCTTTGTGGAAATGCCCATCATCGCGGATTGGTACAAGGTTCTGGCTGACAATCCCGAAACCAAGCATCTTTCCGTAGTCCTGGCCCGGTACGTCACCGGCTCCGCCTCCGCCATGGGACAGCGGAACGACATCGACCTGGACAACAAGTACATTGTCCTGGACACCTCCGGGATGCCGGACGACCTGCTGCTGCCCGGCATCTTCTGGGCCACGGACATCGCAAACGACCTCATCATGGACTCCCGAGAAGATCTCTCCGCCCTCATCGCGGACGAGCTGTGGAGCCTGGTAGGGGCCAACTCCAACCCCCTGGCGGCGGGCTTCGTCCAGGAGATGGTGAAGACCATCCGGGGCTTAGGCGGCATCGCCGTCACCTCCACCCAGGGGATGCAGGACCTGTTCGGCCTGGACGGCGGCAAGTACGGCAAGGGCATTCTGGATTCCAGCCGCATCAAACTGGTGATGCAGATGGAGGAACAGGAGGCCCGGCTGATTCAAGGCGTGTTGAACCTGTCGGAGGATGAAGTCCGGCAGATCACCCGCTTCCGCCGGGGAGAGGGCCTTCTCTGCATCGGCTACAACCACGTTCCCATCCAGTTCCACGCCACGGCGAAGGAATACGACGCGATCACGACATCCCCCACGGACCTGCGGGCCAGGAGAAAGGCGGCGGAAGAATGAACGGTATGAAACAGGATATTGCCCGGATGCAAAAGCTGGTGGGGGAGGCGTTCGGCGCCACCGGCGCCCTCGCCGCCCTGGCGGACAGCGGCTCCCCGGAGAAACTGCAAAAGGCCCTGGAGGAAGCCTCCGGGGCCTTTGAGCGGTCCGCCCTGGAGCTGCGGCGGCTGTGTGAGAAGCACGCCCCCGGCGCGGGCGGCTACGGCAAACGGCCGGTCCTGCCCCGCATGGAGACTGCCGGATTTGTGGAGCGGTTCGGCTATGGCTGGCTGCATATCCAGCTAAACACCCTGCTGCCTCACTGCCGCTATCAGCCCTCGGAATGGATCAGCGACACCATCCGCCGCCTGCTGGACGACTTCGAGGCCAGCGGGCGGGAACCGCCGTTTTTCCAGAGGGCCCTGCTGGTCATTGAGGAGCATTGCGGCGTGGACGGGCGGCACATCTTCGATCAGGACAACAAGGGCTGGAAAGCGGTGCCCAACGCCATCAAGGGCAGGCTGGTCCCGGACGACGACCAGTTCACTTTGGCCCTGGCGCTGCTGTCTGAAAAGAGCGAGCTGAACGTCTGCCACATCACCCTGCTGGACATAGCGGAGACCTCGGATTTCTTCGCCGCCCGCTCCAGCCACAGCAGCGCCGCGGCCTTCTATGGGGGCGGCTGGGGGTAGGCAGATTCACTCTGATTTTAAGGTGTTTTTTATCTCCCGCATCAAAAGGATAATCTGCCTACTCCCACATTCCATTAAAACCTTGCGGCAGAATGGATTCCCCCTTTGCGGCGCGGTCCCTTTGATCGAGAAAACCTGTCATCTATGCGGGGGTGGGCAGACCAGCCCCGCATAGGAGTTCGTAAAGAGCGCCGAAATCGTTCTTTCGCCGGGACGGCGAAAGGGCGGTTTCGGCGCTGGCAGGAACCACCGTAAAAACTGCCGCACATACGAAAGAGGTGTCTTATGAAGCGTCTGACCATCATGATCCTGGCGGTCCTGCTCTGCGGGGCCGCGGTTCTCACAAGTTCCCGCAGCATCACGACCGAGCCGGAAACGGAGGTCCCCGAGACGATCCACTACGCGGATATTTCCGGCGACTACGTGTTCGTTGCCAACCTCAGTGAAACAGAGCGTATGCTTCGTTCTCTCCAGGACTATCTGGGGGATGACAGCATTGAGATCCAAACCGCCGTTCCCGACTATGCGGTCCGCTATGCTGAAAGAACCTGGGACCCATCAAGGGCTGTATTGCTTTCCGGCGGCCCGGTCTACTGTGTGGAGGCATGGGACGTATTCAAAAACGGAGAGTTCCAAAAGACCACTTATCTGGCGGGGAGAATATGAGGGCTTATGCTGTTCAGTGTGCGGGACATTGACGCTCTGCGATTAGTCTGCTGGGGACAGTATGTCATGCCGGAGCGGCTGCTTAGCGTCATCAGCGAAACAGAGCTTCAGAATCTCGTAAGCCTGGGTCTTATAAAATGCCATGAGAAAAGCGGCGCGGCAGTGCTTACGGCAAAGGGAGCCTCATTCTTACAGGCTGTGTTCCGCTCCGGCGTCCCGGTGCTGGCGCAGTCCTATCACAGCGCGGCCATCCAGCGGAGGCTTCGGCAGTCCATGCTGGCCTTGACAATGGAGAAGGTGGACACTTTCGAGGAGTTCATCGGCCTTTTGAGCGGCTTGAACCAAAAGGAAGCCCCGCTGATGGTCAACTCCTTCTACATCATTGACGATGAAAAACAGCGGGGCAAGATGACCGAGGAGTTCTACGCGGCGGTGAGGAAGCAGATCGCCGAGTATCAGGAGCGGGCAGACTACTTTATTCAGTCCGGGTGCCAGAGCCCGGCTGTGCTGGAGCGCTGGGCCTTGAAGATCCAGGGCTTGGAGGAGCGCAAGCGGCATTATGAGCAGGTACTCCGGCGGGAACTGGACGGGCTGGACGACGAGTTCGGCACGCTGAAATTCATGGGCCAGGAACTTCAGAATCGGGCAAAGGACATTCGATTTCAAAAGGCGGCGTAATTAAACCGGGAGGCGGGGAGAAGAAATTCTCTCCGCCTTTTCCTTTTGGATAAAAGAAAGACGAACGCCCCAAAAGGAGCGCCCGCCGTTCATTTCTCAAGCCGGAATTTCAGAAGCAGGTACGGCTCGATCTCTAGCACCGCCGCGATGTTGAACAGCAGCTCCAGGGACACGCCCCGGTCCATGCCCGGCGCCTCCACGGAGGCCAGATGCTGGCGGCTGATGCCCAGGCGTTCCGCCATCTGCTCCTGGGAATAGCCCTTTTTCTTCCGGTAGTATCCTATCGCGTAGGATAGGTTCTCTTTTCGCTCCACATTGTCAAACTGCACCATGCCGCCACCTGCCTTTTTAAGGTTATTTTATCGAAATATGACGGACATGGAAATAATTTGTAGTACGCTGTTGACGTGTTATAAGCGGCAATATATAATTAAAATGCGGTTATGAAGTGCAAAAGAAAAAGCAGACGCTTTTTAAGCGTCTGTCCGTTTTTCAGATTGGAGGCGGTTAATGAAGCCAATCAACATAATCAGATCGTCTTCGCTCAGCCTCCGCATCCCCTCCATGGCCCGGTGGAGGAGCTGCGGATTGACGGCTTCGGAATCAAAGAACTGCAAAGGAGTCATTTCAAAGTAGTCGCAGATCCGCAGGAATTGCGCCATGGAGGGCAGGGCCTTGCCAGAGGAAATGGCTTGGATGTAGCCCTTGTTTTGGCCCAGGTCTGTACTCATTTGGTACTCGGAGACATTTTTCTTCAAGCGCAGCTCGGTAATGCGGTCCCGGATGTATTTTGCGTCCATACTGCTCACCTCTGCTTATAGCATAACAGAGTTAGGTTGCGGACATTCCGCAACATATATGCTAATATCTTAAATATAATCCAAAAAATGACGTATTAAATAAACTGTTCACATTTTATATCTACAACAGGAGGTTAATTATCATATGGAACTGCATACCTGTGCCGTCACCGGCCATAGGCCGACTCGGTTCAAATGGAAGTACAACGAGAACAACAATGGCTGCAAGCGTCTGAAGAAACGGATGCACGATCAATTTATCGTGCTCTATGAGAAAGGAGTCCGCCGCTTTCTGGTAGGTGGGGGCCTTGGCGTAGATCAATGGGCCGGAGAAATCATACTCCGGCTGAAGGAGCAGCCGGAGTATAGTGATATTGAATTGGTAGTTGTGCTGCCCTTTCCTGGACATGATGAACAATGGGACACCCGGAGCCGGGAGCGGCTGGCGTTCCTGATCCGACACAGTGCGGAGTGTATCACCGTAGGAAAGGGTGCCGGGCGTGAAAATTATGTTCAGAGGAACTGCTACATGGCAGACCATGCGGACTGTCTGCTGGCGGTATATGACGGGGAGCGGAATCCGCGATCAGGGACCATGCAAACGGTAAACTATGCAAGTTCAAAAATGCCTATCGTCCTGATCCATCCTGATACAGCTGCTGTATCTTTTTCTGGACAAATGATGGGTGTTCGATAAAATGGAAACAGTATGCTAACGATTCATAGTCTCTTGCCTTTTACCGACGATAAAATATAATAAAACAAATATGGTATATGGCTCTGTTTGCCTATATAGAGCTTGTAACGATACTGGGCAGCCGGTTTTTATATCCCGCTCAATTTAGCACCGGCGTTATAAAACTGGTGATTGCCATGTTCACAAAATTCGGGACTTTGTCTTTTGTATCCTTCCTTCCCCTGCTCTGGGTAACGGTACTGCAAAGAAAGCTGTTCTATCCCTCTGCTTTGGCGGCACTCGGTTTTTCCGCTATACTGCTTGGGAGATTTAATATCTCCACGGAAATGCTTCCGCTCGCCAGCCTCATGCCCTGGACGGCCGTGTCTCTGGTGTCGGTTTATCAGGTGGAGGGGCCCTATACTGCAATTGGGATGGTTTCCATTGCGCTGACTGGCATTTTCGGCGTTCAATCAGCGTTGCGGGCCATTGATAAACAGGACCTGTAGAATATGGAACAGCGCTTTTGCCGGAGGGAAAAAGAAAGCCCACAGGAATCAAAAAATTCCGTGGGCTTTCGTAACGCGGGAGACCTGTACATTCCGCTAAAATAGCGCAGGCTTAAGAATCCTCTGCCATCAGGAGCCTGTCTCCTCATACAGCTCCGGCCGGGAGAGATAGTGGTCGATGAGCGCCGCCGCGCCGCCCAAGGCGTCCAAGTCCGTTAGGGACCGGGTGTTGTAGGCAATTTCCATGGGCTGGCTCAGGGACAGATAGCGGAACGAGGAGAGCTGCTGGCGTATCCTCTGGTCAAAAAATTCGTCCGCCACGGCGTAGTCCCCCACGAAGACTACCTTCTCCGGGCTGAACACCAGGGACACATTCCGCAAAAGGGCGGCGAACCGATCCGCCATATAGGCCACGTATTTCCGGGCGTAGGCATCCTCCTGCCGGGAGGAGGCGAAGAGGTGCCGCAGCTCCACCGCCTCCGCCGGAAGGCGGGACAGGGGAGAGCCCTCCGGCGGAGGGTCCCCGGCGATCATCTTCCGCACCCGGGCAACGGACACCAGCCGTTCTGCGCAGCCCCGGCTGCCGCAGCTGCAAAGCTCCGGGTCGTTCTGGTCCAGGATCATATGGCCGATCTCGCCCACCAGGGAGTTCCGCCCGTTCAGAATGCGCCCGTCCTGAATCAGCGCCCCGGAGAGTCCCCAGGAGGTGAACAGAACCAGAATGGACCGGTTTGGGTCCTCCTGCTCGTTGAGTATGGCCCGGCTGATGGATTTTCCGGCGTTCTCCTCGGAGAGCGCCGGGCCGGGACCGAAGATGCCCCGGAGATAATCGCCAATTGGAACGTTCGCCCCCCAGTTGGGCGTGTGGACGCTGTATTTCAGCGTCAGATGGTCATAGTCCACGATGCCGGAGGAGGACAGGCTGACGCCATACAGCTCCTCCCGGTCGACCCCGGCCCGGGCCAGCAGCGCCAGGGCGCTGTTCTCGATGATGCGGAACGCCTCCTCGGGCGCGTCCGGGATGATCCAGGCCAGATGGGAGCTGTCTACCTTGTTCATGCGCATGTCGAACAGCGTCAGGCCCAGGTCCTCCGGCCACATGCGGATAGTCAGCAGGTACTTCCCGCAGGAAAAGCGGAAGTACTCCGGCTTCTTCCCCCCCAGCTCCGTGGAATCCCCTTTGCCGGAGCTGGCCAGAATCCCCTTTCCGCAAAAAAACTGGATGGCCTTCATCACCGTCAGTTTGCTGATGCCAGTGCGGGCCACCACGTCCGCCACCGAGTGGGGCCGGTTGTCCCGGAAGCAGGAGAGCACCATTTTCCGGTTTTGTATCTTTAAATTCGAGGGCAGCGCGGGGACAGGTTCGCCTCCGCGCTCCTTCGTTCTCTGGGCAGCCGCCTTCTCCATAGTTGCCCCTCCTTGTTGACTTGGTTCGATTATAACACAGCCTAATTTCAATTTCAACACGGGGATAGATAGGTTATATTATTGCCAAACCAAAGAGCCCTCCAGTGGCGGAGCTAGGAAAAACTATCATCTCCTACAAAATAACGGTCATCTCCAGGGCGTTCTGTACAAAATTTGGCGGATTGCTATGGTTTCTGTTGACATTTTTCTGAGCGTCTATTACACTAGGAGCAAGGTCGGGCGGTAAATTTTTTAACCTAAGTTAGTAAATTTAATCGCCTAACATACCAAAATTTTTGATTGGAGGAAAAGGTACATGAAAAAGAAAGTCTCTGCGCTCCTTCTGGCAGCCGTGATGCTGCTCTCCCTGGCCGCCTGCGGCGGCGGCTCCGGTTCCGGCTCTGGTGACGGCGGCTCTGGCGGGAGCTCCGCCAGCGGCAAGACCGTGCTGAATCTCTGGGCTTTCACCGACGAGGTGCCCAAGATGGTCGACAAGTTCCTGGCCAGCCGTCCGGACTTTGCCGAAAAGTATGAGGTCAAGACCACCGTCATCGCCACCACCGACGGCGCCTACCAGCCCGCCCTGGACCAGGCCCTGGCCGGCGGCGGCTCCGACGCCCCGGATATGTACTGCGCCGAGGCCGCGTTCGTCATGAAGTACACCCAGGGCGACGCCGCCCACTATGCCGCCCCCTATGAGGACCTGGGCATTGACGTGGCCGGGGATATCCAGGCCGCCGACATCGCCCAGTACTCCGTGGACATCGGCACCCGGCCCGACGACGGCAAGGTGGTGGGCCTGGGCTATCAGGCCACCGGCGGCGCGTTCATCTACCGCCGCTCCATTGCCAAGGAGGTCTTCGGCACCGACGACCCCGACGCCATCGGGGCGGCTATCGGCGCGGGCTCCAATGGCTGGGATAAATTCTACGAGGCCGCCGAGACCCTCAAGGGCAAGGGCTACGGCATCATCTCCGGCGACGGCGACCTGTGGCACGCCGTGGAAAACAGCTCCGAGCAGGGCTGGATTGTGGACGGCAAGCTGAACATCGACCCCAAGCGGGAGGCGTTCCTGGACCTGTCCAAGGAGCTCAAGGACAACAACTACCACAATGACACCCAGGACTGGCAGGACGCCTGGTTCGCCGACATGAAGGGCGAAGGGGACAAGGGCATCTTCGGCTTCTTCGGCCCCGCCTGGCTCATCAACTACACCATCGCCCCCAACTGCGGCGGCTCCGCCGTGGGCGAGGGTACATACGGCGACTGGGCGGTCTGCGCGCCTCCCGTGGGCTTCTTCTGGGGCGGCACCTGGCTGATGGCCAGCAACAACTCCGCCAACAAAGAGGCCGTGGGCGAGATCATCCGCTGGATCACCCTGGACTGCTCCGAGACCGGCCTCCAGTACATGTGGGCCAACGGAACGCTGAACGGCGAGGGCGGCACCAAGGACTGCGTGGCCTCCGGCACGGTCATGGAAATGAGCGACGGCTCCCTGGATTTCCTGGGCGGACAGAACATGTTCGACGCCTTTGTCCCCGCCAACCAGTACGCCAACGGAAAATGCCTGACCCAGTACGATGAAACCATCAACACCAAGTGGCGGGATCAGGTCCGGCAGTATACCTCCGGCACCAAGACCCGGGACCAGGCCATCAAGGACTTCAAGCAGGACGTGGCCGACAACCTGGACGTGACGGTGGATCTGGGCTAAGCCGATTCCTGGGCCAGTGGCCCAGACCATCTCGGGGCGGGCTCCGAGATGATGAGAGACTGCTTCCAGGCGAAAGGGGCCCGGAACGGGCCCCTTTCGCTCCGTTCTTCCTCTCCGGCCATGCCCGGCCAATCTGATTTCAAGGAGCTGAGATTTCATGAAGCAGCGAAAAGGCTTCAGCTACGCGAGGTACGGCTATTTGTTCAGCCTGCCCTTCATTGTGGCCTTCTGCGTTTTCTCCCTGTATCCCACCATTTACACCGCCCTCCTGGGCTTCACGGACTGCAAGGGCCTGGGAAACACGACCTGGCACTTCCTGACGGACGAGCCGTTCAAGAACTTTGTCAGCGTCCTTCAAAACCCCTCTTTTATTAAATCCCTGGGCAACACCGTGAAGCTCTGGATCATGAACTTTATCCCCCAGATTACCTTGGCCCTGCTGCTGACGGCCTGGTTCACCAGCCACCGCCACAAGCTGGCCGGTCAGGGCTTCTTCAAGGTCGTTTTCTATATGCCCAACATCATCACGGCGGCCTCCGTGGCCATTTTGTTCAACGCCCTCTTCGGCTATCCCACCGGCCCGGTGAACGATCTGCTTATGACCACGGGCGTGCTGAGCACTCCCTTCAATTTCTCCATCAACGCGACGGCGGCCCAGCTCATCGTGGCCTTTATCCAGTTCTGGATGTGGTACGGCTACACGATGATCATCCTGATTTCCGGCGTCCTGGGCATCAGCCCTGAGATTTACGAGGCGGCGGAGATCGACGGGGCCAACGACGTGCAGCTGTTCTTCCAGATCACCATTCCCAACCTGAAAACCATCCTGCTCTACACCCTGATCACCAGCATGATCGGCGGACTGAACATGTACGACATTCCCAAGCTGTTCCTGCTGGGCGGGCCGGACAACGCGACCCTGACCACCAGCGTGTTTATTTACAACCAGGCGTTCAGCGGGAGCTATCTCTACAACCGGGCCGCCGCGGCCAGCATGATTATGTTCCTCATCATCGCGGTGTTTTCCGGCGTGATCTTCCTGCTGATGCGGGACAAGGACGAGGGGAGGTAACCGGACATGAAACACGCGAAACACTCCAACGGCACGGCCTTTAAAATTGTGGCCTATACCGTGTGCATCCTGCTGACCATCCTCAGCCTGATGCCCTTTGTCATCATGCTCGTCAACTCCACCCGCAGCACCTATGAGATTCAGCAGCACGCCATTTCCCTGGTGCCTTCCACCTACCTGATGAGCAACCTGAGCGTGCTGCTGGGCAAGACCTTCAATCCCATCCGGGGCTTCATAAACTCCATGATCATTTCCGTGGGCTCCACGGCCTGCACGGTGTATTTCTCCGCCCTCACCGCCTATGCCCTGGTAGCCTACCAGTGGAAGGGGCGCAAGACCTTTTTCACCGTCATCATGTGCGTGATGATGATTCCCGCCCAGGTCACCAGCATCGGCTTCTACCAGTTCATGTATCAGATCCACATGACCAACAACTTCCTGGCGCTGATCCTCCCCTCCATTGCCGCTCCGGCCACGGTGTTCTTCATGCGGCAGTTCATGCTGTCCTCTTTACCTCTGGAGCTGCTGGACTCGGCCCGGATCGACGGCTCCGGGGAATTCAACACCTTCAACCGCATCGCGCTGCCCATCATGAAGCCGGCCATGGCCACCCAGGCCATCTTCTGCTTCGTCTCCAGCTGGAACAGCCTCTTCCTGCCCACTATCCTTCTGACGGACAACAGTAAATACACCATGCCGATTATGGTGGGCCTCCTTCGGGGCGATATTTATAAGACGGAGCACGGCGCGATCTATTTGGGCCTGACCCTGACAATCCTGCCCCTGTTCATCGTGTACTTCGCCCTGTCCAAGTACATCATTGCCGGCGTGGCCCTGGGCGGCGTGAAGGGCTGAGTCTATGGCGGACACGCGTAAGGCCGGGCCGGAGGAGGGAAGCCCCCTCCGGGCCTCCCTGGGCCAGGTCCTCCGCACCCTGGGGGACCTGATTGTCCTCAACTGGCTCTGCGTCCTCTGCGCCCTGCCGGTGGTTACCGCCGGGCCCGCCCTGTGCGCGCTGTACTATGTCACCTTGAAGCTGGTCCAGGGGGAGGAGGTCCGCACCCTGCGGGGCTTCCTGGACGCCTTCCGGGCCAACTTCAAGCGGGGCGCGGCCCTGGGCCTGCTGGTGCTGGCCCTGGGGGCTGTGGCGGCGGGAGACGCCCTCTTCGCCCTCCGGCAGGAGGGGGCCCTCCGGGTCCTCTTCCTGACCGTCGCCACCATCGTGGCGGTGATTGCCCTGACCCTGCTGTGCTATGTGTTCCCCCTTCAGGCCATGTTCCAGAATACCTGGAAAGGGCAGGTGAAGAACGCCTTTGCCCTGGCTTTCTGCTCCCCGGGGCGGACGCTGCTGCTGTGGCTGATCGCCCTTTTGCCCGTCGCCGTCCCGCTGTTTCTGCCCCCGGTGATCATGCGGATGCTGGGCTTTGTGTATTTCATCGCGGGGGCCTCCGGCCCGGCGTGGCTGGCCTCCCGGGTGCTGTGGAGGATTTTCCGCCGGGTGCTTCCGGCGGAGGACGGAGAACCAAACTGAACCCAAAGGAGAATTGCTTATGGATCGAGAAACCGCGCGGCGGCGGGCCAGGGCTCTGGTGGCGCAGATGAGCCTGGAGGAAAAGGCCGGCCAGCTGAGCTATAACGCGCCGCCTGTTCCCCATCTGGGGGTCCCCGCCTACAACTGGTGGAACGAGGCCCTTCACGGCGTGGCCCGGGCGGGCACCGCCACCAGCTTCCCCCAGGCCATCGGCCTGGCGGCCATGTTTGACGAGGAGCTTTTGGAAAAGCTGGGGGACGTGGCCGCCACCGAGGGCCGGGCCAAGTACAACGCCCTTTCCGCCCAGGACGACCGGGACATCTACAAGGGCCTGACCTTCTGGTCCCCCAACGTCAACATCTTCCGGGACCCCCGCTGGGGCCGGGGGCACGAGACCTACGGCGAGGACCCCTGCCTCACGTCCCGGCTGGGCAAGGCCTACGTCCGGGGTCTCCAGGGCAGCGGCGAAACCATGAAATCCGCCGCCTGCGCCAAGCACTTTGCCGTCCACAGCGGGCCGGAGAGCCTGCGGCACAAGTTCAACGCCGTGGCCTCCCCCAAGGACATGGAGGAGACCTATCTCCCCGCCTTCGAGGCCTGTGTCAAGGACGCCGGGGTGGAGGCCGTCATGGGCGCTTACAACCGCACCAACGGCGAGCCCTGCTGCGGCAGCGAGACGCTGCTGAAAGACATCCTCCGGGGCCGCTGGGGCTTCCAGGGCCATGTGGTCTCCGACTGCTGGGCCATCCGGGACTTCCACACCGGACATATGGTCACGGAGAACACCGCCCAGTCCGTAGCCCTGGCGCTGAAAAACGGCTGTGACCTGAACTGCGGCGACTGCTACCGCTGTTTGCTCCTGGCCCTGCGGGAGGGGCTGATCTCCGAGGAGGATATTACAATTGCCGCCGAGCGGCTCTTTACCACCCGGTATCTCCTGGGCGTCCTGGGGGAGGGCAGCGAGTACGATTCCATCCCCTATGAAGCGGTGGAGTGCCCGGAGCACCTGGCTCTGGCCCACAAAGCCGCTCTGGAGTCCTGCGTGCTGCTGAAAAACAACGGGCTTTTGCCCCTGAACCCGGAAACCGTGGGCACCGTCGGGGTCATCGGTCCCAACGCCAACAGCCGGGCGGCTCTGGTGGGGAACTACCACGGCACCGCCTCCCGCTATGTCACCGTCTTGGAGGGCATCCAGGACGCCATGGAGGGCCGCGGCCGGGTGCTGTACGCCGAGGGCTGCCACCTCTGGCGGGACCGGGTAGAGCCCCTGGCACAGGCCAGCGACCGCATGGCGGAGGCCATGGCGGTGGTGAAGCACAGCGACGTGGTGGTCCTGGTCCTGGGCCTGGACGAGACTCTGGAGGGCGAACAGCCCGACGAGGGCAACGCCGCCGGGTCCGGGGACAAGGAGGATCTTCTCCTGCCCTCGCCCCAGCGGATGCTGCTGCGGCATGTGCTGGCGGCAGGGAAGCCCACGATGGTGGTCCTTTTGGCGGGAAGCGCCATCGACCTCAGCGAGGCCGAAACCCAAGCGGACGCCATTCTCCTGGGCTGGTATCCCGGCGCCGGGGGAGGCCGGGCCATTGCGGACCTGATTTTCGGCAAAGCGTCTCCCTCCGGCAAGCTGCCCGTGACCTTCTACCGGGACGGGGCCCTGGAGGAGCTGCCCGCCTTTACCGACTACGCCATGACCAACCGGACCTACCGCTACTACCGGGGCGAGCCCCTCTATCCCTTCGGCTACGGCCTGACCTACGGCGACGCGGCGGTCACCGCCGTCACCGCCGGGGAGGCCTCCGCCCGGGTCACAGTGGAGAACCGGGGCGGGCGGGCCGCCCAGGAGGTGGTGCAGCTCTATTTGAAGGACGAGGCGTCCCCCGACGCGCCGCCCAATCCCATCCTCTGCGGCTTCCGGCGGATCGAGCTGGGGGCGGGGGAGACGAAGACAGTGGACATTCCCATAGAGCCCTCGGCCTTCACCGTGGTCAACGACGCCGGAGAGCGGATTCCCGGCAGCGGGGCCTGGACCCTGTACGCGGGCCTGGGCCAGCCGGACGCCCGCACCGCCCGGCTGACGGGAAAGACCGCAGTCAGCACTTCTATCCGCCGGACATAAGGAGAAACGACATGCTGTATATTGGAATCGACCTGGGTACCTCCGCCGTCAAGCTGCTGCTGGTGGACGAGGAGGGACAAATCCAAAACATCGTCTCTCGGGAATACCCGCTGTCTTTTCCCAGGCCTGGCTGGGCCGAGCAGAACCCGGCGGACTGGCTGGAAGCAGTGGTGACTGGCATCCGGGAGTTGACGGCGGACTGCGATAAGACCCGGATTGCGGCCATCGGCTGCGGCGGGCAGATGCACGGACTGGTGGCCCTGGACGAGGAGGACCGGGTCCTTCGCCCGGCCATCCTCTGGAACGACGGCCGCACCGCTCAGGAGGTGGACTACCTCAACAAGATCGTGGGCCGGGAAAAAATCAGCCGGTATACCGCCAATATTGCCTTCGCGGGCTTCACGGCCCCTAAGCTCCTCTGGATGCGGAAGAACGAGCCGGAGCTGTTCGCCAGAATCGACAAGGTGATGCTGCCCAAGGACTACATCAACTACTGCCTCACCGGCGTCCACTGCACCGACGTCTCCGACGCCTCGGGGATGCTCCTCTTCGACGTGGAGCACAAGCGCTGGAGCCCGGAGATGCTGGAGCTGTGCGGTCTGCGGGAGTCCCAGATGGCGAAGGCCTTCGAGAGCTATGAGGCCGTGGGCACCCTCAAGCCGGACATGGCGAGGGCCCTGGACCTGGCGGAAACGACGGTGGTCTGCGCCGGGGCGGGGGACAACGCCGCCGCCGCCGTGGGCACGGGTACCGTGGGGGACGGGGGCTGCAACATCAGCCTGGGCACCTCCGGGACCATCTTCATCTCCAGCAAAACCTTCGGCGTGGACCCCAACAACGCCCTCCACTCCTTCGCCCACGCCGACGGCGGATACCACCTCATGGGCTGCATGCTCTCCGCCGCCAGCTGCAACAAGTGGTGGATGGAGGATATTTTAACGACCCAGGACTACGCCGGGGAACAGGCGGCGATTACCCCGGAAAAGCTGGGTCGGAACCATGTGTTTTTCCTCCCCTACCTCATGGGGGAGCGCAGCCCCATCAACGACACCGGCGCCCGGGGCTGCTTGATTGGCATGACCATGGACACCACCCGGGCGGACCTGCTCCAGGCGGTGCTGGAGGGCGTGGCCTTCGCCATCCGGGACAGCTTTGAGGTGGCCCGGAGCCTGGGCGTGGAGATTCCCCGCTCCAACATCTGCGGCGGGGGCAGCAAGTCCGGGCTCTGGCGGACCATCATGGCCAATGTCCTGGGCATCCCCCTGGACATCGTGGCCACGGAGCAGGGGCCTGGCTACGGCGGGGCCATGCTGGCCATGGTGGCGGCGGGGCGGTTCCCCACCGTCCAGGCGGCGGCGGACGCCCTGGTGCGCGTTGCCGGCACCGTGGAGCCGGAGGCTGGACTGACCGCCCTCTATGAGGAGCGGTACCGGCAGTTCCAAAAAATCTACCCCGCCTGCAAGGCGCTGTTCCCCCAGCTTCTTTAAAGGAGAAAACCCATGAAGATTGAATCTGTTTACAGTCCTGCCTTCCGGGCCTACGGCCAGGTGCTCACCGGCTATGACACGGCGGAGCTGCTCCGGGCTATGGAAAACATTCCTCTGCCGGAGGAGGGCACGGCCTATGAGCCGTCCATCGCCTCTTTGGAGCAGAGCGCCCTCTTCGGCCAGCTGCGGGACCACGCCTACGGCGGGATGCCGGTACAAATCGGCATGTGCTGGGGCCGCAATACCAGGCTCAACTGCCTGGAGTACCATCGGGACAGCGAGGTCAACATCGGAGCGTCGGACTTCATTCTCCTGCTGGCGAAACAGGAGGAAACGGTGGACGGCCGGCTGGATACCGCCTGTGTCCGGGCCTTCCGGGTCCCTGCCGGGGCGGTGGTGGAGGTCTACGCCACGACGCTGCACTACGCCCCCTGCCATGTGGATGGGGCAAAGGGGTTCCGGGTGGCGGTGGCGCTGCCCAGGGGCACCAACGAGGCCAGGCCTATCCTCACGCCGCTGAACGCGGAGGATGACCGCCTGTGGGCGAAAAACAAATGGCTGCTGGCGCATCCGGACTCCGGCGAGGCCGGACAGGGGGCCTGGGTGGGCCTGACAGGTGAAAACATTGATATCAAAAACGATCTTTGAAAAGGAGGAAGATTCTATGCAATTGACCAATATTCCCGAGGTAAAGCTGGGCCTCGTCGCCGTCTCCCGGGACTGTTTTCCCGTCGCCCTGAGCGAGAAGCGCCGGGCCGCCGTCAAGGCCGCCTGTTCCGGCGAGCTGTACGAGTGCCCTGTCACGGTGGAAAACGAGCAGGGAATGCTGAAAGCCGTGGAGGACGTGAAAGCCCAGGGCTGCAACGCCCTGGTGGTGTTCCTGGGCAACTTCGGCCCCGAGACGCCGGAGACGCTGATTGCCCGGAACTTTGACGGCCCCTGCATGTTTGTGGCCGCCGCCGAGGGAGACGGGGACCTCATCAACGGCCGGGGCGACGCCTACTGCGGCATGCTGAACTGCTCCTACAACCTGGGCATGCGGCATCTCAAGGGCTACATCCCCGAGTACCCCGTGGGCACCGCCCAGGACATCGCCGGTATGATTGCCGAATTTGTCCCCATCGCCCGGGCCGTCATCGGCGTGAAGAACCTGAAAATCATCACCTTCGGTCCCCGGCCCCAGGACTTCTTCGCCTGCAATGCCCCCATCAAGGGCCTCTATGAGCTGGGCGTGGAGGTGGAGGAGAACTCCGAGCTGGACCTGCTGGTGAGCTATCGGGAACACGCCGGGGACCCCCGCATCCCGGCGGTCTGCGCCGAGATGGCCGCCGAGATGGGCGAGGGCCGCTACTATCCCGACCTGGGCGAGCGGATGGCCCAATTTGAGCTGACCCTCCTGGACTGGGCGGAGAAGCACAAGGGGGCCCGGAAGTACGTGGCCTTCGCGGACAAATGCTGGCCCGCCTTCCCCAGCCAGTTCGGCTTTGAGCCCTGCTAC
>CAJTSM010000010.1:100079-114062 GCA_910578935.1 uncultured Oscillibacter sp. | reverse complement strand
GCTTGTGGGCCATAGCCTCAAACTGGCTGACCTCGCCGGGGCAGAAGCCGTCCAGCCGTTTCGCCAGATAGTCCAGCTGATCGATGTTGACCAATGTACCCACCAGGGTGTTCAGCACGCTGTACCGGCTGTTCACTTCATCCACAGTGCAGTCCCGGTTGACGGAAAAGCCCAGGTCAATTGCCTGGAGCATCTCAATGGTCTTATCGTACTGGTCAACGGGAATGGGAAAGGGGATCGTGATCTGATCGCATTCCGGACGTCGAGGGTTGCTCAAAACCGCTTGGATTACATAACTCATACGCCGCCGCCCTCCTCAAAGCCCTCTTTCATCTCCCACTCACGCTGCCTCGGCTTGACGGGCCGGTTGCAGGGCAGCTTCTTCTGGGGCCTCTTTTTCCGGGTGTCAATGCGGGTAGACGGCGATCTGGACGGGTCCATCATCATCCGCTCCAATCCTGCCAGACGGGTATCACCCATGAAATATCTTGCCATATTCTTTTTGTCCTCCTCGTTCTTGATATGTGCAGTTCCCGAAAAAAGGACAAAAAGAAAAAAGGCGCTGCCCCTTTTTCGGGGAAACGGCCTTAATTAAAACAAATATTGGCTTTTAGCTGAACTGAATCCCGCTATCTTGGGAAAACTTCATGTCTGCAAACTCCAGCTCCTTGTCGTTGGAGAGTATCACCCGCTCGTTCAGATCCGGGACAGCAGCTTCGATCTGCTCTACCACCGATTCCAGACACTTCTGCCGTTCCTCCGTGATAGGATAGCTGCTGTTCAGAGTTTCATGGATACAGCGATATATCTCCGTCAACTGCTCCGGGGCAAAAAGGGCGCTGTGGGGAATGAGGCCGGAGCGGGTAGCGAAGTCACACTTGGCCGCAGTGTAACTGTCCACGCCGCCGGGAGGCCCGTAGCAGTTCCCCGCGTTCAGGCCAGTGCGCTCCCGTACCCACGCCCAGGTGATGAATTGAACACCGAACTGGGTCGGATGGCCCGCAAGGACTACGCCATTGAAATCCGCCAGCAGTCTGTAGTCCCCCGTCAAGCCGCTGGCCGTCAGTTGGGGCGCTGCCTCCATCTGGCTCATATATTCGGTGGTAGTTTTGGCGATGGAGATCACACTGTCCAGGGCGGCGCTTCTGTGCTCATCAGCCGCATCTTCCCTCCGATACCTCACCGCGCCGGAGGCCCGAGCAAGACAGAGGCGCTGACCGTCCAGCTCCACCGGCAGGAGGCCCTCCTCCGTTTCCGGTTTTACGGCAAAGCCCTCGTGCTGGAGGTTCAGGGTTAGTTCTTGGAAGTATCTGTTTTTTTCTTCTGCGTTCATTTTGATCCTCCTTGCTTTCTAATATAATGGCAACTTTTTGCGCTGAAAAGTCTGGGGCCCTTTTTGATTTTGCCTGTTTTGAAAACAGGCGCTGGGAGTATTGTGTTTTCCTGGAAAAACAAAAAGCGCCGGTCTGTCAATTCCTTTAGAACTGACGGATCGACGCTCAATACAGGCGCTCAAAATCGTAGCGCCCTATTTGAAACTGTTGTGCCGCAGGTTTAAGTCCTGCCTGAGTGAATAGGAGGTGGGGAAAAATCTAAATTTTGAGGCCCTTGGATTTTCACTATCCAAGGGCCTCTGAGGTCTTGAAATCTCTCAGTTTTTTCACCAAAAATCTTTTTTGACCTCTTTTTCTGGTCCGAGTGAGAGGAGTCGAACCTCCCTGACCTTGGTCCCAAACCAAGTGCCTAACCGATAGGCTACACCCGGATTTATACAGTTTTCCAGCACGATTTGGAGAAAGATCCAGACAATGATATAGTTATTCGATGCCGTACTTAATAACTATATCATATTTTACAATTTTATTCAGAGAAGTCAAGTTAAAAAGCAGGCGCCCCAAAATTTTCGGCCCATCGTACAAAAGCATCTCTGTATATGCTATAATACTTGGAAAAGCGGAGGACGTCAAGAGCAGTCGTACCACCCTCCGCCGTTTTTTAGAAAAGGGGCGGTTTTATGTGGATTTTCTTCGCGTTTGGTTCCGCATTCTTTGCAGGACTCACTACCGTTTTGGCAAAATGCGGCGTCCGCCGGACGGACTCTGCCGTGGCTACAGCAATTCGCACGATCATTGTACTGCTTTTCTCTTGGGGAATGGTTTTGCTTACAGGAGCTCAGTCGGGATTAAGAGCCATCGGAGGGCGGACGCTGCTATATTTGGTTTTCTCTGGTTTGGCGACCGGAGCTTCCTGGCTATGTTATTTCAAGGCCCTGCAATTGGGTGATATCAATAAAGTGGTCCCGATCGACAAAAGCAGCACGGTGTTGACGATCCTCCTGGCGTTTGTTCTCCTGCGGGAACCGGTCAATGTCTACAGCGCTGTTGGAGTCCTCTGCGTGGGAACCGGCACGTACTTGATGATTGAGAAAAAAGGTGGGGGAGAGGCGGAAGAACCATCCGGCCTCTGGCTGCCCTATGCGGCGGGGTCCGCTGTGTTCGCGAGTTTGACGGCGATTCTTGGGAAACTGGGTGTTACCGGCGTGGATTCCAACTTGGGTACGGCCATCCGTACCGGAGTAGTGCTGGTTATGGCTTGGGCGATGGTGTATCTTACGGGGAAACAGCATGCAGTCAAGGCAGTGCCGAAGGGAGAACTGGGTTTTATCTGCCTCTCCGGACTGGCGACCGGGGCTTCCTGGCTGTGCTACTACCGCGCGCTTCAAGACGGGCCCGCCAGCGTGGTGGTTCCAATCGATAAACTAAGCATTTTATTTACCGTGGCCTTCTCCGCCGCCGTCTTTCATGAACGGTTGAACCGTAAGTCGGCACTGGGCCTGGCTCTGCTTACCGGAGGAACGCTGATTATGCTCCGGGGCTGAGGGCGGGATACCAGGCGCGCCGGAGGCAGAGCCCCGAAACCGGCTACTGAATCCCCAATGCCGCCAGGGCGTCCCGGGTTCCGCGCCAGGCTTCCAGCAGGGCGGTATGGCGGGATTGACCCGCTTCCGTCAGGCGGTAGTATTTTCTCGCCGGGCCGCCGGAGGCCGTCCCGCCCTGGTAACGCTCCGTGGCCCCCTCCCGGCAGAGCTGGCGGAGGATGGCGTAAATGGCGCTCTCCTGCACGTCCGGGAAGACGGCGTGGAGGCGGCGCAGGAGCTCGTAGCCGTACTGGTCCCCCTGGGCCATCAGGTGGAGCAGGCAGAGCTCCAGGAGGTCCTTTTTCAGCATAGGGATACCCCCGTTCCCAGGAGGCCCACCGCCGTGATGAAGGCAATGCGTATCCAATAGGGGAACTGCCAGTTGGCGCTGGGGTCATAGTTCATACGAGTCAGCATCCTCCAAAGGAAGATAGCCAGCCCGGCCCCAGCTAGGCTCATCATATACACCGCTAACCAGCGGTGATCCCCCAGGCGGGCTTTTATCAGGCCAGCCATTCCTGCCGCTCCCGCAACCAGGATATTCAGGGACAACACCTGGGTCACTGTATACCCATTTTGGGGAAACAGGAAATTAAGCACGTCCCACTGTTCCGTCAGAATCGTCCACGCCAAAAACCACACCCATGCCATTCCCAGAAGCAGAATGGACAACAATAGCAGAATCCCCTTGGGCAACGCTTTCCCCTTTTCACCAGTGCGTCGAAACCAGACAAAAGACAGAACTGTCCCTGCGGGAAACAGCAGCACGGTAAGCTGAGAGGTCGCCGGGACGCTATTTGCCAAAGCCAAAAAGTTCCCATCTCTGGACAGTTCAAACAGCAGCATTGAAAACCCTGTCTCAACCACATCCACCATAGGCAGCAGTAAACAGACCGAAAGTATCCCAAACACCGCCAGCCAGCGCCGGTAGGCCCTGGGCTGGGCCAGTTGTTTCATTGCTGCCCGAGGCGTTCCCAGGTCCCGGCGGAGCTCTTCTTCCGACCGTCCTGCCACAATCTCCCGGTAGTCCTCCAGCACCTCCGCCGCCTCCGCCGGGGGCAGATACCACCGGGCCGCCAGGGAGAGCCGGGAGAGATAATCCCGCCTCATAAAACCGCTCCTCTCGTCACTACTGTAAATTTATCAGTAGCTGCTTTTTTCCAGTATAAACCGACCCCTTTTGAAAGTCAAGAGACTACTGTAAAAAAATCAATAGTTTCCGGCCCAATAATTCCCTTGACATTTCAGGACGCTTCCGTTATCATGCAGATATCGCTGAATTTCGACGGGAAGTCAAAACTCAAACGAGAGAAAACCAACAGAGAAAAGAGGCTGAAAAATTTCATCCAAGGAATGGGGGAGGATACATGTCCAAAGAGTTGATTCGCCTGCGGGACCTCTGCATGGCGTACGACGACGAGCTGGTTCTCGATCACTTGAATCTTTATATCAATGACAAGGAGTTCCTCACACTGTTAGGGCCCAGCGGGTGCGGCAAGACCACCACGCTGCGGATTATTGGCGGCTTCACGACCCCAGGGTCGGGAGACGTCCTCTTCGACGGTGTGAGGATCAATGATGTCCCGCCCTATAAGCGGCAGATCAACACGGTATTCCAGAAGTATGCGCTCTTTCCGCATTTGAATGTCTTCGAGAATGTCGCGTTCGGTCTTCGTATGCAGCGCCGGCCCGATCCTGCGGACCCGAAACGGAGGAGCAAGCTCCCGGAGGAGGAAATCCGGCAGCGGGTTTTGGAGATGCTGGAGGCTGTCAGCCTCAAAGGCTTTGAAAACCGGCGAACCGACGCCCTCTCCGGCGGCCAGCAGCAGAGGGTGGCCATCGCCCGGGCGCTGGTAAACCGGCCCAAGGTGCTGTTGCTGGACGAACCCCTTGGGGCCCTAGACTTGAAGCTCCGCAAAGACATGCAGATCGAGCTCAAGCGCATCCAGCAGCAGGTGGGCATCACCTTTATATATGTTACCCATGACCAGGAGGAGGCTCTGACCATGTCCGACACCATTGTGGTCATGGACAAGGGCTCCATCCAGCAGATCGGCACCCCGGAGGATATCTACAACGAACCAAAAAACGCCTTTGTGGCGGACTTCATTGGGGAGTCCAACATCATCGACGGCGTCATGGTACGGGATAAACTGGTGCAGATGTACGGCCGGCAGTTCCCCTGCCTGGACGGGGGCTTTGCCGAAAACGAGCCGGTGGATGTGGTCATCCGGCCGGAGGACATCGACATCGTCCCCGTGGAACAGGGGCAGCTGACTGGCACCGTCACCAACGTCACCTTCAAAGGGATGCAGTACGACATCATTGTGGACTTCCGGGGCTTTAAATGGCTGATCCAGACCACGGATCATTCCCCCGTGGGGGCTCGGATCGGCATCAAAATAGACCCCGACGGCATTCATGTTATGAAGAAAAGCCGGTACTCCGGCCTGTACGGCGACTACTCCTCCTTCTCTGACGAGTATGACGAGCTGGACACGGTGGAGCCGGAGGAGGGCGGAGATGAAGCCTAAGCTCTCCCGGTTCGCCATCCCCTATGTAGTCTGGATGGCCCTCTTCGTGGTGGCCCCCATCGTGCTGGTGGTGGTCTACGCCTTTTCCAACGACCTGGGCGGTTTTACCCTGGAGAATTTCTCACGGATGGGGACTTACGCCGTGGTCTTCGGCCGGTCCTTCAAACTGGCCCTGATCGCCACTTTTATCTGCCTCCTCATCGGTTATCCTGTGAGCTACGTCATGAGCAAGGAGGGGGAGAAATTCCAGCGGGCGGCCATGGTGCTCATCATGCTGCCTATGTGGATCAACTTCCTGCTGAGGACTTACTCCTGGATGTCTATTCTGGAAAATAACGGGCTCTTGAACCAGGTTTTCCAGAGGATCGGCCTTATTCGTCTGTACAACGGCCTCTTCGGGACCAGTCTGGAGTACTTCCCTATGATGAACACCCAAGGGGCGGTGGTGCTGGGCATGGTGTACAACTACCTGCCCTTCATGATCCTGCCCATCTACTCCGTTATTGTCAAGCTGGACGGCTCTTTGGTGGAGGCCGCCCGGGACTTGGGGGCGGACAGCCTCAACGTCTTCCGCCGGGTCATTCTGCCTCTGAGCCTGCCGGGAGTTCTCTCCGGCATCACCATGGTCTTCGTCCCCTCTGTCTCTACCTTCGCCATCAGCAAGATGCTGGGCGGCGGCACGGAGCTTTTACTGGGGGACCTGATTGAGCAGCAGTTCCTGGGCGGGGCCTATAATCCCCAGCTGGGCGCCGCCATCTCCCTGGTGATGATGGTTATCGTCGTCGTCTGCATGGTGGTTATGAACCGTTTCGGCGAGGGCGAGGAACAGGCGGTGATTCTATGAAAAGACAAAACCGCCTGGGCAGCCGGGCCCTCATGGCCCTGGTTTTCCTGTTTCTCTACGCGCCCATCCTGCTGCTGATTGTATTCTCCTTTAACAAGGGCAACAGCAACATTGTCTGGACGGGCTTTTCTCTGGATTGGTACAGGTCCCTGTTTCAAAACCGGCTGATTATGCGCAGCGTCTACACAACGCTCTTGGTTTCCCTGCTGGCAACCGCCATCTCCACGGCAGCCGGGACTTTTGCCGCCATCGGTTTTTATAGCCTCCGGCGGCGCTCCAGGGCGGCCCTGAACACGGTAAACAGCATCCCCATGATGAATGCCGACATTGTGACCGGTGTGGCTATGTGCCTGTTTTTCGTGGCTTTTTTCTCCTTCTGGGGTGACTTCTCCGTCTGGTTTAACAGCGTTCAGAGCGTTGTGGTCCTGCCGGAACGGTTGACCCTGGGCTTTGGCACGCTGCTGATCGCCCACGTCACGTTTGACATCCCCTATGTCATCTTGTCCGTGGGTCCCAAGCTCCGGCAGATGGACAAGAACCTGGTGGACGCCGCCCAGGACCTGGGCTGCACCTGGATGCAGGCGTTCTGGAAGGTCATCCTGCCGGAGATCAAGCCCGGCATTGCCTCCGGAGCGCTGACGGCCTTCACCATGAGCGTGGACGACTTTATTATCAGCTACTTCACCGCCGGGTCCTCCAGCTCTACCCTGGCCATGACCATCTATGGCATGACGAAAAAGCGGGTGACCCCGGAAATCAACGCCGTGTCCACCCTGCTGTTCGTGACGGTCCTGGTCTTGCTGGTCATTGTGAATCTCCGGGAGGCCCGGGCAGAGCGCACCGGCGAGGAGCGCCGGCCTGTTTCCCAAAAACTGACCCGGATGCTGGATACCCCCAAGGGGCGGATCTTCCGCCGGGGGGCGGCGGTGGTGTTGGCTGCCTCCTTCCTCATTGTGGTGGTTCTCCTCACCGGAGCCACCAACGCCCAGCCGGTGGTGAATGTGTGCAGCTGGGGCGAATATATTGATGAGGACCTGATTACCCGGTTTGAAGAGGAGACAGGCATCATCGTCAATTACCAGACCGCTGAGAGCAACGAGGCCCTCTACTCTCTGCTGAAAAGCGGCGCAGGGGATTACGATGTGATTGTTCCCTCCGACTATATGATTTCCCAGCTTATTGAGGAAGGTATGCTGGCGGAACTGGACTACGGTCAAATTCCCAACTATACCTTGATTTCAGAACGTTTTAAGGGCTTAACCTATGATCCCCAGGAGCGGTATACGGTTCCCTACGCCTGGGGCACTGTGGGGATTATCTATAATACTGCCAAGGTGGAGGGCCCCATCACCAGCTGGTCCGCTATGTTTGATGAGAAATACGCCGGAAATGTGCTGATGTTCCGGAATTCCCGGGATGCCATGGCCACGGCCTTGAGTTATCTGGGATACTCCTTGAACACCGTCGACGAGACAGAGCTGCGGGAGGCGTTCCAACTCCTGAAAGACGCCAAGAGCCGGGGCGTGTATCAGTCTTTTGTCATGGATGAGATATTCCAGAAACTAGAAGGAGGAAACGCCGCTATCGGCGCGTACTACGCCGGGGATTATCTTACCATGCTGGAAAATAACGAGGATCTGGCCTTTGTAGTGCCGGAGGAGGGCTCCAACTGGTTCATGGATGCCATGTGCGTGCTGAAGGATGCGCCCCACTATGAGGAGGCCTTGGCTTGGATCAACTTCATCGCTTCCACCGAAGCGAACCTTGCCAACATGGACTATCTCTGGTACGCCTCCCCTAACCAAGAGGCCCTGGAGCAATACCCTGCATACTATGAGGAGCTTTATGAGGAGCCTCTGGACCAGGAGGCTTACGACATCATTGCCGCGCCGGAGGAAGTGCTGGAGCGCTGTGAGGCATATCTGGTCCTGCCCCTGGAGACTCGAAAGCTGTACAATGAGCTCTGGACGGAGCTTGGCATCTGAGAGGAGCGTTTATATGATTTTGATTGGGACGAAATGCCGCTTGGAACGGGTCGTTACCCAGGAACTCACCGCAGAGGCGATTGGTTCCGGAGCTTTGCCGGTGTTTGGCACGCCCTTTATGGCCGCGATGATGGAAAATGCCGCAATGACTGCCCTTCAATCATTTTTGGGGGATGGTCAAGGCAGCGTGGGCACTCGTTTGGACATCAGCCATGACGCACCCAGCCCCGTGGGGATGAAGGTCTATGCGGAGGCGGAAATCACCGGTGTGTCGGAAAATGGGAGAATGGTAGATTTTCAGGTTTCCGCTTGGGATGAGAAGGGCCCTATTGGGAAGGGGACGCACACCCGGGCCATTATCGGGAACGAAAAGTTTCTGGCGAGGTGCAATGCCAAGCTGGATGGATGAATCTGAAAAAACGCGGCCCGGAGGTAATGCCTCCGGGCCGCGTTTCATGTTTTGACGTTTAGCAGGGTTCAAAGCACCAGGGACGGCGCACTGTAGGCGCGGCCCGCCAGCTCGCTGTTGAGCATGTACAGGCTCTTGGGATCGGAGCCGAACAGTTCCATCTTGGAGATCAGGTCGTTGGCGTTGTCCTCCTCTTCGCCCTGCTCCTTGACAAACCAGTCCAGGAACTGCATGGTGCGGAAGTCTTTTTCCTCATAGGCGGCGGCGTAGATGGTGTTGATGAGGCCGGTGACATAGAGTTCGTGCTCCAATCCCGCCTTCAGCACGGTCATGTCGCTGTCCAGCACTTTGTCCGGCTGGGCAATGGCGCCCAACGTGACCTTGGCGTTGTTGTTGTGAAGGTACTGATAAAACAGCATGGCGTGGTCCCGCTCCTCCTGGGCCTGAATCTTATACCAGTTGGCGAAACCGTCCAATCCCCGGGCTTCAAAATAGTTGGAAAAGTCCAGGTACAGGTAGGCGGAGTAGAACTCCTTGTTGACTTGCTCGTTCAGCAGGGCGGCGACTTTTTCACTCAGCATGATAGATTAGCTCCTTTCTTAATGAAACAAACTGATTGTACACCGGCGGACGGGAAAAATCTATTGCAAATATGACAAAAAACCAAAATTGTTTCCGTCAATCCGGCGCAATGCGGCCAAAGGAACCAGGGGAAACAGAGGACTACCGGTTTCGGGGAGAACGCTGAAGAGGGGGAGGCGCTGAGCCGGTTTTTGGAAAGTATATGTCCCGAAAAGGCACATCTTTTACAAGGAACTCCCTGCCCCGCAAGTAGTTCAGCGGACCGGCGTCTGTGGGGAGGGCAAAGGCCAGCTTATAAGCGTACAAGGCCTGCCGGGTTTCATGATAGTTCCGGTTGACAGTTCCGTTCCCATACTTGCCGTCCCCCAGCAGCGGGCAGCCAATTTCCGCCATAGACACGCGGATTTGGTGAGTTCTACCGGTCAACAAGCGGCATTCCACCAGAGCCAGCTCCCCCCGGGTTTCCAGGGTTTTATACAATGTGACGGCGGACTTCCCGCCGGGGATGGGGCGGTGATGGAAGGTCACCAGTTTCCTTGACTCATCTTTTCGCAAAAAGCCTTCAATTTTTCCCCCGGGGGCTGAGGGCGGCCCACCGTGACGCAGAGGTAAGACTTTTCCAGCTCATGGGTCCGGATTTTCTCATTGATAATCCGGAGGGTTTCGGCGTTCTTGGCGGCAATGACGATGCCCCCGGTGTTCCGGTCGATGCGGTTGCACAAGGCCGGGGTGAAAGCGTTCTCCCGCCGGGGGTTCCACTCCCGTTTTTGATAGAGATATGCTTGAATGTGATTGATGAGTGTGTTGACCTTCTCCGTTTCGTCGGCATGAACTACCAGTCCGGGCCGCTTATCCGCCAGCAGAAGATTTTCGTCTTCATAGACAATGTTCAGCCGGGGCTGGAAGATCGAGAGAAAGAGATTTTCCTCTTTGGGCTTGTCAAAGAACTCGTCGTTGATATATAATTGTAAAATATCCCCTGTCTGGAGGCGGGCGTCCCGCTTGGCCCCCTTGCCGTTGACCTTCACCCGCTTGAGGCGGATATACTTTTGCAGCAGGGCGGGGGGAAGCAGGGGCAGATTCTTGGCGATGAAGCGGTCCAGCCGCTGTCCGGCGTCATTTTTTCCAATGGTGAGTTCCTGCATGGCGGACCTCCTGAATGGGTTTTGTCCATCATACCTGTTTTGGGGGAGAATGTAAAGGAGAAATTGGCAATTGTTGCTCAGTACCATTATCCCTTGGGTGACATTGGGTTTGCTGGTGGGGCTGGTCTGCGGGATTTTGCATAAAAGGCGGTAAAACAGCGGGAGAGAAGCCCCGCCGGAGAAGGAGGAACGACTATGAGTGAAGTGAAAGCCGAAATCCTGCTGGCCGCGATCCAGGACGGGAAACCCTGGCTGGAACGGTTCAACGGAAAGGAATATGACAAGGCGTATCAGGAATACCGGGCAAAATACGCCCCTCTTTTTCGGGAGGCGGCGCTGGCTGATGGGGAGGAGGGAATCGAGGCCCTGACGGAGGTGCTGCTGGACGGCCTGGCGGAAGGCTGGGCCCGGCGGAAGCCCTGGAACCGGTCCCTGGCGATGCTGAATGATAAGCAGATGATGGTCTGTTTTCTCGGCCCTGTGCTGATGGAGGACCCGGTCTGCGCCCCTTTGGAAGAGAAGCTCCGGGAGGGCTGGGCCGCCCGGTGGCCCAAGGAAGCCTATCGAGCCGCTTCCCTGGAGAAGATTCGCAAGGGGTTCCGCCCTACGTTTCTGGGAATTGCCCTGCCCTTTGGGGGCGGAGACGACGAGGAATAAAAAAGAGGGCAAAAAACGAAAAAATTGTTTGACATTGGCGGGACCATCCTTTATAATACGTAAGGTATCGTTGTGAGGTAGCTTATGGTAATTGATGTAAGACCCATACTCCATACCCCCGGCAAGCGGATGGATTTCCGGTTTGAGCTGGATTTATCCGATCTGGAATTCGACGGCCGGAATCCCGTCAGCCGCCCGGTGGCGGTGGAGGGGGAGATCCGCAATACGGCGGACCTGCTGGAGCTGGCTCTGACGGCGGAAACCACGCTGGACGCGGTCTGTGACCGCTGCGGGAAGGTGTTTCTCCTGGAGAAGGAGACAGATTACCGTTGCATGCTGGCGGAGGAACTCCAGAACGAGGAGAGCGACGAGATCGTCCTGCTGGAGGACGGGAAGGTGGATGCGGGCGAGCTGGCCCGGACAGCTTTCATCCTTGATATGGACAGCAAAACACTGTGTTCGGAAGATTGCAAAGGACTGTGCCCCCGGTGCGGCGCCGATTTAAATCTCGGCCCCTGCTCCTGCAGGAAGGAGCCGGACCCCCGGCTGGCGGCCCTGGCAAGCCTTTTGGAGAACAAATAACGAGAAGCGCGCTCCGCGCCTTTTGTAGGATTAAGGAGGTGTCACAATGGCAGTACCCAAGGGTAAAGTATCCAAAGCGAGAAGGGACAAGCGGCGCAGCTCCCACTGGAAGCTGACGGCCCCTAATCTGGTCGTATGCCCGAAATGCGGTGCGATGCACCTGCCCCACAGAATGTGCCAGGAGTGCGGTACTTACAACGGCCGGGAGATCAAGGTCGTGAAGTCCGTCGTCTCGAAGTAAGGTTCTGTTGGACAAAGAGAGAGGAGCTTGTCTCCCCTCTCTTTTTTCTTGAGAAGAAAGGAGTGTTCTATGCGTTCGGTCAAGCGTCCCCGGAGGCCGGTTCACCGCTATAAGTCCCTGCTGTTTCCAGGCATTGCTTTGCTGGCGGTGTTTGGGTTCTGGTCTGCTTTTGCCGCTCCGGAACAGCCAGCGGGAGAGACGGCGCTGTTTGAATACGGCGGGTTGAAAATTGAAATCACCAATGTCCGGGAAGTTGAACAGGATATCTGCAATGACGGAGGTCCGGAGTTTTGGGAGTATCCGGTCTACACCGTATACCCTGGGGCCGTGGCCACGGTGCGGGACGCGGACATGCTTGAGGATAGCCCGCCTTCTCCCAGGTGGTTTTTCCACCTGGAGCCGCTGGAGACGGGAGGCCGGCGGCTGGACGTGACGGACGGCATGGAGCCGGTGGAGCTCACCCCGGAGGTCGTGGGAATAACGGATGGGGACGCCGGTGTGTGGCTGGCGCGATTTGAGGTTCTGGAACGGAATAATTGAACCGGCGCTTTACTCTTGCCGGACTGCGAAAAAGCCCAGCAACAGCTGGGCTTTTTCCTGTTTGCAGAAGCTCGGGGGAAACGCAGCAGACCGCCGGATGCAATTTACAAGGCCTCCTGACGGGCCTGAGCCTGGGCCGCGCCGTACCAAAGGCGCATGAATTCAAAGAGGCTGGCCGCATTGTCCTTGGGCTCCGCCCGGAGCCAGACGTCCTTCCGGTAGGTGTGGAGCAGCACCAAGCCGCTCTCCGGCCAGAAGCGGAGGCTCAGGTCCCCGCACATCACCAGCAGGGATTCGGCGGGCATGTCGCCGGGGTCTTCGGTGTAACTCCAGTTATAACTGTCCGTAAACTCCCCGGCCCAGTCCGACAAGACCTGGGGGTCCACGTCGTACCGCCCGCCTCCCTTGGAGGCCAGCAGGGTCATGTTAATGGTGTCCGCCTCCATCAGTCGGTCCATCGCCGCCTGGGCAAGGCCGGCGGCGGAGGCGATGGAGGTTTCCGCTTGAAGGGTGGCGGTGCCCAGGTAGATATTAAAGGGCATATCCCGGAGCCTTTCCCGGACGAATTCCGGAGAGAGAACCAGGTCGCCCTCCTGCTGGAAGCAGCAGAGATACGTCAGGTCCGCGCGGTATCTCGAGAGGCCCCGGAACATCAGCCATAGGTTCTTGGAGGCGGGAGCGGCCCAGTGGTCTTGGGCACTCCCGCCCAGCGCTGGGGCTTCCTGAAGCTCCGGCGTGTGGAACTCGTAGGAAACCTTCCGGAAAATATACTTGCTTCCGTCTACCTCCAGTCCATAGCCGTCGCCAATGCCGGTGATCCGCCAGCCGTCGTAGAGTACCGTGCTGGACAGGCGGGAGGCGTGGAACTGCTCCTCTACCGCCGTCAGGGCGGCATCTTTGATGACGGAATCCTCGTCGAACCACTCGACCATGTGGTCCGTGAAGTGCCGCTGGTCGTTGTAGATCAGAAGGTTCTCCCCGTCAAAGAACAGCGTCCGGTATTGGAAGACTGGAACGGTGAAGTCCCCGGCGAGGGACTTGGAGGCGTCGGCCTGAAAAGGCATGGAGCGGGTGGCGGGGTTCCAGCCGTCGAAGCGGAAGTAGGTCCCCGTGGGCCAGACGGTCCACAGCAGGGGCCGCGGGTCCGCCTTGTAGTAGTTCCCGTCCCGGCGGAAGTAGAAGGAGTCGGCGTAGAAGTTCTGGGAAACCAACTCGTTTTCCCCGTCGCCATCCAGGTCGATGTATTGGGCATAACCCTCCATCCGGGCCAGGAGGACAGGCCGGCCTTCCCCGTTCAAATAGTAAAATTCGCTCGTCGTGGCTTGGTCCCGGTCGTTGGCGTTGTAGGTGATGCAGAAGCCGTCGTGGCCCAGAAGATTGCGGAACAAGGAGGCGTTGTAAGCCCCGCCCGCCCCGGGGAGGAAGGACCAGAAGGGCGTGGGGAAGGAGCTCCTGGCCAAGTGCTGGACCCCGGCGTAGATTCTGCCGCCGCCCTCGAAGAACATCAGGCCGTAGTCCCCCAGGACGCGGTCCGGGTCCTCCAGGCT
>CAJTSM010000010.1:0-99986 GCA_910578935.1 uncultured Oscillibacter sp. | reverse complement strand
TATTGACCGTCGCTGCCGAGGATTTCCACGTTTCGGGGCAGGTAGTTCGTCTCCGGCTCCAGCCGGTAGAGGGAGCAGAGCCAGCCCATGGGGTCCGAGAGGCTGGCGGACAGAGAGTAGGACATCCCCCAGTAGACCCGGAGCAGCTCGCCCTCCTCCAGGTCGAAGTACTCCGGCGGATTCTCCGGGGTATAGACAATCAGCTTGGACAGGATGTCGGCCTCCGGGCCGCCGTAGTTTTCCAGCTCCTCCGCCAGAGCGGCTGCGGCTTCGTCCACGTTGTGGAAGAGGGCCGGTTCAGGGGCTTCCATCTTCTTGGCCCCGGTGAAGGTGACGGCACACACCAGCGCCGCCAGGGCCACGGCGGCGAAGAGGGCCCGGCCCAGATAGACCGGGTTCTCCGCCACGCGGGTGATCCGGTCCTTGAGCTGGCGCTTCCCCGCCGTCATGGTGGTGGCGGAGAGAAGGGGATTCGCCGGGGCTTTCCGCACGGGGATGAGGGAGAGAAGCGTCCGCCCGTAGGGCACCCGCTCCGCCTCCCCCAGGCGCCGGAGGGCCCCCTCGTCACAGGCCAGCTCACAGTCCGTCCGGGAGGCCAGGGCCGCCCACCAGACCAGGGGGTCGAACCAGTAGACCGTCAGGCACACGGCCCGGAGCAGGGACCAGAGGGGGTCCAGGTGCCGGGCGTGGGTCTCTTCGTGGGCCAGGACGTGCCGGAGGCGGTCCGGGCTTTGGAGGGCGGCTGGGGTCAGGTAAATGGCGGGGCGGAACAGCCCGAAGAGGCAGGGGGAGGGGAGGCCCTCCTCCACCAGATAGACCCGGCGGGGGGAGCCCTCCACGGGATAGGGCCTCCGGGCCCTGCGGAGCTTCCGCCAGAAGAGCAGATTGGAGAGGACCAGCCAGCAGGCCATGACCGCCATACCGCCGTACCAGATGGGGGGTAGCTGGTCCGCCAGGACGATCTGCCAGGCGTATTCCACCTCATGGACCACCTGCTGGCTGTTGGTATAGCTGTAAACGCTGTTTTCCGAGGGCGGGCCCAGCACGATTTTGGGGTCCTCTTCGGAACGGTACGAGGGAAGGGGCCCCTCTGGAGCGGTCAGAGTGACCCGGGAGGGGGACAGGTAGAGTGCCTGTCCCTCCAAGCCGGACACCACCGGCTCCGCCGCCGTCAGCAAGCTGAAATCTGCCGCCGGAAGGCTGGCCGGAACCAGCAGCCGCAGCAGCACCAGTCCCCAGAGGGCATATTGGGCCCGGCGGGAGAGGACCTTCCGAAACAGCCGCCGGAGGGCCAGCAGCGCCAGAATCAGCGCCGAGGAGGTCAGCAGGATTTCCTTCATTTGTCCTCACCTCCCGCCTTATCCAGGATGGCGGACAGCTCGGCGATGTCCGATTCGGACAGCCGGCGGCTTTCCACCATGGCGCTCATCATCAGCCCAAGGCTGCCGCCGTAAACCTTGGAAAGAAAATTCTCCGTCTCGTCCCGGGCGGCGTCCTCCCGCCGGAGGGAGGGGAAGTAGCGTTTGGCCTTTTCGCCCTCCTCATGGCGGACGGCTCCCTTGGCCTCCAGCCGGGAGAGCATAGTGATCACCGTGTTCTTGCTCCAGCCGGTTTCCTCCCGGAGGGCTGCCGTCAGCTCCGTGATGGTGCTGGGAGAGCGTTCCCACAAGCGGCGCATCAACTTCCACTCGCTGTTGGAAAGGTCAATTTTCATAATAACACCTTCTCAAATTGGTATACGATTGTCTACCTTCTGAAAAAATCATAGCAGAAAGGTAGACGGATGTCAACCTAAAATTGGTCACAAAATGGAAGCGCCCGCCGTTTTCCGACGGCGGGTGTTACAGCATCAGGCGGCTGGGGAGGTTTTTCCACTTTTTGCCGAGATTTCCAGGTCCTTCTTATGGATTTCGACAGAAAGCCGGGATAAGACATGCTATCATCAAATGTGTAAAGCCCGTCCCATCCAGGACAGCGGGCAGAAAACGGCGAATCCGGTATATTTTTGACAAAAGAGGGGAAAACTATGGAAATCCAGGTAAAGAGCGCGGACCGGAATCTGCTGCTGGAACTCAGCGGGGAACTGGACCATCACGGGGCCCGAACCGCTCTCCGGGAACTGGAGGAGGCCCTGGACGCAGCCCTGCCCCGGAAGCTGGTGCTGGACCTGGCCGGAATCACTTTTATGGATAGCTCCGGTATCGCGGTAATCCTCCGGGCCCGGCAGAAGATGCAGCTGCTGGACGGGGGATTGCTGGTACGGGGCGTGCCGCCCCAGGCCCGGCGGGTGCTGGAGGCCGCCGGGGTGAACCGGCTGGTGACGATCAAATAAGGAGGTTTTACATACATGAGGACCAAGGCAGTCAACGAGGTTACGCTGGACTTTCCCAGCCAGAGCCGGAACGAGAGCTTTGCCCGCTCCGCCGCGGCCTGCTTCGCCGCCCAGATGGACCCCACACTCAATGAACTGGAAGACATCAAAACCGCTGTCAGCGAGGCGGTGACAAATGCCATCGTCCACGGCTACCCGGAAGCCATCGGCGGCGTGACGCTGAAGTTGCGGGTACTGGCGGGGAATGTACTGGAGCTGACGGTGAAGGACCATGGACGGGGCATCCCCGATGTGGACAAGGCCCGGCAGCCTATGTTTACCACCGGTGGGGAGGAGCGCAGCGGTATGGGCTTTACCATCATGGAAAGCTTCATGGATAAGGTGACGGTGCGCTCTGCCGTGAATAAGGGGACCACGGTGGTGATGCGAAAGAAGCTGGTCCCCCGCGTGAAGAGATGAGCGCGGCGCTGGAGCTCCTCAGGGCGGCCCAGCAAGGGGACCGGGACGCCTGTGAACAGGCGGTGATCGAAAACAACGGCCTGATCTGGAGCGTGGTCCGGCGGTATTATGGACGGGGTGTGGAGCCGGACGATTTATATCAACTGGGCTGTCTGGGTTTTTTGAAAGCGGTTCAAGGTTTTGACTTTGATTACGGAACTTGTTTTTCCACCTACGCCGTACCGAAAATCGCGGGGGAGATCCGCCGGTTTCTCCGGGACGACGGAGCGGTGAAAGTGGGGCGCAGCATCCGGGAGCAGGCCCAGACCCTCTACACTGCCCGGGAACGCCTCCGCCATGAGCTGGGCCGGGAACCGGTTCTCTCGGAGCTGTCGGAGGCCACGGGCCTGACGCCGGAGGAAATCGCCAGGACAGACCTGGCTACCGACGCGCCGGAGTCCCTCCAGCAGGAGACGGCGGACGGGCTGACCCTGGAGGGCTCCCTGGGCACCGAAGCCCCGGAGGAGGGGCTGGTAGAGCGCATCGCCCTTCGGGAGGCCATCGACCGTCTGCCGGAGAAGGAGCGGATGACGATCCTCCTCCGCTATTTTAAGGGCCTGACCCAGGAGCAGACAGCCCGGGTGGTAGGAGTGTCCCAGGTGCAGATTTCCCGGCTGGAACGGCGGGGATTGAAACGGCTGCGGGAGAGCTTTGAGTCCTAATAGCCTTTTTTGCAAGAAAAAAACTGCAATAGAGCTTTAACGTGCTCCCAAGTCCGGGGGAAGGGTGGGCTGGAGTGACGGTGAGGGGAAACCGGCGGTTGAGGAATCCGGCTGAAAATATGCCTCTCCTTGGAATTCCGTCATGGTTTTCCAATAGCGCTTGGGCATGTTGTGCATTCTCAGGCGGGAATTCTCCCGCTCTTTGATGGCGATCGTGTCGTAAAACCGTTTCCACAGCAGCCGGTAACGTGCTTCCGTTTCGTCCGGTAAAGCCATCTGGAAAGCCGCCAGGGGCCGAATGACCGACTGGCCGGGAATGTGGAACAGGGCCTCCTTGTGGGTGCGGTCGTAGAGGAAGAATCGCTCATTGTGAAAACGGGCCGCAAAGTGCCCACCCAGCACGGGGAGCACGCGGTTCTTCGGCTCAATTTCTCCCCCCAGCACACCTCCCAGGTCCGAGAAGCGAACGAAACCCTTTAAAAGATGAACCTCTCCATTCAAGTGCTGAACGGCCCGGATGACCGGATACAGCGTCCCGTCGGAGCGGTTGCGGAGGAAGCCGGGACCCTCTCGGAGCAGTTTGGCGACGACTTGGAACAGGTGCTGTTCCTTGTCCGGCAGGCAGGTGAGGAAGCCTTTCCTCAGCAGGACGGCGGCCTCCGGGGACAGGGCGGAAACTTTCCGCAGGACCCGGGCGGCATGCTCCGGGTCCGTGGGGACCGTTCGGGAATCGAATAAGCTGAAAACGATATCCTCGCCGGAAGAGAACCCGGCGGGGATTTCTTTGTGGGCATAGCTGTCGAAGACGCAGGAAAGGAAGCCGTCGAAGCTGCCGTCGTAGTGGTAGATCACGTCCATGAAAGTCCTCCGGAAGCGCCGTCACGCCGTCTCCACCGGGTCGAAGAGGGACAGCTGCACAGCCTCCTGCCGGGGAAGCAGGGGCTGTTCCGCGGCGATGAGCCCCCGGAGGAGGCTGTCCGGCGTGAAACGCAAACCCTCCGCCATTTTACCAGAGGCGGTGAGAAAGTACTGGGCCCGTTTCATTACCACGCCCAGCTTTTTCAAGTTGTCGATGTGAAGGGGACCCACCCGCCGGGCACTGAGAATTCTCCGGGCGGAGGTAACCCCCACGCCGGGAATCCGCAGCAAGGTTTCATAGGCGGCTGTGTTGACCTCCACCGGGAAGAAGTTCAGATGGGCCAGGGCCCAACTGCATTTCGGGTCCACCCGGGTATCGAAGTCCTGATTCCGCTCATCCAGCAGCTCCTCCGCCCGGAAGCCGTAAAACCGCAGCAGCCAGTCCGCCTGGTAGAGCCGGTGTTCCCGCAGCAGAGGCGGCTTCACGTCCTTGGCGGGGAGCAGAGCGTGTTCCACCACCGGTACGTAAGCAGAATAGAACACTCGTTTTAGACTGTAGCGGTCGTAGAGCCCTTGGGTCAGCCGGAGGATGTGGAAGTCCGTGTCCTGGGTGGCCCCTACAATGAGCTGGGTGCTCTGCCCGGCGGGGGCAAAACGGGGGGCGTGGCGGTATTTCACCAGTTCTTCCCGGCTCTGCCGGTTTCGGGTCTGAATTTGCCGCATAGGGGCTAGAATAGCCCTCTTTGTTTTGTCCGGAGCCAGGGATTTCAGCCCTGCCTCCGAGGGCAGCTCAATGTTCACGCTGAGCCGGTCCGCCAGAAGGCCCAACCGTTCCACCAGCTCCGGAGACGTACCGGGGATCGCCTTGGCATGGATATAGCCGTTGAAGCGGTGCTGCTCCCTGAGAAGGGAAAGGGCCCGGATCATCAGCTCTGTAGTGTAGTCGGGGCTGCGAAAGACCCCGGAGGAGAGGAACAGCCCCTCAATATAATTCCTCCGGTAAAACTGAATGGTCAAATCCGCCAGCTCTTCCGGGGTAAAAGCCGCCCGCTTAGTCTCGTTGCTTCGGCGGTTGACGCAGTATTTGCAGTCATACACGCAGCAGTTGGTCAGCAGGACTTTCAGCAGGGTGACGCAGCGCCCGTCGGCGGAGAAGGTGTGACAGCAACCCGCCTGGGCGGTGGAGGTGTTGCCGATCCATCCTTTTTTCGCGGTTCTGGTCCCGCCGCTGGAGGTACAGGCAGCGTCATATTTGGCGGCGTCGGTAAGGATTGTCAGTTTTTCGAGGACATCCATTGGGTTTCACGCAGTCGATCCCACAGACGGACGTTCCAAGCCACAGGGAGCGCAGCTCCCCGGCGGACCCGCTGAGAAGGCCGTTCAATCAGGTCGATGAGGCGGAAAAGCTGGGCGGTGAGAACCGCTGTACCAAGAAAGATGAAAAAAAGAGTCCAACCGGTCATAGAAAGCCCCTCCTTGCCGCTCCTAGATCAAGCCGGAGCGATATAGAAACTTTGTTCGATAACATTATAAATAGAACATTAGTTCTTGTCAAGGGGAGAATAAAAAATTACAGGAGAAATTTTCCCCAAAGGCGCTGGCGCTTTGCCTGTCTCGTATAGTATAATCAGGTCATTATAAATAAGGAGATTATTTTATGAAGCGCTGCTTTGTCTTTGCTGCCGGAAGCTTTTATGGTCTGCGAAGGCGTCCGGAACCTGGTGATCTTGTAATTGCCGCTGACGCAGGCTACCAAATCTGCCGCCGGGAAGGAATTGTTCCGGACCTTCTTCTGGGGGACTTTGATTCTATGGACCCACCGGAAGGAGCTGTGAGTCTTCGCCGTCTGCCAGTGGAGAAGGATGACACAGATACCATGGCCGCCCTTAAGGAAGGGTTGGAACGGGCATGTGATACGTTTTATATCTATGGCGGTACCGGAGGCAAGCGGCTGGACCACACTTTGGCGAACTTACAGTCCTTGCTGTTTCTTCGCCGGAGAGGGGCCAAGGGGTTTCTTTACGACGATGACTTCGTGTGGACCGTGATTGAAAACGAAGCTTTGGACATTCGGAAAACGGTGGAATGGGGCCTTTTTTCCGCCTTCTGCCTGGGGGAACGGGCAGAGGGGGTGGATGAGGAGGGCTTCCAGTACCCGTTGAAGGGAGCTGTCCTTACTCCAGATTTCCCGTTAGGAGTCAGTAATCACATTCTGGAGCCGGAAGCCCGGGTTGCCGTTCGAAAAGGTGCTTTGGCAGTTGGCTGGGAACTGCCGCCGTTAGACTAGAGATAGAATAACGAAATGACAAAAGTGTGGTTGCGCAGAGAAGAAAGTTCATGTATAATGAACAACAACGGAAAGGTTGACCTTTCTGAATACAACATGGCCGTGGGACCGGGGTCGGGCACGGAAGCAAGGAGTTTTTTATGGCGGCATTTACCGTAAACGGCAAACCAGTCACCGTGGAGAAAAACCAAAAGCTGATCCGCTTCCTGCGGGACGGCCTGGGCCTGACGTCCGTGAAAGACGGATGCAGCGAGGGCGCCTGCGGCACCTGTACGGTGCTGATTGACGGCAAACCGACCCGGGCGTGTATTCCTCAGACGGATAAGCTGGAGGGAAAGAGCATCCTCACGGTGGAGGGTCTGACAGACTTTGAAAAGCGGGTCTATACATATGCCTTCGGCCAGGCCGGGGCGGTTCAGTGCGGTTTTTGTATACCTGGCATGGTGATGTGTGCCAAGGCTCTTCTGGACGGGAACCAAAGCCCCACTCGGGAGGAGGCGGCCTTTGCCATCCGCAACAACATCTGCCGGTGTACCGGCTATGTGAAGATCATCGACGCCATTTTGCTGGCGGCGGAACTGCTCCGGGCCGGAGAGGTTCCGGAAGTTCCCTCCGACTGGTCCCTGGGGGCCAGGGTCCCCCGTGTGGATGTGGAGGAGAAGGTCACCGGGACGGGAATTTATCCCGACGACATTTATATGGAGGGTATGCTTTACGCCTCCGCCGTCCGTTCCCAGTATCCCAGAGCGCGCGTCCTGGCGATTCATGCGGAGGAGGCCAGGGCCCTTCCCGGTGTAGCGGGAGTTTTCACCGCCGCCGAGATCCCCGGGAACAACAAGGTGGGCCACTTGAAAAAAGACTGGGACACCATGATTGCCGTGGGGGAGATCACCCACTATTTGGGCGACGCCGTCTGCATCGTGGCTGCGGAGGACCTGGAAACCCTGGCGAAGGCCAAGGCCCTGGTGAAGGTGGACTATGAGGAGCTGCCTATGGTCCGGAATCCTCAAGAGGCTATGGCTGAGGATGCGCCCCTGGTCCACCGGGAGGGGAACCTGCTGGCCCACAAACACATCCAGCGGGGTGATCCTGCGGCGGCCATCGCCAAGAGCAAGCATGTATTAACCGGGAAGTTCTCCACTCCCTGGACAGAGCATGCCTTCCTGGAACCGGAGTGTGCCGTGGCCTATCCCGACGGGGACGGGGTGATGGTTCTTTCTACAGACCAGGGGACCTATGATACCCAGCATGAAACCATGGGGATGCTGGGCCTGCCGGCGGAGAAGGTAAAAGTGCGCAACTGCCTGGTGGGCGGCGGTTTCGGCGGTAAGGAGGATGTGACGGTTCAGCACCACGCCGCGTTGGTTGCCTATCTGACCAAGCGGCCGGTGAAGGTAAAGCTCAGCCGGGCGGAGAGCCTTCTGATCCATCCCAAGCGTCACCCCATGGAAATGGAGTTCACGCTTGGCTGCGATGAAAACGGCTTGATTCAAGGCGTGAAAGCCAGCGTGGTGGCCGACACCGGGGCCTACGCCTCCCTGGGCGGGCCGGTGCTGGAGCGAGCCTGTACCCACGCCGCCGGTCCCTATAATTATCAGAATTTTGAGATTGACGGGTGGGCCTGGTATACAAATAACCCCCCTGCCGGGGCTTTCCGTGGGTTTGGCGTCACGCAGACCTGTTTCTGCATTGAGAGCCTTCTGAACCAAATGGCGGATGTGGTGGGTATCAGCCCCTGGGAGATTCGATACCGCAACGCCATCCGTCCCGGACAGGAGCTTCCCAACGGCCAGATTGTGGACGAGTCCACCGGCCTGGCGGAAACCCTGGAGGCGGTAAAGCCCTATTACGAAAAGGCCAAATACGCGGGACTTGCCTGTGCCATGAAAAACGCAGGCGTGGGCGTGGGGATCCCGGATACGGGCCGTGTCCGGCTGACGGTAGAGGACGGCAAGGTTCATATTTTTGCCGGAGCTTCCTGCATCGGCCAGGGCCTGGGCACCGTGCTGACACAGATGATCTGCGATCAGACGGGCCTCAGTCATGAAGCCGTGGTGTATGAGCGGTCCAACACGTATTTTGCGCCGGACTCGGGCACCACCTCCGGTTCCCGGCAGACCCTGTTTACCGGCGAAGCCTGCCGCCGGGCTTGTGAGGGTCTGAAGGCGGCGCTGGAGAAGGAGGGCCTGTCCTCTCTGAACGGGAAAGAGTTTTACGGCGAATACCTGGGCAAAACAGATCCCCTGGGGGCCGACGTGCCCAATCCCGTCAGCCACATTGCCTATGGCTACGCCACCCAGGTGTGCATCCTGGACGAGGATGGGAAGCTGAAACAGATTGTAGCCGCCCATGACGTGGGCAAGGCGGTGAATCCTCTTTCAGTAGAGGGTCAGATTGAGGGCGGCGTAGTCATGTCCATGGGCTATGCCCTGACGGAGCGGTATCCCCTGACTGACTGCAAACCCAATGTGAAATACGGCACGCTTGGCCTGTTCCGGGCCAATCAGATTCCCGAGATTACTCCGATCATTGTGGAGAAAGCGGGGCTGAACGTGGCCTGCGGAGCCATTGGGATCGGAGAGATCACTTCCATACCAACTGCCCCCGCCATCGCCGATGCCTACTTCCGGTACGACGGTAAGCGCCGTTCGTCCCTGCCCCTGGAGGGAACCCCCTACAGCAAAAAGTAGGGGCGGGCTTATAAGCCCGCCCGACTATCGATGACATGGGAATTGGGGGAGAGAGGGGACAAAGACATAGGTCCGTCTTTACCGGCTTCCAATCATCCGCAGTGCCTCCGGTGTGTCCACATCCGTCAGCTCTTTTTCCGCTGTCTCCAGTAAGATCAGGGCCTCTTCGTGCCGCCGGATGACGGTATTTCCGCCATGGTCCTCCGTGAGGGCCATGAGTTCCGGGAAGAACCGGGCAGGGAAGATGCAGGGATTTCCCCGGACTCCTCCGTGGGCCAAAGCGGCGATTTGATTCGGCTGAGAGCGCCAGAGCTTTACCAGGGCTTTGACGCTCTCCCGCTGCAAAAGGGGCTGGTCGCTGACTAGGAACATGGCTCCGCCGCAATCTCCAAGAGCTTTCAGCCCCAACCGAATGGTGTAGCTGATGCCCCAGTCCGGATGTTCATTCCGGACCGTTTCGAAATGGAACCTCTCCGCCAGGTCCATAACCTCCGGATATTGTGTTACCACTGTGACGGTTTCGAATTCCTCCCCGGGCACTGAGTCCAGCGCCCGGCAGATCAGGCTCCGGCCGCCGAGTTCAGCGGCCAGCTTGTTTTCTCCAAACCGGCGGGCATTTCCCGCCGCCATTACTACACAGCCTAATTTCTGCGGCATATTAGTTAACCCCCATATTTAGCAAGTGTTTATAAAAGTAGTATATCCTCTTTTCTCCCGTCCAGTCAAGCGCCTGGTTTCCCTGGGAGCGAAGTTGTAATAGAAAAGGAGGGCCCCTATGAGCAAAAGCGTCGGCAAGAGCGTGACCCGGGTGGACGCCTATGAGAAGGCCACAGGCCGGGCCAAATACATGGACGACCTGTGTGACCGCAGCGCTCTGATCGCGAAAATCTGCCACTCTACCATTGCCCACGGCTTTGTGAAATCCGTGGATACAACAGCGGCGGCGGCCATTCCCGGCGTGGTGAAAATCCTGACTTGCTTTGACGTGCCGGACATTGAGTTCCCCACGGCTGGCCATCCCTGGTCCACAGACCCCCATCACCAGGATGTGGCGGACCGAAAGCTGCTAAACCGGCACGTCCGTTACTACGGAGACGAGGTGGCGATGGTCATCGCCGAGGACGAAATCACCGCCTCTCAAGCCGTCCGGGCCATCAAAGTCGAGTATGAGGAGCTGCCCTTCGTCCTGGATGTCCAGGAAGCGATGAAGGACGGCGCGCCGCAGATTCAGGAACGGTATAAAAATAACATTTTGGCCCACTCCGACGTCCGCAGGGGGGACTATGAAACGGCCCGGCAGGAGCCCGGCCTCATCAAAGTCGAGGGTTGGTATGATACTCCTACCGTCCAGCACTGCCACATTGAGAACCACGGGTGCTTCGCCTACGAGGAGGCGGGCCGGGTGGTGGTGGTCAGCTCCACCCAGATCCCCCACATTGTCCGCCGGGTCGTCGGCCAGGCTCTGGGGATTCCCTGGGGCAAGGTCCGGATTATCAAGCCTTACATCGGCGGCGGCTTTGGCAATAAACAGGACGCCCTCTATGAGCCCCTCTGTGCCTGGTGCTCCACCCAAGTCGGCGGGCGGCTGGTGAAGCTGGAGTGCAGCCGGGAGGAAACGTTTGTCTCCAACCGGGTCCGCCACGCCATCCGCACCCATATCATCTCTTACGTCCGGCCGGACGGCGCGCTGGTGGCCCGGAAGCTGGAGGCGTTTTCCAACCAGGGGGCTTACGCCTCCCACGGCCACGGGATCGTAGCGAAGGGCATGAACGCATTTCCCCAGCTCTACCCCTGCCCCAACGTGGAGTGCGACAGCTGGACGGTGTACACCAACCGGCCCTCTGCCGGGGCTATGCGGGGCTATGGCATCCCCCAGGCCATGTTTGCTGCCGAGAGCCATATCGACGATATCTGCAAAACGATCGGTATGTCCCCGCTGGAGTTCCGCCGGAGGAATCTGATGCCCGTGGGCTACGTGGACGGTTTCTCCAAGAACGAGCTCTACTCCGACACGTTCAACCAGTGCATGGACAAGGCCCTGGAAAAGCTGGACTTTGAAAAGAAGTTTCTAGAGTACCAAAACCAGACCGGCCCGGTTCGCCGGGGCGTGGGACTGGCGGTCTTTTGGTACAACACCGCCGTGTGGCCCATTTCCCTGGAGTCCTCCTCCTGCCGCATGGTGCTGAACCAGGATGGTTCCCTCCAGTTCCAGACCGGTGAGACGGAGATTGGCCAGGGCTGTGACACAGCCTATTCGCAGATGGTGGCCGATGCGGTGGGTATTCCCCTCCGTGACGTGCATGTCGTTTCCACCCAGGATACCGATATCACCCCCTTTGGCACCGGCGCTTATGCCTCCCGGCAGACCTACATCGGCGGTTTCTCCATTATGCAGACGGCCCTGGCCCTCCGGGAGCGCATCCTGACCGTGGCCCACGAACAGACCCGGATGCCCGTTTCCAACCTGGATTTGGTGGATGGGCAGATCGTCCGCAAGAGCGACGGAAGAATCTTAAAGTCCCTGGGGGACCTGGCGTTGGAGAGCCTCTACTCTTTGGAACACAGCCAGCATATCACCGCTGAGACAACCGCTCAGATCAAGTCCAACGCCTATTCCTTCGGCTGCTCCTTCGCGGAGGTGGAAGTTGATATTCCCATGTGTAAGGTGAATCTCCTGCGGCTGGTGAACGTCCATGATTGCGGTACCCTCATCAACCCCGCCCTGGCGGAGGCTCAGGTCCACGGCGGCATGTCCATGGCGATTGGCTACGGCCTTTCTGAGGAACTGAAGTTCGACGAAAAGACCGGCAAGGCTCTGAACAACAACCTGCTGGACTACAAGCTGTCCACCTTCATGGATCATCCCGCGCTGGAAGTCGGCTTCGTAGAGAATCCGGAGCCCACTTCTCCCTACGGCACCAAGGCTCTGGGCGAGCCTCCGGCCTGTTCTCCGGCCCCGGCAATTCGGAATGCGATTCTGAACGCCACCGGCGTTGCCATTGACTCCTGTCCCATCACGCCCCACGTCCTCTATCGGAAGTTCAAAGAGGCCGGGCTCATCAATGACTAAAGGAGGGCCAAGCGTATGTACGATATGAAAGCCTTATATCAGGCCAAGAGCGTGAAAGACGCCGTGGCCCTGCGCCTTGCCCATCCCGAGGCCCAGATCATCGCCGGAGGCTCCGACGTGCTGGTCCAGATGCGGGAGGGCAAGCGGGCCGGGGCGGAGCTGATCTCCATCCAGACTCTGGATGAGATCCGGGGCGTATCCCTGGAGGAGGACGGAACCCTCCGCATCGGTTCCCTGACCAGCTTCTCCCACATCACCCGGGACCCCCTGATTCAAAAGTACATCAATGTCCTGGGCGAGGCCGTGGACCAGGTGGGCGGTCCCCAAATTCGAAACATTGGCACCATTGGCGGAAACACCTGCAACGGCGTTACCTCCGCCGACTCCGCCTCCACCCTCCACGCCTGGGACGCGATTGTGGAGCTGACGGGGCCGGAGGGCGTCCGCCGCCAGCCCATCCATGATTTCTATATCAAGGCGGGCAAGGTGGATGTCCGGGAAGGGGAGATCCAGACCGCTATTCTTATCCCGAAAGAGAGCTATGAAAACTGCTTTGGCCACTATATCAAGTACGCCATGCGAAACGCTATGGACATCGCCACCCTGGGGACCTCCGTCAATGTCCGTCTCTCCGCCGACAAAAGATACGTGGAGCGGGCAAGAGTCGCTTTTGGCGTGGCGGGTCCTGTGCCCCTGCGGGCCGCTCATGCCGAGGAATTAGCCAAGGGCCGCCCCGTTAGCCTGGAGCTGGCAGAGGAGTTTGCCCAGGCTGTTAAAGAAGACATCAATCCCCGGGACTCCTGGCGGGCGGCGAAAGATTTCCGTCTCCACATCGCCGTGGAGAGCGCGAAGCGGGCCTTCATCGAGTCCGTGAAACTGGCGGGAGGTGCGCTGTAATGGAGAGACACGAGATGCAATATCAGACTGTCCATTTCAACCTTAACGGCAAGGATGTGGAGAGGACGGTGGACGTTCGGGCCAGCCTCACCGACATGCTGCGAAACGACTTTCGGATGACCTCCGTCAAAAAGGGCTGTGAGGTGGGAGAGTGCGGGGCCTGCAATGTCCTGATTGATGGAGAGGCCTTCAACTCCTGTATCTACCTGGCCGTCTGGGCGGAGGGCAAAAAGGTCCGGACCCTGGAGGGCCTCCTGGGCCCCAACGGGGAGCTCAGCGATATCCAGCAGGCCTTTGTGGATGAGGCGGCCATTCAGTGCGGCTTCTGTTCACCGGGTTTCATCCTGACGGCGGTGGAGATTCTGGAGAGCGGGAAGGAGTACACGGACGACGAGCTTCGGAAGCTTCTCTCCGGCCACCTGTGCCGCTGCACCGGGTACGAAAACATCCTCCGGGCAGTGAAGAAGACCATGTATAAACGGCTGGGGAAGGAGCTGCCCCAGTAATCTTAAAGCGGCGGGACGCATGTGCGTCCCGCCGCTTTTTACACTCCGGTCAATAGCCTGGTTTCTTTCCATCCGGCTGTCCATAAGATTTGAACCGTTCCATCACATCATCCATAGCTTCTTTGCTGAGGATATTGGGTGATCCGACACACAGGGCCCGGTATTGCAGCTCCGCCACGTACTCCATGTTCAGCGCCAGCCCGTAGGCCCCGGCCAGGTCCTTCCCGCAGGCCACCAGCCCGTGGTTTCCCAGCAGCACGGCGTCGCTGTCTCCGGCGGCCTTCACAGCGGCCTCCGCCAGCTCTAGGGTGCCGAAGGGATAGTAGGGCGCGCAGGGGATCTCCGCCGCTCCCGCGCCGGCGACGGCGTAATGAACGGCTTGAAGGGGCCGGCCCAGCACGGCAAAGGTGGTGCAGTACATGGAGTGGGTGTGAACCACGGCCCGAATGTGGGGCTTATTTTTGTAAAAGAGGGTGTGGAGCGCCCACTCGCTGGAGGGTTTTCGGGTTCCCTCCACAATCCTGGCCTCCAAATCCGTCACCACCACGTCCTCCGGCCGGGTGTCGAAGTAGCCGATGCCGGAGGGGCTGATGGCCATGAGGCCCTGCTCCGGGACATAGACGCTGATATTTCCGCTGGTGCCGGTGCAGAGGTGGTCGGCGCTCATCCGCTTGCCGTACTCCACCACCAGCTCCCGTTCGTTTTGCAATAGCATAGCTGGCGCCTCCTCAATAAAATTCCCGGACCTCCGAGTCAAAGTACCGGTCCAGCAGGTAAGGTACATAAACCCCCTTGTCCGTCACCACCCCGGAAATCAAATGGGGAGGCGTTAGATCGAAAGAAGGGTAGATGCCCTTGACCTCCGGGACGGTGTTGGGAATGCCCCAGGAGGTGAGTACCGGCCCGGGGTCCCGCTGCTCGATCACGATGTCCTCCGCCGACCGCTTGTCCCCGTCGGGGATGCCGGTGACATAGTAGGGAACGCCGAAATACTTTGCCAGGATGGCGATTTGGAACGTACCGGTTTTGTTGGCAATGTGCCCGTCCCGGGCGATGGTGTCCGCGGCGGAGGTAAAAAGATCAACACCCTCCCGCTCCATGGCGTAAGCCACCATATTGTCCGTGAGGACCGTGGTGTCAAAGCCCGCCTGGGCAAAGCAGCTGGCTGTGAGCCGGGCTCCCTGAAGGAAGGGCCGGGTTTCCGCGCAGAACACCCGGAAGGACTTGCCGCACCGGCGGGCGGCCCGGATCAGGGTCCCGATGATGGTTTCCCCGTAACACTGGGTGAGGACCGTTCCACCCGCCGGGATGAGTTCCGCCAGGCGGTCCCCTACCAGCTGCATGGTACTGTAGCGCCGTCCCAGAGACGCCAGTGTGTCCTCTACAATGCCGGAGATGGGGTCGCGTCCCGCCTCTAGCGCCGCTTCCGCCACAGCGGCGCAGCGAAAGGTGATTTTACCGTAGCGGTTGGCGGTGGTGGGCCGGGCATGGGCCAGTTCATGGGCCGCCCGGCGGAGAAAGGCGGCCTGTTCCGCCTTCCCCTTGTCCCGGATCTGGTACGCCGCCAGGGCCATGCCCATGCCCACGGCGGTATAGGGCCCGGCGCTCTGGGTCACCATGTCCGCGATGGCCTGGACAACTTGGCTGTAGGTTTCGCAGACCTCAAACCGGACTTCCCGGGGGTAGACCCGGCGGTCCAGGATGCGGACTTTCCCGTCCTCATACCAGGCCACATTTTCGTACCGCAAGAGAAAGGGCATCCCCTCATCCATCCGTTTCATGCACCGCGCCTCCTCTGCGACAGGAGCGGAGTCCCGTCAGGTCTTTTTCTCATCATACCCCATTGAACGGGAAAATGCAAATAGAAGAAGAGAAAAACAGAGGAGAGGACTGGGGCCCTCTCCTCAGAATTATCAGTATGTACCCCGTCTCAATGGGGCAGGACCAAACTGACGGCGCACAGGGCCAAGGCGGCGGCGCAGACGATATCCGCGGCTTTGCGGTGGCTGGCGAAGAGCCGTTGCAGCGCCGCCCCCGCAAACAGCCAGACCAGGTTGGCCAGAGGACCGGTGAAAGGCAGGAACAGCCCCACTGCCAGCAGACTCCGGAAAGAGCCGGTGAAAGGCAGAACATAAGAGGCTAGGGCCATCAGGCAGAAGATCATAACTTTTACGTTGGTCAGGTTTACCAGCAGGCCGGAGAGGAAACCCGGGGCCTTGGGAGCCTGTCCCTCCGGCCCGGAGGAAGAACGGAGGGTGTGCCAGGCCATCCACAACAGATAGGCCGCCCCCACCCAGGACAGCAGACCCACATACTGGTTCAGTACTGTGCCCAGGAAATAGGTAATCATCACAGCGGCCATAGACACGGTGAAAAAGCCGGTGAACAGCCCCCGCCACTGCCGCAGGGCGGGGCCCCTGCCATACCGCAGGGCGGTGGAGAGACAGCAGAGATTGGCAGGGCCGGGGGTAATCGCCCCTACATAACAGTAGAGCAGGAAAGAAGGAAGCAGAGACAATGGCATGACGGGCACCGTCCTTTGTTTGAGATGCACCCATCATAGCAGAAAGAATTTCATTTGAAAAGCGAAAGTTTTTAAAGTATACTATTGATAAAATCAATGAATGGGGAGGGAATACGAGTGGAGCTGAAAAATCTCCGTACCTTTCAGACGGTAGTAGACCAGGGGAGCTATCAAAGAGCGGCAGAGCGGCTTGGATATACGCAGTCCACCATCACCGTCCAGATTCAGCAATTGGAAGAGGAGCTGGGCGTTCCCCTTTTTGAGCGGGTGGGCCGGAGAATGGCGTTGACGGAAGCGGGGGAGCGGATACTGCCCCAGGCCCGGGAGCTGCTGGAGGCGGCGGACCGTCTTCTGGAGTGCGGGCGGTCGGGCCGGGTCCCAACGGGAACTCTCCGGGTGGACATGGCGGAGACGCTGCTGTGCTATCGGATGCAGCCGGTGATTCGGGCCTTCCGGGAGCGGGCGCCCCAGGTCCGGCTGATTGTCCGGAGCTGTAATTGCATGCAGATTCCCCAGGGCGTCCGCACCGGGGCCTGCGACTTGGGGGTGGGCTATGACATGGACTGGAACCGGGAGGCGCTGGAGGTAGAATCCATGGGGAGTTATGACATTGTGCTGCTGGCCTCCCCGGGTTTCACGGAACCGGACTTTACGACTCCGGGCCGGCGGAAAGCCGCCTCACTGGTCACCGACGAGCCGGACAGCATTTTCCGCCGCCGCCTGGAGGCATATCTCCGTCAGCGGGCGATTGAGCTGGATGTGACGCTGGAATTGTGGAGCATTGAAACCATCAAGCGATGTGTCATGAGCAATCTGGGGTTTACCTACCTGCCCCGTTTCGTGGCGGCGGAGGAGCTGGCGGACGGGCGGCTGGTGGAACTGGAGGCTCCCATCTCCGGTGTTCCCGCTCCGGCTTTATGCGCTTGGCGGAAAGGACGTTGGATCACCCCGGCTATGGAATTGTTTTTAGGGCTGCTGCGGGAAGCGCTGGCGGAGGGAGGAAAAGCTTAGCGCCTTCGTTTCCGCTCCAGCCCGGGGTCCCGCTTTTGAAACGGCTTGTCAATAAGAATGATGTCGTCTCCGATCCGCTGGATGCAGTCCCAGGGGATGTAGAATTCTTCTCCCCGCCCGAAGAGCCCGAAAAACCGGGCGGGTCCGTAGACCACAATGGCAATAATCTGCCCCTCCGGGGCTCGAAGATCCACGTCTGCCACCAATCCTAAACGGCAGCCATCGTTGATGTTGATGACCTCCTTCCGCCGGAGGTCCCGAAACCGGAACTGCATCGAACTCAACTCCTTTCTTGAAACCACCCTATGCGGTTCTTGGGCCGTCCTATTCTGACAAAAGGTCCCAGTATAGGAAAAACCGCCTCTGGAGATACTCTGCTTAGAACATCCCTTTGGACCGGACACCCAAAAATTCAACCGAAACCCCGAGGCGCTGTCCATAGAGGGCGCGCTGCGGAGAGATTCAGTTGGAGGGGGAATTTTTTCTGTCCGTCTCTGACCTTCGCCGTGGAGGCGGAAAAAGGAGCACCCGCAAGAGCACGCCGCTTTCAAAAAAGGACGTGCCGGCAGCTGCGCAGGGGTAAGGGGAATTTCTGAGCAGGGGGCGGCTTTTATGCAGGGAAAAGTCGAGATTGCGGGAGTCAACACCGCCAAACTGAAGGTGCTGAAAAATGAGGAAACCATGGCTCTGCTTCGCCGGACGAAGGAGGGGGACCAGGAAGCCCGCCGCCAGCTTATTGAGGGGAACCTCCGGTTAGTGCTGTCAGTGATTCAGCGTTTTTCCAGCCGGGGGGAGAATGTGGACGACCTCTTTCAAGTGGGCTGTGTGGGACTTATCAAGGCCATCGACAATTTCGATATCCGGCAGCCGGTAAAGTTTTCTACCTACGGCGTGCCCATGATTATTGGAGAAATCCGCCGTTATCTCCGGGACAACAGTGCGATCCGGGTTTCCCGTTCCATGCGGGACACGGCTTACAAGGTCCTTCAGGTCCGGGAACGGTTGATAGCCGAGACACAGCGGGAGCCCACAGTGGAACAGATCGCGAAGGAGCTGGATATCCCCCGGGAGGACGTGGTTTTCGCCATGGACGCCATTGTAGACCCTGTATCCCTCTATGAGCCGGTATACTCCGACGGCGGCGATGCCCTCTGCGTTATGGACCAAGTTCGGGATACCCAGAATACCGACGAACACTGGACGGACCGGATTGCTTTGAAGGATGCTTTGAAGCGTTTGGACGACCGGGAACGGCGTATCCTCTCCCTCCGGTTTTATGAGGGGAAGACCCAGATGGAGGTTTCCGCAGAGGTTGGCATTTCTCAGGCCCAGGTTTCCCGTTTGGAAAAGGGAGCCATCAACACCATCAAAAAAAATATCTGATTTGAGGCCCGCTGCTTTCGGCGGGCCTTTTTCACGGTTTCCCTTGTATTTTATTCCGGGAACTGTTATAATGAAAAAACTGTGAAAGGGGGAAGAGCATGGACCTTGGCGGTCTGATTCGATCCATCGACTGGTATTTCCTGAAGGACACGGCCCTGCGGGTCTTGGCGGTCCTCCTCTGCCTGACGGTCCATGAAACTTGCCACGGTCTGGCGGCTTATGCCCTGGGGGACCCGACCGCCCGGGACCGGCGCCGTTTGAGCTTGAATCCTTTGCGGCATATTGACTGGCTGGGTCTGGCCATGATGCTGTTCGCGGGTTTCGGCTGGGCTAAACCCGTGCCGGTGGACCCCCGGTATTTTAAAAAGCCGAAGCAGGGTATGGCCCTCACCGCCCTGGCGGGGCCGGTTTCCAATTTGCTGCTGGCCTTTTTGGCGATGCTCTTCTGCCACAAAGTGCTGGACGGCTTGGTTATGGTCGAGGACGGCGCTGCTTATTTGCTGTACATTTTCCTGCATCTTTATGCGGCCCCGCTGTCCATCGGATTGGGGCTTTTTAACCTGTTGCCCATTCCGCCCCTGGATGGGGCCAAGGTGCTGGGGGCCTTCCTGCCGGATCGAACTTACTTTGGTCTGATGCGCTACGAGCGCTACGGTATGTTTTTGCTGCTGGCGTTGAGCTGGTTCGGCGTCACAGGGGACCTCATCAGCGGGGCCATTCAGGGGGTCTACTGGTTTTTCTTGGAGCTGTGCCTCTAAAAGGGGACGGGTTCTACACCGGATAAAAGGAGGGGACTTCTTGGATAGTCCCGTATTCAAATTGGAAAAGGTGGTCCACTCCCGGACGGAAGAACTCCAGGACTTTGAGGGCCCCCTGGACCTGATCTTATTCCTGCTGGGGAAGAACAAGATGGAGATTCAGGACATCTCCATCTCCCTGATCTGCGACCAGTACTTAAGCTGGCTGGACCGGCGGAAGGAGCTGGACCTGGAAGTGGCCAGCGAGTTTGCCGCCATGGCGTCCCACCTGGTTTACCTGAAAACCCGGATGCTCCTCTCCATCGAAGACGAGGAGGCCAAAAGCGAGATGGAGGCTCTGATTCAATCCCTGGAGGAGCGCCGCCGGGGAGAGAGTTACGCCTATGTGAAAGCTATGGCAGAACGTCTGGCGCCTTTGGGGGAATTTGGGCGCAGCATCTGGATCCGAGGGCCGGAGCCCTTGGAACCGGGGGAGATTCTCTATGACCACCGCCCACGGGACCTTCTTCGGGCCATGCGGGAGCTTCAGGCCAGAGCGGAGCGGAAGCTGCCTCCGCCGAAAGCGGCCTTCCAGGAAATCGCCCAGCATGAGCCCTACCCTGTGGAGCGGAAGGCCCTGGATATCCTGCGCCGCTTGAAGGACGGGACCGTCACCCGCTTTCTTCAGCTCTTTCATGGGAGCCGGAGCCGCAGTGAAATTGTGGCGACATTTTTAGCAGTGCTGGAACTTTGCCGGTCCCATGTTTTGCATTTGACAGGCTCAGAGTCGGAATGCACCGTCCGTCAGGTGGGGGACCCGCCGGAACATCTCGCCACCCAGGCGGAGGAAACCTAAGGAGGACCTCATGGAGAGAAAGGAAATCGAGTCCGCTGTGGAGGCGATTCTGTTTGCCTCCGGTGAGCCGGTGCATGTGAAACGTCTCAGCGAAACATTGGAATTGGCCCGCCCCGCTGTAGAGCGGGCGCTGAAAGACCTGGGCGACCATTACGCGTTTGACCAGCGGGGGATCCGCCTGGTCCAAATGGAGGACAGCTGGCAGCTTTGCTCTGCCCCGGAGTTTGCCGGCGTGGTACATCGGGCCCTGGAGGTCCGCAAGCCGGCCAAGCTCAGCCAGCCGGCCCTGGAGGCCCTGACCATCATTGCCTACTATCAGCCCACGACTAGGGCCTATGTGGATCAAATTCGGGGTGTGGACAGCTCTTATACCATGAGTCTGCTGCTGAATCGGGACCTGATAGAGGAGTGCGGACGGCTGCAAGTGCCGGGGCGGCCCCGGCTGTACCGGACCACAAAGCAGTTTCTCCGGGCCTTTCACCTCAAAAGCCTGGAGGATCTGCCGGAGCTGACGGAACCCTCTGAGGAAGAGGACCCCCTGGACCCGGAGGCCGACGGCCAGATGCGTTTTGGGGAAAATGGGGAGATCATGGATGACCGGCAGGAGGAAGAGAAGGAGTAGAGAGAGGAGGCGCCTATGGTGTGGCTGTGGATACTGGCAGTCATCGCTTTGCTGATTACCCTGCTCTGCTGGACCCGGGTGGGCGTCTGGGCGGCTTTCGTTGGGGGGGAGCTCCGCCTGAATGCGAAAATTGGGCCCTTGCGGATTCAAATTTTTCCCGCCAAGCCGAAAAAGGCGGAGAAGTCCCGGAAGGAGAAGCCTCCCAAAGAGAAGAGGCCTAAGAAAAATAACCGGGGGGAAACGGGAAAAAAACCAGGACTTTCCTTTGCGCTGGAGGACGGAAGGGACGCGTTCCGGACCCTGCTTCCGGCGCTGAAGCGAGCCTTGGGCCGGACCCGCCGGGGCATTCGGGTGAAGCCGCTGCGGCTGGCTTTGGTCCTGGGCGGACAGGAGGACCCCGCCGCTGCCGCCCAAGCCTATGGGGAAATTCAGGCTGCCGTCTGGGCGGGGATGCCCTTGCTGGAGCGGTTTTTGAACATCCGGGACCCGCAAATTCATACAGATGTGAATTTCAATGTGCCGGACACGGTAATAGAGGGGGAAACGGAAGTTACCTTCCGGATTGGAACACTGCTGGCAGTGGGGGCTGGCATGGCTTTCCCGGCGCTGGGCTGGTTCCTGCGCTGGCGGAAGCGCTGTAAAACCCGTCTCCCGACGGCGGAGAAGCCGCCCTTCAAAGATCCTCCGCCAAAGGAGCCTCCTATGGAAAGTCCCGCCGCATAAGGCGTTGTTTTGCAGAATCTGACGACAGGAGAAAGGACGTATAAGATGGATAACACGATGGACAAAAAGCACCCGGTTAGTGAACTGATGCGCTCCACGATTGAAAAAATTCATGAACTGGTGGATACCAACGTGATTGTGGGTCAGCCGATCAACACTCCGGACGGCGTGACCTTGATTCCCATTTCCCGGGTTAATTTCGGCTTTGGCAGCGGCGGTGGAGACTATGGCAAGGCGCAGCCGCACCAGTTTGGCGGTGGAGGCGGCGCCGGAGTGAAGATTGACCCGGTTGCATTCCTCACGATTAAGGATGGTGTGACCAGAGTCCTGCCGGTGGCTGTGCCTCCGGTGTCCACCCTGGACCGTATTGTGGAGATGGCTCCGGACCTGATGGATAAGGCAGAGCAATTTTTTGAAAAGAAAAAGGCGGAGAGGGAGCAAGAATCCGTTTAACTTGGGCATACTACCATCACTTGACTGACTTGGAGTGATGATGTTTGCCGAGACAATTCCTCCGGCGGGCCTGGGCGATGGTTCTGGTCTGCCTGCTGATCGGCCGGGCGGAGGCGGTGGAGGTTTCCGCTTCCGCCGCCGTTTTAATGGATATGGACAGCGGGCGGGTGCTTTATGAGCGGAATGCCGGAACCCGGATGCTCATTGCCAGCACGACAAAGATATTGACGGCCCTGGTGGCTATCCGGGACGGAAATTTGACCGATCCAGTGAAGGTAAGCCGGGAGGCCGCCTATACGGAGGGTTCTTCCATGTATCTGAAAGAAGGGGAAGAGCTGACGCTGGAAACGCTGCTCTACGGACTCCTCCTCTGCTCCGGGAACGATGCCGCCGTGGCGGTGGCGGAGCATGTTGGGGGCAGTGTGAAGGGCTTTGTGGAACGAATGAACGAGACGGCGGAGGAATTGGGAATGGAGGATTCCTCCTTCGCCAATCCCAACGGCCTGGATGACGAGAAGCACTACTCCACCGCTCATGACATGGCGCTGCTGGCCTGTGCGGCTATGAGAAACGAAACCCTGGTCCGTATTGCCTCCACCCGGACGGTGACAGTGGGCGGGCGGACGATGACCAATCATAATAAGCTGTTGAGCTATGTGGACGGCTGCCTGGGACTGAAAACCGGTTATACCCGGGCGGCGGGCCGGACGCTGGTGAGCTGTACGGAGCGAAATGGCCAGCGTCTAATTGCTGTGACGCTTCAGGACGGCAATGACTGGGCGGACCACCAGAGCCTCTATGACTACGGTTTTTCGGCCTACCCAGCGAAACGGCTGGCCCAGCTTGGACAGGAGCTGGCCAGCCGGGATGGCGTGCCTTTAATCGCGGCGGACAGCTTTGCCTGGCCCTTGGGCCAGGGGGAAGCTTTAGAAACCAGTTTGGAACTGGACCGCCCGCTGTCTGCGCCCCTCCGGGTGGGGGAAAAAGTGGGGGAGGCTGTGTTTTCCCTGAATGGAGAAGAAGTAGGCCGCGTTGGCCTCCTTTGCGGCAAGACGCTGCTGCCAAAGGCGGAGTCCGCCATGACCGCTCTGCGAAACTACAGGTGAAGGTATGGAAGAACGTTTGCAAAAACTCCTCTCTGCCGCCGGGGTTTGCTCCCGGAGGGCGGCGGAGGAGTACATAACGGCGGGCCGGGTGACGGTAAACGGTGAAACTGCCCAGCTGGGCGGCAAAGCTGACCCGCACCGGGACGACATTCGCTTGGACGGCAATCCCCTGCCCTCCCGGGGGGAGCCGGTCTACCTCCTGTTGAACAAGCCCCGGGGATATGTTACCACCCTCTCCGACGAAAAGGGCCGGAGAACCGTTGCGGAGCTGGTGGCGGACTGCGGCGTCCGGGTGTACCCTGTGGGGCGGCTGGACCTGGATTCCGAGGGCTTGCTGCTGCTGACCAATGACGGGGCGCTGGCTCAGCGCCTGACTCATCCCGGGCATGAGGTGGAAAAAGTTTATCATGTCTGGGTTCGGGGCCCGGTAGAGGGAGCGGCAGACCGGCTTTCCCGGGTCCGGGACCTGGAAGGAGAGCCGGTTTGCCCCGCTTTGGTGAAAGTGCTCCGGCAGGGAAAGGAAACGGCAAAGCTGGCCATTGTGATCCACCAGGGGAAAAACCGGCAGATCCGCCGGATGTGCGCTGCCTGCGGCCTGGAAGTGGAGCGCCTCCGCCGGGTGCGGGAACATACGGTGTCTCTGGGAGATCTTCCCCCGGGGAAATGGCGCCGCCTGACGGCGGAGGAAATGGAGTCCCTGGGAGTAGAAATCCGTTCATAAGCCGTTCAGAAAAATTTCATATACCGTATATCTTGCATATTTTTCCCGATTGTGCTATACTATTCACCGCTAAGCGGCGGCGCAGTATTCTAGTCAGATCTGCCGTTTCCTAGGGAGGGCCTAAAAATCCTCTGAAGGGCACATCGATGAAACCCGTGGTGCCTGCTTGATACGCCCAGTTTTGGGTGGGTGCTGGGGGGAAGCGCGCTTGGCGCGCTTGCGGACTCAGGGCGTTTTCCAATGGCATGGTTTATCCGACCCTGTTTCCGTGGAGACCTGTTCTTGTGCGCGGACGTACTCCCGTTGTGGTAATTCCGGCCCGCGTACGAAACAGATTGGGAACCTGCAATGCGGTGCATCGGTCTTTCGGGGCCGTAACGCTGTGTGCAGACGTAGCCTGCCTTGACGTGGGGCGGGTGGATTGGGGAACTACAGGGAAAGGCCCCGGCCAGGGCAGTTTCCTGATCGCCCCTTGAAACCCGTTTTGCAAAAGAGGCTAAAGAAGCGGACGGACTGTGGTGGAAATCACCTAGGCTGTCTTGACGGGGCAGAAAAGGGATTGCAGTGCGGACTAAGTGGCAATCGGGTAGCGCGGATGGGCGACGCCGCGCCGGAGCGCCGAAAGGGAAACCGCCCCCATCGGCAACGAGGGGTGCGCTCCGGGGAAAGCCAACCCGTACCTAAGCCGTAAGATTTACTTTTTCTGCCGCCGCCGGCTTAGCACGTCGGAAGAAATTCCGCTGTGGGAAGCCCGCCCTTTGGGCAGGCTTCCCTCCGCTACGTTTCTTCCTCCTTTCCCCACCGGAACCGCTTTGCTGGGTTCCGGCGGGGGCCCCTAGGGGATTTGAGCACCTCAAATATCCGGTAAGGAGTTATCACTTTTGAAGAAACAGCAGAAGGGGAAGGCCCCTTCCCCATATCGTTGGGCCCTTACGGTCTTTTTGATGGCGGTGGTCCTCTCCGCCGTGCTGAGTCTGGCGTCGGAGTCGATGCTGGAGGGCGCGGGCGTGACCGCCGCTCTTTTGATGCTGGCGCTGTTCATTGGCCTTGGCATTGTGTTTGACATTGTGGGCGTGGCTGTGACGGCGGCGGATCCCAGGCCCTTTCACGCTATGGCTTCCCACAAGGAGAAGGGCGCGAAACAGTCCCTCATGCTGCTGCGGAATGCGGGACGGGTTTCCAGCGTCTGCAACGACGTGGTGGGGGATATCTGCGGCATTGTCAGCGGCGCCACGGGGGCGGTGATTGTCACCCAGCTTCAGCGGGCTTTGAATCTGCGGACAGTGCTGATCTCTGTGGCGGTAACGGCGCTGGTATCCGGCCTGACCATCGGCGGGAAAGCCTTGGGAAAAACTGTGGCAATCAAAAAAAGCACCCAAGTGGTCTATTGGGCCGGGCGATTTTTGTATCTGTTCCACCGCTGAGCGGCTGAGAGGAGAAGCTATGCTTTTGGATTCCATCCATTCCCCCGCCGATGTCCGGGCGCTGCCGGAGGGCCAGCTCCCCCAGCTCTGCCAGGAGCTGAGGGAGTTTCTTGTGAAAAGCGTCTCCCTTACGGGGGGACACTTGGCCTCCAACCTTGGAACGGTAGAGCTGACGGTGGCGATTCACCGGGTGTTCGATACGGAGCGTGACCGCTTGGTTTTCGACGTGGGCCATCAATGTTATGTCCATAAAATTCTGACGGGCCGGCGGGAGCGATTTGTGTCCCTCCGGCAATTGGACGGCCTCTCCGGCTTTCCGAAGCCCAATGAAAGCGTCCATGACGCCTTCATTGCCGGACATGCCTCCAACTCTGTCTCTGTGGCCCTGGGTATGGCCCGGGCCCGGACTCTGCGCGGGGAAGGCCACAGCGTTCTGGCCCTGATTGGCGACGGGGCGCTGACCGGGGGATTAGCCTATGAGGGCTTGAACAACGCCGGAGACTCCGGCGAACCGCTGATCGTGATCCTCAATGACAACGGCATGTCGATTGACCCCAATGTAGGGGCCATGCCCTCCCATTTGGCGCGGCTGCGGTCCAAGCCTGCTTACTACCATTTTAAAAAGTGGTATCGAAACCTCTTTGGCTCCCGGCCTATGAGAAACCCCTTGTACCGGTTTAACCACCGGGTAAAAACCTCTTTAAAAAAGACGTTGTTTCCCGGGAGTACATTTTTTGAAGATATGGGGTTTACGTATCTGGGGCCAATTGACGGACATGACCTGTCCCGTCTCTGCGATGTGCTGAGCTGGGCCCGGGAGCTGAGCTGCCCGGTATTGGTCCATGTCCACACGGTCAAGGGCAGGGGAGTCCCCTTTGCGGAACGGAACCCGGATATGTATCATGGCGTAGGACCTTTTGACCCTAAGACCGGATTGCTGAAAAAAACAGGAGCGGAAACCTTTTCATCCGTCTTCGGCAAGGCTATGGCAGACTTTGCTCGAGAGGATTCCCGGGTTTGCGCCGTGACGGCCGCCATGGCAGAGGGCACGGGACTGGCAGGTTTTGCCAAGACCTTTCCGGAGCGTTTCTTTGATGTGGGTATTGCTGAAGGACACGGCGTTTCCATGTCCGCCGGCATGGCGGCACAGGGACTGCTGCCGGTGTTCGCCGTATATTCCACATTCCTTCAAAGAAGTTACGACATGCTGATTCATGATGTGGCACTGGAGAGGCTGCACGTTGTTTTGGCGGTGGACCGGGCGGGACTGGTGGGGGCCGATGGCGAAACCCATCACGGCTGCTTTGACGCACTTTTTTTATCGGAGCTGCCGGGCTATACCGTCCTCTGTCCCGCCAGTTTTGCCGAGCTGCGGCAGATGCTGAAACAGGCGCTCTTTGAATTGGATGGGCCTGTGGCGGTTCGTTATCCCAGAGGGGGAGAGGGAAGGTATCGAAACGGCCTGCTGGAAACCCCTCTGGTCCGTCTCCGGGCGGGGAAAGACGCCGTAATTCTAACCTACGGGGTCCTGATCAATCAGGCGCTGGAAGCGGCGGCGCTTTTGGAGAAGAAAGGCATTCAGGCAGAGGTTTTAAAGCTGAATCAGATTGCTCCGCTGGATGGGAAAACGCTCTGCGGGTATTTTGAAAAAACGGACATCCTACTGGTGCTGGAAGACTGTTTCGGCGCCGGGTGTGTGGGCCAGAGGGTTGCCGCGATTTTAGCGAAGGAAGGCCGTGCTCCTAAGAGGCTGATTTTGAAGAACCTGGGACGGGCCTTTGCTCCGGAGGGCACCGTTCCTCAGTTGGAAGCCCGGTTTGGTTTGGACGCTGCGGCTGTTGCTACGGCGGTAGAGAGGGCGGTGGGCCATGAGCGATAAAATGAGACTGGATCTGCTTCTGGTGGAGCGGGGGCTGGAAGAAAGCCGTCAACGGGCCCAAGCACTGATTATGAGCGGTGTGGTTTATGTGGATGGCCGCAGGGCGGACAAGCCCGGCATGGCGGCGCCGGCCTCCGCCGTGATTGAAATCCGGGGAGATAAACTCCCTTATGTCAGCCGGGGAGGGCTAAAATTGGAAAAGGCCATGAGCTGCTTCCCAATCCGGCTGGAGGGAGCGGTCTGTGCAGACGTAGGGGCCTCTACCGGGGGCTTTACGGACTGCATGCTCCAAAACGGCGCGGCTAAGGTCTATGCCGTAGACGTGGGGCGGGGTCAATTGGCGTGGAAACTGCGGAATGACCCCAGGGTGGTCTGCTTGGAACGGACAAATGCCCGATATTTGAACCGGGAATTGATTCCGGAAGAACTGTCGTTTGCTTCCGTGGATGTGAGTTTTATTTCCCTTTCTCTGATCCTGCCTCCCCTCAGCGTTTTGCTGGCGGACGGGGGACAAGTGGTCACGCTGGTGAAACCTCAGTTTGAGGCAGGGCGGGAGAAAGTGGGGAAGAAGGGCGTGGTCCGGGACCCCGCCGTTCACCTGGAAGTGCTGGAGCATTGGCTGGTCCACGCGTCGTCGTCGGGATTGACTGTCCGGGGCCTGACCTACTCCCCGATCCGAGGTCCGGAGGGAAACATTGAGTATTTAGGCTGGCTGGAAAAGGGCGGCGGAAGCGCTGGGTCCTTTGACTTAGAGGCCCTGGTGGAGGAATCCCACCGGAATCTTGAGGAACACAGAGAGGGGGAGGCCCCATGAGCGGCAAGAAAATCATCCTGTGTCCAAACCCGAGCCGGGACCAGGGCATGAAGACCACCCGGGCGGCGGAAGACATTCTCCGCGGCATGGGTTTCCAGACCGTGGTGTGTTCTCCTTTTCGGGACCGGAAAGAAGGAGCCTTTGCTGATTACGATGTGCAGCCTCTTCCGCAGGAGCTGCGGGGGGCGGACTTGTTGATCACGTTCGGCGGGGACGGGACGATTCTGCACCTGGCGAAGCTGACGGCGCTGCATAAGATGCCGGTATTGGGCGTGAACATGGGGGGACTTGGATTTGTCGCCGAACTGGAAGCCACAGAACTGGAGCAGCTCCGCAAGCTGAAAGACTGGCAGTTCGAGATGGAGCAGCGTATGATGCTGGACGTCTCCGTCTTCCGGGACGGACGGCAAATTTATACCAATTTGGGGCTGAATGAGGCTGTGATTCGGGAAGGCCCCATCTCTCATGTCATTCACTTAAAAATATCTTCAGACGGGCGGCACTTGGCGGACATCGCCGGAGACGGCGTGATTGTAGCCACGCCTACGGGATCTACAGCTTATTCCCTCTCTGCCGGTGGGCCGGTAGTGGAACCGGTGGCGCAGACCATGGTGGTCTGTCCGATCTGCATTCACAACATGCGTTTTTCCTCCTACGTTCTTAGCCCAGAGCATACGCTGACGGTTGAGCTGGAGCGAAATGGCCGGAAGCCGGTCTATTTGTTTGTGGATGAGAGCCGGGCGTTTGCCCTGAGGGCGGATGACAAGGTTCAGATTCGCCGTTCCCGGTATGTGACCCGCCTGGTGCGGCTGACGGAGCGGAGTTTCTGCGAGATTTTCGCGCAAAAAATGTTGCCGGGAGGGCTGGACTCATGAAAAATGACCGTCAAACCATGATCTTGGAAATTATCTCAAACGAGGCCATTGAAACGCAGGAACAGCTTTTAAACCGGCTTCAGACTCGGGGAATCCGCTGCACCCAAGCCACCATTTCCCGAGATATTAAGCAGCTCCATCTCATTAAGGAACCGGTGGGCCAAGGGGCGTACAAATACGCCGTTTCGGACAACCGAACGAAACTGAATGTGGCGGCAAAGCTGCGCACTATTTTCCGGGAGTGTATCGTCAGTATCGATTATGCTCAGAACATCGTGGTGGTGAAAACCATGCCGGGCCTGGCCAATGGGGCATGCTCGGCACTGGACAACATGAATATGAATGACATTGTAGGTTCCCTGGCGGGGGATGATACCGCGCTGCTTGTGATGCGGAACAACGAAGCGGCGGAACTGCTTTGTCAGGAGATCAAAGATATGCTTTAGGGCACTTCTCAAAAATACTGAGAAAAGAGCGGCGGTCCGGAAATCACATGACTGCGGTGCCATTTTCGATGGGCGTCATCCTGTCGGGATTTTCTGCCGGGTCTTGTAATCCCCGTTCTTGCCTCCCGTTTCCTCATTATTTTCGAGAGCTGCTTTGAAGGGCGTCTTCAAATTCTTAAAAGGCTGTCTTGGGGCGTCAAGCGCCGTTATAACTGCGTTAGTTTATCTTGAAATCCGCCAGGATTTCTGCGCCGGATCGCCTTATCGTGGGATGAAGTCCCCAAATCCATCATCCCGAGAATTTGAAAACAGTCGCTAGGCTTAAAGAGAGAACTCTGCCTCCCATTTTCTCCGCAGGGTGAACGCCGCCTAAAGCGGCTGGAGGATCGGAGTGTTTGAGGAGCAAATCTTGCCGCACAAGTGATAAAAAATGGAGAAAGGGGCCGCCATGCTGGAGATTCTGCATATTGAGAATATTGCGGTCATTGAGGGGGCGGACATCCGGTTCCGTCCGGGCTTCAATGCTCTTACCGGAGAAACCGGAGCGGGCAAATCCATTGTCATTGACGCTATGGGGGCGGTTTTGGGAGGACGGACTTCCCGGGATCTGATTCGTACCGGCGCGGCAAAGGCGTTTGTCAGTGCGGAATTTTCCGCTGTTCCGGCGGACTTGCCGGGCCTTTTGGAAAATGGCGTGGCTCCTGATGAGGACGGGAATCTCCTCCTCCAGCGGGAGATCTCCGGAGATGGAAAGAATGCCTGCCGGATAAATGGACGGCCGGTCACGGTGGCCCAGCTCCGCCAGATTGGCGGAGAGCTTTTAAATATTCACGGCCAGCATGACGGGGCGCAGCTCTTAGATGAGGAGCTGCATGGGGCCTATCTGGATCGTTTCGGCCAGGTGGAAGAGCCGCTGGAAGCTTATCAAAAAGCTTACGCTGTTCTCTCGGACCTTCAGGCGCAAATCAAAGCGCTGCAAATGGATGAGGCGGAGAAGGCCCGCCGTGTGGACAGCCTTCGTTTTCAAATCAGCGAGCTGGAGCGTGCAGAGCTCCGCCTGGGGGAGGAAGAGGAGCTGGAGGCACGCCGGAATTTACTGCGCAATGGGGAAAAGTATCTTTCCGCCCTTTCCGGCGCAGATTACTGCCTTTCCGGCGACGATGAGAACGCCGGGGCTGTGAACCAGCTTCGGGACGCAGAGGAGGCCCTCTCCGGCGTGCGGAATCTGGATGAGGAACTGTCGGAGGCATACAAGCGTCTGGGGGCCCTGCGGAGCGAAGCTTATGACCTGGCGGAGACAATCCGGGATTTGAGGGGGGCCTTTGACTTCTCCCCTGAGGAACTGGACGCAGCGGAGAGCCGGGCGGACCAGCTTTACCGGCTGAAAAAGAAATATGGAGCTACCGTGGAAGAAATGCTGGCCTATTTGGACCAGCGCCGGGCAGAGCTGGATGCCATTGAAACAGCGGGTGACACGCTGCTCCTTCTGGAGAAGAAATTGGGCAAGGCGGAACAAGCTGTCCGGTCATCGGGAGCGGCTTTGACAAAAGCCAGGCGGAAGGCAGCGTCGGCGTTGGAGGCCCGTACGCAAACAGAGCTCCGGGATTTGGATATGAACCGGGTCCGGTTTGCCATTGACTTCGCGGAAAAGGAACCGGGGCCCGACGGCTGTGACGTGGTGCGTTTTCTGATGTCCGCTAACGCCGGAGAGGATTTGAAACCCATTGCCAGGATTGCTTCCGGCGGCGAACTGGCCCGGATCATGCTGGCTTTGAAGAATGTTCTGGCGGAGCAGGAGGACGTGGGTACTCTGGTTTTTGATGAGGTGGATACCGGTGTTTCCGGCCGGGCGGCTCAAAAAGTGGCGGAAAAACTGGCGCAGGTCAGCCGCCGCAAGCAAGTCCTGTGCGTTACCCATCTGCCCCAGCTTGCCGCTATGGCGGATACTCACTTTTCCGTGGAAAAAGGAGAGGCCAAAGGCCGGACCTATACAAAAGTGGTGCAGCTGGATCGAGAGCGGCGGGAAGCGGAGCTGGCCCGGATTACCGGCGGAACGCAAGTGACAGATGCCTTGCTGAAAAGTGCCGGAGAACTTTTGGATGCGGCAGAAATGTACAGAAAAACATTATAAAATATATTATAAAAGTCTTTATGAGACATGGGGAGGGAACATCATGAAATCGAAAGCCGCCGTAAAGCGTGTCATCGAAACTTTGAAAAATATTTATCCTGACGGGCTGTGCTCTTTGCGATATGAGAAAGACTATGAACTTCTGTTTGCAGTGCGGCTTTCCGCTCAGTGTACCGACGCAAGGGTGAACCAGGTGACCCCCGCCCTTTACGCCCGTTTTCCCACCTTAGAGAGTTTTGCAGAGGCAGATCCCAAGGAGGTGGGGGAGTACATACACTCCTGCGGTTTTTATAACGGGAAGTCCAAAGACTTGGTCCTCTGCGCACAGCGGCTGCTGGGGGAGTTCGGCGGCAAAGTTCCGGGTACGATGGAGGAGCTGACCAGCCTCCCTGGAGTAGGGCGAAAGACCGCCAATCTGATTTTAGGGGATATCTATGGTCAGCCCGCATATGTCTGCGACACCCATTGCATCCGGATTACCGGCCGTTTAGGATTTACGGACGGTTCCAAAGACCCGCTCCAGGTGGAAAAACAGCTTCGGCAGGTGCTGCCTCCGAAGGAGTCCAATAATTTTTGCCATCGGATGGTGCTCTTTGGCCGGGATACCTGTACAGCCCGCAGCCCCAAATGTGAAAGCTGCCCTTTAGCGAAAGATTGTGACATGGCAAAAGCCGCAATATAAAAAGTAAGCTGTTTGTCTTTTCATTGCCAATCGGCTTGGTTTTATAAGGAGTTAAACGAAGAGGGGAAGATTTTCCCCTCTTTTTTCGCGTTTCCTCTTGACAAAAGAGCCACAAGCGCATATAGTGTACTTATCGAACCGATACACACAGTACGAACAATACAAGGGGGGCGATACCGATCGACATTCTCATCAGCAACAGCAGCGGGAAACCAATCTATGAGCAGATCTGCGGGCAGATTAAGACCCAAATTATGGACGGGACCCTGACCGCCGGGGAAGCTTTACCTTCCATGCGGGCCCTGGCGAAGGAGCTCCACCTCAGCGTCATCACGGTCCAGCGGGCCTATGAGGACCTGACCCGGGACGGCTTCATTGAGACGGTGTCCGGCAAGGGCAGCTTTGTGGCCGCCCAAAATCAGGAATTCATCCGGGAGGAGCGGCTCCGGGAGGCGGAAGGCCTCCTCCAGCGGGCGGCGGAGCTGGGCCGGTCCCACGGCATCCCGCTGGAGAAACTGACGGGCATTCTGGCATTGTTTTATGAAGAAGGAGATTGACCATGGAAAACAGCATCCTGGTCCGGGACCTCTGCAAGCGGTTCCCGGGCTTCACCCTGGACCACGTGTCGTTCCGGGTGCCCCGGGGGCGCATCGTGGGCTTTATCGGGGAGAACGGCGCGGGGAAAAGCACCGTTATCAACCTCATTTTAAACGAGCTGAAAAAGGACGGCGGGACCGTGGAGGTTCTGGGCCGGGACCACACGGACCCCGCCGTGAAGAGCGGCGTGGGCGTGGTGTTCGACGCCTGTAATTTCCCGGAGGTCTTCACGCCTCTGAATGTGGAAAAGGTCCTCTCCGGGGTCTATCCCGCCTGGGACGGGGAGGCGTACCGGGCATATCTCAAGCGCTTCGCCCTGCCGGAGCGGAAGCGGGTCAAGACCTTCTCCAAGGGCATGAAGATGAAGCTGGCGATCTCCGCCGCCCTGGCCCACAAGCCCAGGCTGCTGATTCTGGACGAGGCCACGGCGGGGCTGGACCCGGTGGTCCGGGACGAGATTCTGGACATTCTGCTGGATTTCATCCAGGACGAGGAGCATGCCGTGTTCTTCTCTTCCCACATTACCTCCGATATTCAGAAGATTGCGGACTACGTGGTGCTGATCCACCAGGGGAAGATCGTCTTCGAGGAGGAGAAGGACGTGCTTCTGGACCAGTACGGCATCCTCCGCTGCGGCAAGGGCACGGAGGTGGAGGCCAGGGATTGCATCGTCCGCCGGGAGACCGGAGTCAGCACGGAATACCTGGTCCGGGACCGGGCCATCGCCGGGCGGAAGTACCCCAAGGCCTTGGCGGACGCCGCGTCCCTGGAGGACATCATGCTGTTTTATATCAAGGGGGAAGCGTCATGCGGGGAATGATTTATAAGGACCTGTGCCTGTTTTTCAAGGGGATGGACAAGGTGGTCCTGGCGGTGCTGGGGGGATTGCTGGTCCTGCTCGGGTACAAGAGCGGCGTTTACGCCGGGATGCTGTTCTCCTTTGCCCTGGATATGATGGTGGGCATTCTGCACCTCACGGCCCTGGAGAAGGAGGAGAAGACGGCCTGGAGGAGCTATCAGCGGACCATGCCGGTGGGCGTGGGGAAGGTGATGGCGGGGAAGTACGCCGCCGTGCTGCTGACGGTGCCAGTCAGCGTCGCGGGGGCCGTGGTATCGAATTTGGCGGCCTTCGCCATGTACCGGACCTTTTGGCCGGAGGTGCTGGGACTTTCCATCCTGGCTGCGGTGGCGCTGCCCCCGGTCTTCGCGGTGTTCAGCCTGCCCTTTTACTACTGGTTTGGAACCCAGATTGCCCAGTTTACCAGCCTCCCTCTGGCCTTCCTGCTGTTTTACGCCATCAAGAATTTTGAGGACGGCTGGTGGACCGTGGCGGACCTGGTGTCCCTGACGGGGAATTTCCCGCTTGCGCTGCTGACGGGGGCGCTGGCCCTGGCGGGAATGTTCCTTCTCTCCCTGGCCCTCAGCGCGGCGGGGTACTGCCGGAGAAGATAACGGATTTCCCGGGCGGAGGCGGAAGCCTCCGCCTTTTCCCATTCCCGGAAAGATTTTCCTTGCGCCTTTGGCCCATCCCGGTTATAATGAAACTGGATTTATATGTTTTAAAAAATAAGGCGGCGTGCCGCCGCCGGGAGGGATGCCTTATGCCAAAGCCTATCATCGCCATCGTGGGCCGCCCCAACGTGGGCAAGTCCATGCTATTCAATAAAATCATCGGGAAGCGCCTGTCCATCGTGGAGGACACCCCCGGCGTCACCCGGGACCGCATCTACGGGGAGTCCGACTGGTGCGGCCGGGCCTTTACGCTGGTGGACACCGGGGGCATTGAGCCCCGGACGGATAACCAGATTCTGGAGTTCATGCGGGATCAGGCCCGGACTGCCATTGAGACGGCCACGGTCATCGTCTTTTTGACGGATATTCGGACGGGCCTCACCGCTTCGGACCAGGAGGTGGCTGCCATGCTCCTTCGCAGTGGGAAGCCCATTGTCCTGGCGGTGAACAAGATGGACTCCACCGGAGCTCCGGACCCGGATTTTTACGAGTTCTACAACTTGGGACTGGGGGATCCCATCGCTGTCTCCGCTGTCCACGGCCACGGCACCGGGGACCTGCTGGACGCGTGCCTACGGTATTTCCCTCCGGAGGATGAGGAGGAGGAAGAGGACGACGCCATCAAGGTGGCCGTCATCGGAAAGCCCAACGCGGGAAAGTCCTCCCTGGTGAACAAGATCCTGGGGGAGGAACGTGTGATTGTCTCCGATGTGGCGGGCACCACACGGGACGCCATCGATTCCCGGTTCGAGAACGACAAGGGGAAATTTGTCTTTATCGACACGGCGGGCCTCCGGCGAAAATCTAAGGTGGAGGAGGCCATTGAAAAGTACAGCGTCCTCCGGGCCACCATGGCCATTGAGCGCTCCGACGTGTGCCTCATCCTAATCGACGCCACGGAGGGAGTCACGGAGCAGGACACGAAAGTGGCGGGCCTGGCCCACGAGGCGGGGAAGGCCAGCATCATTGTCGTCAACAAATGGGACCTGGTGGAAAAAGACGGCAAGACCATGGACCGCATGCGCAAAGAGGTCCAGGAGGCTTTAAGTTTCATGACCTACGCCCCCGTCCTCTTCATCTCCGCCAAGACCGGCCAGCGAGTGGACCGGCTCTTCGAGCTCATCGACTACGTCTCCAACCAGGCGGCCACCCGGATTACCACGGGCATGCTGAACGACGTGCTGGCGGACGCCCAGACCCGGGTCCAGCCCCCCACGGACAAGGGCCGGAGGCTGAAAATCTACTATATGACCCAGGTGGGCATCAAGCCGCCCCACTACGTCATTTTCTGCAACGACACAAAGCTGTTTCATTTCTCCTATCAGCGGTATCTGGAGAACTGCATCCGCAATACCTTCGGCCTGGAGGGAACGCCTATCAGAATTTCCGTCCGGCAGAGGGGCGACAAGGAGGTGTAAGGTATGGGTGCGACTGGTCTGATTTACGCGGCCCCTTCCGGGCTGGGGCTGATCCTGGTTTTGGTCATCGTGGCTGCGGCGTCCTATTTCCTGGGCTGCTTTAACGGCGCGGTGATCGTGTCCAAGTATATTCTTCGAGACGATGTGCGGAACCATGGCAGCGGCAACGCTGGACTGACAAATTTTCACCGGACTTTTGGCGGCTGGCTGACCTTCGCGGTGATTCTCTGCGACGTGCTGAAGGCGGTGATTGCCGTGCTGCTGGGGAGCTGGCTCTTCGCCTGGGACCCGGTACTGGGGAAATACTGGGCGGCGCTCTTCTGCCTTTTGGGCCACATGTTTCCCTGCATGTTCCACTTTAAAGGGGGTAAAGGTATCCTCTCCGGCGGTACCATCGCCATTATGATTGACTGGCGCATTGCCCTGGTGGTCTGGGGAGGCTTCCTGATCCTGACGGCTCTGACACGGTATGTCTCTCTGGGCTCCCTGTGGGCCGGAGCAAGTTTTCCCTTTATCAGTTGGTACTGCTACCCGGATGTGCGTGTCGTGGTTCTGGCGTTCCTCCTTGGGGGGCTGGTGGTCTGGCAGCACCGGGGTAATGCCCAGCGTCTGTTTCACGGCACGGAGCGGAAGCTCTCGTTCCATAAGAAACCGGAGGGCGGATCATGAAGGCGGTGGTATTGGGCAGCGGCGGCTGGGGCACGGCCCTGGCACTGGTGCTGTGCGACAACGGGCACAATGTGACTCTCTGGTCCCGGACCCCCGCCAAGGCGGAGGAAATGGCCCGGACCCGGGAAAATCCCCTGCTGAAAGGTGTTCTTCTGCCGGGAGCGCTGAAGATTACCGGAGATTTGGCGTGTTTGGAAGGAGCGGACCTGGTGGTCAGCGCGCCGCCCTCCTTTGCCGTCCGGGAAACGGGAAAGAATATTGCCCCTTACCTGCGGCCTGGAACCGTTCTGGTGACGGTTTCCAAAGGGATTGAGCGGGACACGAACCTCCGTATGAGTCAGGTTCTGCGGGAGGCCACCGGGGATGTGTGCCGGGGGATCGTGGCTCTCTCCGGTCCCTCCCACGCAGAGGAGGTAGGTCTTCGGTTGCCCACAGCCTGTGTGGCGGCCTGCCCAGAGCTGGAGGAGGCCCGTTTTGTCCAGGACGCCTTTATGAGCGACTGCTTCCGGGTCTACACCAGCTATGATATCGTGGGTGTGGAGCTGGCGGCGGCGTTGAAAAATGTCATCGCCCTCAGCTGCGGCATCTGCGCGGGGCTGGGCTTCCAGGACAACACGAGAGCCTTGCTGATGACTCGGGCCATGGCGGAGATCACCCGGCTGGGGGAGCATCTGGGGGGCGTCCGGCGGACCTTCGGCGGGCTTGCGGGTATGGGGGACCTGATTGTTACCTGTACCTCCATGCACTCCCGGAATAACCGGGCGGGCATGCTCATTGGCCAGGGCAAGAGCGTTCAGGAGGCCATGAAGGAAGTGGGTACGGTGGTGGAGGGCTACTATGCCGCTGAGAGCGTCCACCAATTGGCGGTCCGAGAGGGTGTGGAGATGCCGATCTGCCAGTGTGCTTATGAAGTGCTGTATCAGGGCAGGCAGGCCCGGGATGTGGTCCCGGAGCTGATGGGACGGTCGGGGAAGGACGAGCTTCTGGGAACCGCCTGGCTGTGAGGAAATTTGAGTGAAAGCGCCGGAGGACCCGCCTGAAAGGCGGGTCCTTTTTGCGTGTGCAAGGCTCAAAAAGCAGGTTCCTCAAAATTTTTGTTAGAAGTACAAAAAATTTGTTTGACAAAGGTCGACCTTTGTGCATATAATAGAAGGCGAACTCCCGGCGGCAGTGCCCGGCGGGAAATGCGTAAGGAGAAAGGAAACTGCCATTATGAACCAGACAAGGCAAGCCCCGGAATGCAGCATCAACAACATTTACCAGCTGAACGGGAGGGTCCCCATTGGAAAGGCTATCCCCTTCGGGCTCCAGCACATCTTGGCGATGTTCGTCTCCAATTTAGCTCCTATTACTTTAATTGCAGCCTCCGCGCAACCGGCCCTCAGCCAGGCTGAGGTAGCCATTTTGCTCCAGAACGCCATGTTTGTGGCGGGGATTGCCACGCTGATCCAGCTTTATCCCATCTGGAAGGTGGGATCTAAACTGCCGGTGGTCATGGGCGTCAGCTTTACCTTTGTGGCGGTGCTCAGTTCCATCGCCGCCAATTACGGTTATCCTTCTTTGGTGGGCGCTGTGATTGTGGGCGGCCTGATGGAGGGCACCTTGGGATTGCTGGCCAAATACTGGCGAAAAATCATTACCCCTATTGTAGCGGCATCGGTGGTGACGGCCATCGGATTTTCTCTCTTTACCGTAGGCACCCGGTCTTTTGGCGGCGGCTATACCGAGGATTTCGGTTCCGCTCAAAACTTGCTGCTGGGTGTTATAACCCTGGCGGCATGCCTCATCTGGAATGTCCTGGCGAAGGGATATCTCAAGCAGCTCAGCGTCCTGGCGGGTTTAGTGGTAGGCTACATCGTGGCAATCTTTATGGGAAAGGTGGACCTGGGTACGCTGATGTCCGGCGGTCTGATTGCCCTGCCCCGCTTTCTGCCGTATCTGCCGGAGTTCCACGCCGGAGCCGTTGCCTCCGCCTGTATCATTTTCCTGGTATCCGCGGCGGAGACGATCGGCGATACTTCCGCCTTGGTTTCCGGAGGTCTGGGCCGGGAGATTACCAGCGAGGAAATCTCCGGTTCCCTGGCCTGTGACGGTTATGCCTCCACCATCGCTGCTCTCTTCGGCTGCCCGCCGGTGACCTCCTTCTCTCAGAATGTAGGGCTTGTTGCCATGACCAAGGTGGTGAACCGTTTTACAATTATGACCGGCGCGGCGTGCATGCTGCTGGCGGGCCTCCTGCCGCCGGTGGGGAACTTCTTCGCCTCCTTACCGGAATCCGTACTGGGCGGATGCACGATCATGATGTTCGGGTCCATTGTGATTTCCGGTATGCAGATGATCGCCAACTGCGGGTTCTCCCAGCGGAATGTGACCATTGCGTCGCTGTCTTTGGCCATTGGCATCGGCTTTACCGCCACCAGCGAAGCAGATATTTGGAACATTTTCCCGGAAACCATCCGGTCCGTATTTTCTTCCAACGTGGTAGCGGTGGTTTTTGTAGTGTCCATCATCCTGAGTTTGGTTCTTCCCAAAGACATGGAGATCAAAAAAGTAGAAGCGGAAGATTAAGTACATAAGTGGAAAGCATCCCCCTCCATCTGGAGGGGGATGCTCCAGCTTGGCGAAAAAGTCTTTTCGCCAAGCTGCTTACGATTCCAAAACTTTGCAAAAGTTTGGAATCGAATCGAATAGTTAAAACCGTGCAGGAAACGCTTCCTGGGTTATCTCCGTGCCGAAAGCGGCCGCAAGCGGCGGCTGCGTTTCCAAACGCATCTGCGGACGCAGTTCTGGGCACACCCTTCCTTTCCATCGAAGCAGGTTTCCTGTTTTTCGACAGTCTGAAACACCCCCTCCATCTGGAGGGGGTGTTTCGATTATTTTGCGGCAATGGCTTCGATCTCGCAGAGGACGCCCTTGGGCAGATCTTTCACGGCCACGCAGGAGCGGGCGGGCTTGGAGGTGAAGTACTTGGCGTAGACTTCATTGAAAGCGGCAAAGTCGCCCATGTCGGCCAGGAAGCAGGTGGTCTTGAAGACCTTGTCAAAGCCGGCGCCGGCGGAGTCCAAAATGGCGCCCACATTCTTGCAGCTCTGCTCCGCCTGGGCGGCAATGCCGGAGGGCACTTCACCGGTAGCGGGGTCCACCGGAATCTGACCGGAGGTGTAGATAAAACCGTTTACTTCAAAACCCTGGGAATAGGGGCCGATCGCACCGGGGGCGTTCTTAGTTTCCAGAACTTTCATGTTGACAATCTCCTTTTTTATATTTGATACTTCTACTCTAATACAAATAAAGGAGAAAAGCAAGGGGCGGTGTGAGAAAATTTTGGAAAAGTGAAAAATTCTTTTCAGCTTGGATTGCCGGAACTCATTCGAAAATGCCGGAGTTCATCCGAATGTAGGTTTGATCCTCCTCCGAAAGCTCCGTCAGAGCGGTGGTGAAGGCGGTGGGGTCCGCCGCCACTTGAGCCTGGAGAATTTTATCCAAAGGCGTGCGGAAGTCTGTTTGAGCGTTGCAGGTGGCCAGGAGGCAGGAAAGGATCATAGAGTCCCGCCACTGCTGGGGTTCGCCTACGGCGGCGTCCGCCAGGGCGTCTATTAGGGGGGTGAACCAGTCGGAACCATACATGTTTCGCCCCAGGACACCCCAGTTGTCCTCTGTCGCGGCACCTACGCACTCCAGCATTGCCCGTTGGTCCAGGTCCTGGTCAAACAGCAGGCTCAGGGCTATTTGACTGAGCTGCTCATTTCGCTCCATGTAGTCCCAATCTATGCCCCGGGCTTCCTCACAAAAGCTGCCTGCGGTGGTTTCATGGCCGAAATAGTCTTTGACAAACGTCATTGCGGCTCCGGTGGGGATCAAACGTTCCGGGTGCTTTCCGGTGTCGCACTCCTCTTGAAGTTCCGCGTAATACTCAGCGGCGGGTTTACCGCTGTCGGGAAAATAGAGATATTGATTTCCGTATTCATCCAGCCATTGGTCTACGGCCCAGAGGCCGCCCTCGCCCTGACGGGCAGGCTGGCAGAGGAGCAGCTGGTAGTAAATGCGGGTGTCTTCGTCCTTGGCATAATAGGGATAATACCGCACGCAGACATGGCTTTCTCCGTCAGCCGTGATTTGGCTGGTCACGTCTTGGGCACTGAAGGACTGGAGGCCGTTTCGGCTGAGGAAGTCCTCCCGTACCTGGGGACCGGTTTCGTTCAGCTTCTCCCACATTTTCCAATCTTCGCTTTCCGTGCTGATTTCTCCGCCGGAACGGTAAAACTGCACGTCGGTGGGATGGGTATAGGCATAGTAATGTTCGCCGTCGGTGGCGAATATCTCTAGGCCGGAACCGTCAGAGCTGATGTGCTGCTCAAACGCCGCCTGGTCCATCACCAAAAAGCCGAAGAGAAAACCGCCCCCGCCGCCAAAATCCTGTTCCGCCGCTTCATAGGAGGCTTTTTCATAGACGGAAATCAGGGGCTTCCAACTCTCGGAACTGCCGGGAAAGTCTGTGTCCACCCGGAGCAGGTCCAGGTATTCGCTGGGCAGAGCCACTTCCAGGCCGCCGCAGTCATAGACGGTCACATTTTCGCCGCTGTCCTGGGTAGGAGACTGGGTCTGGGGGCTGTCCTGTCTGCCGGTTTTGCTGCCGCAGGCGGAAAGGGTAAGCAAGCAGGCCAGTACCAGAGCAAAGGTGTCGAAACGGCGCATAGACGGAGCTCCTTTCCCGATCTCAAATATTTATAAGTAGTATGGCAGGAGGCAAAGGGAAAAAAATCACAAAATTAAAACAAATGGTAACAAATTGGAAACGGAAAAAACCGGGTCTTTTCCAGTTGTGGATTATCGGAAAATATGGTATAATTAATTAATATACAATTTTTTCCTAGAGTCTGTTGTAAAACTGGCGGAATAGCGGATTGGGTTGGATTTTTCTCTCCGGTAAGGAGACTTGACGCAGGAATCCTGCCGGATTTCAGGATAAACCAACGCAGCTCTGTCGGGAGAGGCCCCCAAGACGGCGCTTTGACGGCTTTTTAACAGACTCCAGTGCAGGAGGTTTCTATATGAAGCTTATGGCCATTGATGGCAACAGCATTCTAAATCGGGCTTATTACGGCATCCGGCCTCTGACCACCCGGGACGGTCTTTACACCCATGCTGTGTTCGGCTTTTTGACGACGCTGCTGCGCCTCACGGCGGAGGAGAATCCCGACGCTCTTTGCGTTACATTTGATCTCCATGCTCCCACTTTCCGGCACAAAGCGGACGCCGCCTACAAAGCCACCCGGAAGCCCATGCCGGAGGAACTGCGGATGCAGGTGCCGGTGCTGAAAGAGGTGCTGGACGCGCTGAATATCCCCCGCTATGAGCTGGAGGGTTGGGAGGCCGACGATTTGCTGGGTACGATCTCCCGGAAGTGCGCCGCGTCGGACTGGGAATGCGTGGTGGTCACCGGGGACAAGGACAGCCTCCAGCTGATCAATGGGACCACGAAGGTAAAACTGGTTTCCACCCGCTTGGGCCAGACGACCACCAAGGATATGACGGAGGCGGCCTTCCGGGAGGAGTACGGTTTTGCACCTATTCACATGATCGATTTGAAGGCCCTGATGGGGGACAGCTCCGACAATATTCCCGGAGTGAAGGGTGTGGGAGAGAAAACCGCTATGGGCCTGGTTCAAATGTATGGGTCCATTGAACATCTCTATAACCACATGCCGGAAATCGTGACGGCGCCGGACACCCCTGCTAAGCCCGGCGTGGTGAAAAAGCTGGCGGAGGGGGAGGAAGCCGCCCGGCACTCCTACTGGCTGGCCACGATTGTTACCGATGCGCCCTTGGACTTCCGGCCGGAGGAAAACCGGCGAGAACCCCCGGGCCCGGAGGCGTACCCGCTGTTTTTGAAATTGGAGTTTACCAAGCTCATCGAGAAATTCAGTCTTAGCCCGGACAGCGCCCCGACGATGGAGGTCCGGAAGAAAACCGCCGCCGTTGTGGAGACAGTGACAGACCCTGCCCGCGGAGAGGAGCTGCTGGCACTTTGGAGGACGGCGGACCATGTGGCCCTGCTGGCCCGGCCGGACTGCTCCGCCGTGGGGGTTTACTGCGATCGGGGGGAGAGCCCCGCCGTCATGGCGGAGCTGCTTTTCGAACAATACCGGGGAGACTGGAACGGCCTTCTCTCCGCCCTTTTTTCCGAGGAGGTCAAAAAGATTTCCCACAACGTGAAGGATCTGATGCGGACGCTGTTGGAAAATGGTTTCCCGGCGGAGGGCTTCGTGTTTGACACCGCCTTGGCGGCCTATCTGTTGGACGCCACGGCGGGGAGCTACGATCTCCAGCGGCTGTTCGTCGCATATTTTAACGAGGAGCTGACGCAGCCGCTGTATCTAGAGCCGGACGCGTTTTCCCTTTTGGGAAACGGGGAAGCCGCCGCCTCCCTGGACAGCTATGCTGCGGCGGTGGAAGCTCTGTATGGCGTATTGGCCCCCAAGCTCCGGGAGCGGGGCCAGTGGGGGCTGTTCCAGACCGCTGAGCTGCCGCTGTGCCGGGTGCTGGCGGAGATGGAACTTGCGGGCTGCGGCGTGGACGCCAGGGCCCTGCGGGAGTTCGGCGAGAGCCTGTCTGACCGGATGGCGGAGCGGGAAGCGGCCATTTATGAGATGGCCGGGGGAACGTTCAACATCAATTCCCCGAAACAGCTGGGAGAGGTGCTGTTCGAGCGGCTGGGCCTTCCCCACGGAAAGAAGACCAAGACCGGCTGGTCCACCAATGCCGATGTGCTGGAGAAGCTCCGTTTTCAACACCCTATTGTGGACGCCGTGCTGGAGTACCGGCAGTACGCCAAGCTGAAATCCACTTACGCCGACGGCCTTTTGAAGGCTATGGATTCTGATGGGCGGGTACGGACAAAGTTTCAGATGACCGTCACTGCCACAGGCCGCCTCAGTTCCACAGAGCCGAATTTACAGAACATCCCCACCCGTACGGACCTGGGGAGCGAGTTCCGCCGGATGTTCACAGCAGCGGAGGGCTGTGTGCTGGTGGATGCGGACTACTCCCAAATTGAGCTGCGCATCCTGGCGCACATTGCCGGGGACGAGGCCATGGAAGCGGCATTTTTGGCGGGGGGCGACTTTCATGCGGAGACAGCGGCCAAGGTCTTCCATGTGGACCGGGCGGACGTGACCCACGAGATGCGCCGCCAGGCCAAGGCGGTGAATTTCGGCATCGTCTACGGCATTTCCGCCTTTTCCCTCAGCCAGGACCTGGGGGTCACTGTTGCCGAAGCCAAGGCATATATGGAGGCATATTTTACCACATTCCCCGGTGTGCGCCGTTATATGGACGGGGTAGTCAAACAAGCCCGGGAGACGGGTTATGTGGAAACGTTGTTCCACCGCCGCCGCAGTCTGCCGGAGCTGACCTCCTCCAACAAAAATATGCGGGCCTTTGGAGAGCGGGTGGCGCTGAACATGCCCATCCAGGGCACGGCGGCGGATGTGATGAAGCTGGCCATGGCGGCGGTGTGGAGACGCTTAAAGGCCGAACGGCCCGCCGCCCGTCTGGTCCTCCAGGTCCACGACGAGCTGATTGTGGAGTGCCCGGAGGCGGAGGCGGAGGATGTGGCCCGGCTTTTGGAGGAGGAAATGGAGCACGTGGTTCATCTCAGCATTCCCCTGACGGCGGAGGCCCATTGGGGAAGGAACTGGCTGGAGGCCAAGGGATGACGGAACACCTTGGATTTTCCTGGCTGGGGGCGCTGTTCCTGCTGGGGCTGACGGTGCCGAACCTCCTCTGGACCCGCCGGAAGCCCCAGGATTACGATCCAAGCCATGAAGATTGCCGCCTGACCTTGCTGGAGAGGATCGGACAGGTCTGGGTTACCAGCGGAGCTTTGCTGAGCCGGGGCATCGCGTGGGGGCCCTGGTCCGTCCGGTCCTGGTGGCTGGTCGGGGCGGCGGCGCTGATGGCCCTCTATGAAATCTGGTGGGCCCGTTATTTTCGGAGCTCTCGGACCATGGCGGATTTCACTGCGGGACTCCTGGGGATTCCCGTGGCGGGAGCCAGCCTGCCGGTGGCGGCGTTCTTCCTGTTGGGGATCTACGGACGGGCATGGTGGATTTTGCCGGGAGTCGTGATTTTGGGTGTCGGGCACATTGGCATTCACCTGAATTACAGAAGGGAGGCGCTGGCGTGAAGCGGCTCTATCTCATTGGCGGGCCCATGGGCGTGGGAAAGACCACCGTCTGCCGGTCCCTCCAGGCCAGGCTGGACCGCAGCGTCTTTCTGGACGGGGATTGGTGCTGGGATGCCCATCCCTTTCAAGTGACGGGGGAGACAAGGGCTATGGTGATGGAGAACATCTGCTTCCTGCTGAATAATTTCCTCCGCTGCTCCGCTTATAACCATGTGATTTTCTGCTGGGTGCTCCATCAACAGGAGATTTTGAATGAGCTCTTGTCCCGCCTGGATCTCCAGGACTGCCGGATCCGGGCTGTGTCCCTGACCGCGTCGCCGGAGGCGCTGTCCGCCAGAATTGCGGCGGATGTTCAGGCTGGGCGGCGGGATCAAAGCGCTTTGGAACGAAGCCTTGCCTATCTGCCTTTGTATGAAGGGCTGAATACGGAAAAGCTGGATGTCTCCCGCCTGACGCCTGGGGAGGCGGCGGCGCGTCTGGAGGACTGGACATGAAACGCCTGATTGTACTTTTAGGCGTGGCGGGAGTGTCTCTCTCCGCTGTGTTTGTCCGGTGGTCCACGGCGCCGTCCCTGGTTCTGGCCTTTTACCGCATGGCGTTTTCAGCTTTGCTGCTGGTTCCTGCGGTGCTGGCCCGGTGGGCAGAATTCCAGGCGATCAGGCGGCGCGAGCTGCTGTTGAGCCTTCTCAGCGGGGCTTTTTTGGGGATTCACTTTGCCTGTTATTTCGAGTCTCTCCGCTGGACATCCATTGCGGCGGCAGTGGTGCTGGTGGACACGGAGGTGCTGTTTGTGGCCCTGGCCTCCGTGCTGGTTCTGCGGAAAAAGCTCAGCGGCCGGGCTTGGGCAGCGGTGCTGCTGGCCTTTGGCGGCAGCGTAGCGGTGGCCCTGGCGGACGCCGCTTTCGGGGCCGGGGCTCTCCGGGGAAATCTCTTTGCTTTGACGGGTTCGATGTGCATGGCGGTCTATACCATGCTGGGAGCTGTTTGCAGGAGAACGCTTTCTACCACGGTGTACACTTCTTTCGTTTACTCTGCGGCGGCGGGGACGGTGCTGGCCGCCGCTGTGGCGGGAGGGCAGGCCTTGACCGGTTGGGGCCCTGTCAACCTGCTGGCCGGCTTGGGTATGGCGGTGTTCTGCACCCTGTTGGGGCACAGCGTGTTCAGCTGGGGCCTTAAGTATTTGCCCCCGGCGTTTATTTCCACGGCAAACCTGTTGGAGCCGGTGCTGGCTTCCATATGGGGGCTGCTGCTGTTCGGTGAACAGCCGGGGCTGCTGGTGGTGCTGGGCGGCGGGATGATTTTACTGGGCATCGCCCTTTACAGCCGGGGAGAGGCGTAGGAAGGAGCGTTTATGGAACAGAAAATGAAAGTCCAGATCGTCCCCATGAACGGGGATCATCTGGACGAGGTGGCGGAGCTGGAGCGGGTCTGCTTCCCGGACCCTTGGTCCCGAAACATGCTGAAGGAAGAATTGGAAAACGACTTGGCGGCCTTTCTGGTGGCCCTGGATGGGCAGGGAACCGTAGCGGGCTACGCGGGACTTCAAGTGGTGCTGGACGAGGGGTATATCCTGAATGTGGCGGTTCGGCCGGACTGCCGCCGCCGGGGAGTGGCGGGACAGCTCTTACAGGTTTTCCTGGACTTTGCCAGGGGAAACCAGCTGTCTTTTTTGACTCTGGAAGTCCGGGCCTCCAATTATGCCGCCATTGCTTTGTATGGAAGCCGGGGCTTCCGGGGAGTAGGACGGCGGAAAAATTACTACGAGCACCCGAAGGAGGATGCGGTCATCATGACCTTAAACCTCACCGGGGAACAGGAGAAGGTATGATGGAATTGCGATTGGCCTCACCGGAGCAGATTGCCCTGGTTTACGAGCGGGACTTGAAGCCCTCTTTCCCCCCGTCGGAGCTGAAACCCCTGGCGAACATTCAGGCCATGTGCCGGGAGGGGTGTTACAAACCCTGGTGTCTGTTCAGCGGGGAGGAGATCATGGGGGAATGTTTCTTGTGGCTGGGCCGTCCCGGCTGGGGGCTGCTGGATTATCTTTGTGTAACGGAAAGCCGCCGGAACAGCGGAGCGGGAGCCTGGATGCTGGCGGCACTCCGTCAAGCGGAGCCGGATATGGTGATCCTGGTGGAAAGCGAGGCTCCGGTCCATGCCCCGGATTCTGAGCTGGCGGAGCGCCGCATGGGTTTCTACGCCCGTTGTGGCTTGCGGACCGCCGGATACGACACGGATGTCTTCGGCGCGCACTACAAGACTTTGTATATGTGGCGGGAACCTTTGCCGGACAGGCGGTTGATGGAGGAAAATCGCTTCATCTATCAAAACCGCTTTCCCAAGGAAAAATATGACCGCTATGTTCGTATCCCCCGGGACCCGGCGGCAGGGCCCGTCCGCCAGGTTCCCTGGAATGAAGATTGAGGAAGTGAAGAGATGAAAATCTTGGGCTTTGAGTCCTCCTGCGACGAAACTGCTGTGGCGGTAGTGGAGGACGGGCGGACTGTATTGTCTGACGCCATTGCCTCCCAGGTGGAGGTTCACGCTCTGTACGGCGGCGTAGTACCGGAGATTGCCTCCCGAAAACACGTGGAAGCAATTGCCGCCCTGACGGAGAAAGCCTTGATGGACGCGCGCTGCAAAAAGTCCGAGATCGGCGCGGTGGCGGCGACCTATGCGCCGGGGCTCATCGGCGCGGTACTGGTGGGGCTGAGTTTTGCCAAATCCGCAGCGTTGGGACTGGGGGTGCCGCTGATTCCGGTTCACCATATCCGGGGTCACATTGCAGCCAACTATCTGGCGTTTCCAGAGTTGGAGCCTCCCTTTTTGGCCCTGGCCATCTCCGGGGGAAATACCCTGCTGATCGACGTGGCGGGCTATACGAATATGCGCATTTTGGGAGGCACGCGGGATGATGCGGCGGGGGAGTGCTTCGATAAGGCGGCCCGTGTCCTGGGCCTTCCCTATCCCGGAGGGAGGCCCATGGACGAGCTGGCCCAGCAGTCGGCGGGAGGTATGTATCATCTGCCCCATGCCCAAGTGGATGGCGCGCCCCTGGACATGAGTTTTTCCGGATTGAAGACGGCGGTGGTGAATTTGGCGCACCACGCGGAGCAGGTGGGGGAAGAACTGGACCGGGCGGCCTTGGCGCGGGATTTCACTCAAGCCGTCAGCGACACTCTGGTTCCCCGGGCCATGGAGGCGGCCCGGCTGGCGGGGCGGAAGACCATCGTGGCCGCTGGAGGCGTAGCCGCCAATTCCATCGTCCGGGCGGATTTGGAACGGGCTTGCCGGAAGGCGGGATACAGGCTGTACTTGCCGCCTCTGCGCCTCTGCGGGGACAATGGAGCCATGATTGCCGCCCAGGGTTATTATGAGTTTCTGGCCGGCCATACGGCGGGGATGGAACTGAACGCTTACGCCACCCGCGATATTTCTCAAGAGCAGCAAAACGCGTGAAGGGAATTTCCCTTCACGCGTTTTGTGATTCTTCAAAAGGGTTCCACCGGCACTTTTCCAAATCCACCGTACCGTCGGGGCGGAACAGCACGCCTTCCGCTTCCAGCAAAGCCCGTTGGGTTCCGGGAGCATGTGTATCAAAGATTGTCTTTGTGCCGCCGAAACGGTCTACCACCCGGTGACAGGGGATGGAGCGGTCCCGGCAGCCCGCCACGGCATAGCCCACGATCCGGGCCTGGCCCGGCATTCCCGCCAGACGGGCAATTTCCCCATAGGTGGCAACATTCCCGGCGGGAATCCGGCGGACAATGTCCAAAAAGGCGGCGAAAACTGGTCCGCTCACTGTTCTCGGATTTCATACAAGTCTGTCCGCCTGGCAGAGAAGATCGGAAGCTGGCGGCGGATGGAGTCCACCCGTCGGAGATCCAGGTCGGCGTACAGCGTGGCTTCCCCAGCCCCGGCCCGGCGGAGGACGGAACCCCAGGGATCTACGGCAATGGAGTTCCCATAGGCCACATAAGCGGCCGTCTCGTCTCTCGCGGGGGAGACGCCAATGGTGAAACACTGGTTGTCTACCGCCCGCTGGCGGAACAGCAGTTCCCAGTGGGCGGGACCGGTCGTCATATTAAACGCGGCGGGAACAAATATGCACTTGGCCCCCCGGAGGCACATGCAGCGGACCAGCTCCTCAAAACGAAAGTCGAAACAGACGCAGAGGCCCATAGTTCCGAATTCTGTCTCGAACGTGGTGACTGCGTTTCCAGGAGAGAAAACGTCCGACTCCTTAAAACTCTGTCCCCCTTCGACATTGATGTCAAAGAGATGCGCTTTCCGGTGCTTGGCCAGGGTTTCTCCCTGCCGCCCATAGACATAACTGGTGTTGTAAACTCGATCATCCTCCAGCTCCGGCAGGGATCCGCCCACAATATACAGCTCCAGCTCCGCCGCCAGGGCGGACAGGGCGGCCTGGGCTTCTCCGCCCTCCGGTTCGCCATAAGGGCGGAAACAGGAGCTTTCGTAAGGACAGCAAAACATTTCCGGCAGAACGGCAATGTCAGCCTTTCTGGCTTTGGCTTCCCGCAGGCGGCGGCAGGCGGTTTCAATGTTTTCTTTTTTGTTCTCTATTACCGGCATTTGAATCAGTGCGATCCGCATAGGCGGTCCCTCCTTATTCAGCTTCTATCAATGAATTGTGGGATCTTATTTCCAGACTTTAAATTTGGAAATAATACATTTGACTTGAGCTGTTTTCTTGCCGCTGGGAGCAACGGCAGCCGCAAAACATGGCACATATCCTTTCCGATCTTTTTGCTCAGAAGGGATAAATAAGATTGTATCACAGATGAAACCGTGTTACAATACACAAAACCATTCAAGGAGGCCGAAATATGGCAGTGTACACGGAGAGAAAAACCTACCGGACCAAGGCCCATATGGGCATGATCGATGTGACGGAAGATTTTCAGCATGCGGTGACGGCGGCTTGCCGGGAACACGGTGTTTCCAATGGGGTTGTTACGGGTTTTACCACCGGCGGCGTAGCGGGGCTGACGACCCTGGAGTTTGAACCGGGGATGGTGAAGCATGATTTAAAGGCGGCCCTGGACGTGTTTTCCCCCTATTTGGATGAGAATGGGCAGGTGGTGCCCTATTGGCACCATGAAACATGGCACGACGATAACGGCTCTTCTCACATCAAGGCGGCGCTGCTGTCCCCCTTTATTACGGTGCCCTTTGTAGAGGGGAAGCTTACCGTTGGTCCCTGGCAGAACTTAACCCTGGTGGAGTGCGACACCCGGGACCGGGTGAGGGACATTGTGTTTCAGGTGATGGGGGAGTAAAGCGGCGCTGCCTGCCCCATGGAAATCACGGAACGTTTCAATGACTTTGTAGTTTTTGACAAAAAAGAGGAGCGATTTTTTCTCTTTCGCCCCTTTTTTCTCAGCGTACAAGTTTTATAATAGAGACATGGGCAGTTCTGTTTCTGAACGTAGGAGCATGACGCTTAATTTTATTAAAAGGAGAAAACCATGGATATTTTTCAGACGGTATCCAACATCGGCATCATCCCCGTCATAGCGATCGAAGATGCTGCCAAGGCCGTCCCTTTGGCGAAGGCCCTGACTGCCGGAGGGCTTCCTGCCGCCGAGATTACGTTCCGCACTGCCGCTGGGGAAGAGGCAATTCGCCGGATTGCCCGGGACTGTCCTGAGGTTCTGGTAGGCGCGGGGACGGTGCTGAATCTGGATCAGTGCGGCCGGGCCCTGGATGCCGGGGCAAAGTTCATTGTTTCTCCTGGCTATAACGAATCACTGGTAAATGACTGCGTTAAAAAAGACATCCCTGTGTTTCCCGGCTGTGTCAATGCCTCCGACATGACCCGGGCTGTTAATGCCGGACTGAGAGTCGTCAAGTTCTTCCCTGCCGAGCAGTCTGGCGGCGTGGCGTTTTTGAAGGCCCTGGCTCCGGTTCTTCCGCTGGACTTTATGCCCACCGGCGGCGTGAACACGAAAAATTTGATGGATTATCTGTCGTTTGACCGGATTGCGGCATGCGGCGGTACTTGGATGGTAAAAAAAGACCTGATCGAGGGTGAGAAGTGGGACGAGATCACCTCCATTTGCAAGGAAGCTGTCAAGGCCATGCTGGGTTTTGAACTGCGGCATGTGGGCGTCAACTGCGGCAGCGCGGAGGAGGCGGAACGGACGGCCAGGGCCTTTGCCGCTGTTTTTGGCATGGAGTGCAAAGTGGGCAACTCCTCCGTGTTCGCCGGGACCGCTGTAGAGTGCATGAAAGCGCCCTACCTGGGAGAGAAAGGCCATATTGCGATCGGGACCAATCATGTGGACCGGGCGGTCTATCACCTGGGCCTTCAGGGGGTGGAGTTTGACGAGTCTACCCGGAAGACCAACGCCAAAGGCAGGACCAGCGCCATTTATTTGAAAGAAACATTTGGCGGGTTTGCAGTACATTTGGTACAAAAGTAAATAAGAGGCGCGGCCCCGGAACACAGATTCCGGGGCCGCGTTTTTACGCGGAACGAATAGGCACTTTTTTGCCCGCCGCCTCATATACTGCTATGAAGAACGCAAAGGAGGAACAGGCATATGGATGAGAGATCGGCCCAGATGGCTGACCGGCTTCGTAAAAATCCGGCGATGCTGAAATCGCTGATGCAGTCTGGGGACGGGCAAACGCTGATGCGGATGCTGACCCAGGGAGACGGTGGCGCAGGGCTGCAAAAGGCGGTTCAATCCGCTGCCAAAGGCGATGCTTCGGCCATGACCGAGATGGTGAGCCAGATTATGCAGAGCCCTGAGGGGGCGGCGCTGGTGGAGCGGATCAACAAGGCCGTTCAGAAGTAACGGCGTTAGGGAGGGGTGGACCGTATGGCGGAATTTGACGATAAGCTGAACAACATACTGTCCAACCCGGACGCCATGAGTAAAATTATGCAGCTGGCCCAGTCCCTGGGAGGGGGAGGCGGAGATCAGCCCAACGCTCCGCCTCCTTCGCAGCCTCCTCCTGTGCAGCAACCGCCTCCCGCAGGAGGCGGGGGAGATCTGCTTTCCTCTCTGATGGGCGGCGGCGGGCTGGACCCCAAACTGCTCTCGCGGCTGCTGCCATTGATTCAGGAGCTGGGAGGGCAGCGGGAGTCCAACGCCCGGAATTTACTCTATGCACTGCGGCCCTACCTGCGAAGTGACCGGCAGGAAAAGGTGGAGCGGGCCCTTCAACTGGCTCGACTGTTCCACTTGGGGAAGAAATTCCTCTCGGGATGGGAGGGTTGAGCCGTGTATAACCGTTACATTCGCAACGACAATGGCTCCTATACCCGCATTCCGGAAGAGGGGACTCCGACTCCGGGAGGACCGCCTCATGAGGAACCGCCCTCCTCCGTTGGAGGGTCATCGCCGGGAAACGCTCCTCCCGGCGGGTCAAGTTCTGGGAGCCCTCCTCCGGGAGGACCTCCTCCCGGAGGACAGGGCGGCCATAACCGCCCGCCAAATGGCTTTTCTTCAGGCGGACGGCCCGCAGACGGCCTTACTGGGATTCTTCAACACCTGTTGGACCAATTCCATCTGGACCATGTGGACACTGGCGACCTGCTGCTGCTGGCGCTGCTGTTTTTCCTCTTCCGGGAAAATGCGGATGAGGAACTGCTGGTGGCCCTGGGGCTTCTTTTAATATTATAATAGACGAAAAAAGGACGGGATTTCCCGTCCTTTTTTATGGCATTATTTCATGGGTTCCATGGGAGCCGCCCCATCTTCCTCCAGCAGCACCGTGCCGTCGGGCAGAGTAAACCGTGAAGCGTCGTAAGCTGTTTCATCCACATACAGGGACGTCATCCGGTAGACGGTGTCCTCACCCAGCAGCCGTTCCGCCTGCACCAAAAGACCGTTTTCTACGCTGACCCAGTAGCGGGTGGAGTATCCCGCCCTGTCGGCCGCTGTCTCCACGTAAATACAGGTTAAAACGTCAAGAGGCCGGTAATCCGCCAGGACAATGTCTTCCACCGGCAGATTCAGGATCTCTTCATACGTGGGGATGGACTGCTCTACATCGGCGGAGAACTCCCCCGTTGGAAAGGAGACGGCTTCCGAACCGCTGTCGTATCCATACCAGATATAGGTTACTTCGCCGTTGGTGATGCTGATCCGGGTTGTACCGTCGGGCAATCCCCGGTCCACCCGGGTCCAGGGACCCCGGACAATGGTGTAGAGCTCATGAGTTCCTCCGCCGCCGGGCCAAAGATATTCTATGGTCATGTTCCGGCCATAGCTTTCGGGCCGGGACAGGCTGGCGATTGCCGCCTGTACCGTTTCCGGCGTGATCTCGATCACGGTTACTCCATCCCCGGCGTTATCATCTCCGGTGGCAGAGTCCCGGGGCGGATTGGATGGGGGAAGGGTGATATGAGCATTGCGGCTCAGGCTGCCTCCCAGCATCAACGCCGCCACGACAATGGAAATGGCCAGCACCGCCCAGGTAATCCAATTCAGTTTCCGCTTGTCCATTCCGTCTACGCCTCGTAGCCGGCGGGCCGGTCCTTTCGGAGGCCGTAACGCCATTCGATGGCGTCCGCTATACGGCGGCAGGCGTTCCCGTCGCCGTAGGGATTCACGGAGTGAGCCATTTCATGGTAGGCTCGTTTGTCCTGGATCAGCCGGGAGGCCATCGTGATGATATCATCCTGAACCACCCCGGCCAGCTTCACGGTTCCGGCCGCTACGGCCTCCGGCCGCTCTGTCTCCCGGCGGAGGACCAGTACGGGTTTGCCTAGGGCGGGAGCCTCCTCCTGAAGTCCGCCGGAGTCCGTCAGCACCAAATAGCAGCGGTCCATGAGATTGTGCATCTCATCGGCGGGGAGAGGGTCAATCAGGTGAACCCGGGGCGCGCCCCGGAGATATTGATCTACCGCCTCCCGGACCACCGGGCTGAGATGGACGGGATAGACCAGTTCCACATCCCGGTTTTCCTCCGCAATCTGCCGGAGAGCCAGACAGATGTTCTTCATGGGCTCGCCGTAGTTTTCCCTCCGGTGGCAGGTGACCAGGATTACCTTCTTTTCCCCGTAGGGCAGATGGTTCAGCTCTTCCGTGGCGAAGCGGTAATCTTTCCGCACGGTGGTTTTCAGCGCGTCAATGACCGTGTTGCCGGTGACGAAGATGCCCGATGGGTCCCGTCCCTCTCGGAGAAGGTTCTCCCGGTTTCCGGCAGTGGGACAGAAGTGCAGGTCCGCGATGGAAGAGGTCAGCACCCGGTTCATCTCCTCGGGAAAGGGGGCGTATTTGTCATAGGTTCGAAGTCCCGCCTCCACATGGCCCACGGCCACCTGATGATAATAGGCGGACAGAGCGCCTGCGAAAGTGGTAGAAGTATCCCCGTGGACCAAAATCATGTCCGGCTTCAGCTCGCCGATGGCTTCGTCCATACCCAGCAGACATTTGCTGGTAATGCTGGAGAGGGTCTGCCGGGGAGTCATGATGTCCAGATCCCGGTCCGGTTTGACACCAAAGACTTCCAGCACGCTGTCCAGCATCTGCCGGTGCTGGGCGGTGACACAGCAGAGGCTTTCAATGCCGGGACGGGAGGCCAGTTCCTTTACTAAGGGGCACATTTTGATCGCCTCCGGACGGGTGCCGAAGACGCTCATAATACGCACGCGTTCCATCTAGCTCTCCTTCTCCCCGTGACCGGGGGTTTCCTTTTGTCCGCCGTGGTGACCCAGGTCCCGAAGCTCTTCGACCTCCTCATGGAGCTCTTCCCGGATTTCCTTGGGAAATACCACCCGGGCGGCCACCGCCGCCGCAATGCATAAAGTCAAAAAGAACAGCATGGCCTTCTGTTCTCCCCCGGTGGTCAGTACCACGGCGGAGAGCCCCAGCATGGCAGAGATAACATACAGGGTTGCCACGGCCTGCTTTTGGTTCATGCCCATGTCGATGAGCCGGTGGTGGATATGTCCCCGGTCGGCGTGCATGGGACTTTGTCCGTGGGCGATGCGGCGGATGAAGGCGAACACCGTGTCAAAGATCGGCAGACCTAGAATCAGGAAGGGCACGGCAAAAGAGATCACCGCATAGAACTTAAACAGCCCCTGAATGGACATAGTGGCCAAAATATAGCCCAGAAAGGTAGCCCCAGTGTCCCCCATGAACATTTTGGCAGGGTTAAGGTTGTAAGGCATGAACCCTACGCAGGCTCCCACCAGCGCCGCCATGACGACGGCCACCTCCATCTCGGAAGCAAGCAGCGCGATGACCAGCATTGTCGTGGCCGAGATAGCAGAAACACCGTTGGCCAGGCCGTCCAGCCCATCGATGAGGTTCACAGCATTGGTAATCGCCACAATCCACAGCACGGTGAAAGGCACAGACAGGGGGCCGAGGACCCAGTAAAGACTGTCGGAGAAGATGTTGGGGTTAGAAAACGCCTGGATGACTACGCCGTTCAGGGCGGGGATCAGGGCGGCGGCAATCTGGACCACAAATTTCAGCATGGCGGGCAAGGCCATAATGTCGTCCACCACACCCAGCACTACGATAATGACGGAACCCAGGAGGATGCTCTGCATCTGACCATTGCCCCGTACATTTCCTAGAATCAGGACGCTGACCATAAAGCCGATAAAGATAGCCAGGCCCCCCAAGCGGGGGATTGGCACCTTATGCATCCGGCGGGCGTCCTTGGGCACATCTACCGCCCCAACTTTATAGGCAAAGGTTTTTACCACAGGAGTCATTAAAAAGCTGAAGACCAACGCCGCCAGGAGGGCAAGAGCCGCATAGGCAATCAGCTGGTTATCTAAGGGCATAGTTTTTCTCCTCTAAGCGATCAGAACGCTTTGTTATAGACACGATTATCGAGGCAGGAAGCCCACTTTTTTGTAAACCTTGGCAAGAGTGCGGCCGGCAATACGGGAGGCCCGCTCCGCACCTTCCCGATAGACGGTTTCCAGGTAGGCTTTGTCAGCCATCAGGCGGGAGGCTTCCTCCCGGATCGGGCGGAACAGTTCGATGACCGCGTCGCCCACGGCGAGCTTGAAGACGCCGTAACCCTGCCCCTGGAATACGGCTTCCGCCTCCTCCAGGGTTTTTCCAGTGGCGGCGCAATAGACCGTCAGCAGGTTGGAAACGCCGGGCTTTGCCTCCTTGTCGTAACGGACGCAGGTTTCACTGTCGGTGACGGCCCGTTTGAATTTCCGCTGTATGACTTCCGGGGGGTCCATCAAGTTGACACAGCCGTCGGGATCCGATTTGCTCATCTTGTTCAGAGGATTGCTTAGGCTCATGACCCGGGCTCCCTGGTCGACCCGCTGGATAAAGGCCTCCGGCAGGACAAAGGTGTCGCTATAAACGCCGTTGAAGCGCTGGGCAATGTCCCGGCACAGCTCTACGTGCTGGCGCTGGTCCTCTCCCACAGGCACCAGGTCCGTCTGGTAAAGCAGAATATCCGCCGCCATCAGCACCGGGTAGGTGAAAAGGCCGGCGGTGATGTTGTCGGCGTGCTGCTGGGATTTCTGTTTGAATTGGGTCATGCGGCTGAGTTCGCCAAACTGGGTGTAACAGCTCAATACCCAGCTAAGCTCCGCGTGCTGGGGAACGTGGCTCTGGATAAACATGATGCTTTTCTGAGGGTCCAGGCCGCAGGCAATATACTGGGCCAGCTGGTTCAGGGCCCTGCGGCGCAAATCTGCCGGGACTTGGCGGACGGTAATAGCGTGCATGTCCACGATGCAGTAGACGCACTCGTATTCCTCCTGGAGGGCCACCCAGTTTTTAATGGCCCCCATATAAGACCCCAGCGTCAGTTCACCGCTGGGCTGGATGCCGCTGAAAATTCGTTTCTTTTGGTTTTCCATCATTCACACCTCACTGTCAGGCCCCGGACGCCGGGGACTAACCCAATTCTTATTAATATATCATAGATTCCGGAAAAGTGCAATTGCTGGGGAGAAAAAACGCAGGTTTTTCTTATTGTGTCATAACGGCCGCTCCTCTCTGCTTCCGCAGGGAGGCGTCAAAAAAAGACCCCTATCCCAGCGAAAGAACCTGTTACAGGTACTTCTTGGGACAAAAGTCTTGAAACTTCTGCGGTGCCACCCAAATTGACGGCCGAAACCGCCCGCTCGGCGGCGCGCGAACACGCGCCCTTCCTTGGTAACGGGGGAAAAGCCCGTCGGCGCATAATTGGGAAGGATTTTCCCGTTCTGCCCACCCTCCGCAGTCCATTCAACAGGTTTGCTCCTGCCGCCATTCCACCTCCGGCAGCTCTCTTTGAGGACCAGACTCCCGTCTACTTGTCTGCATCATCGGTTTATGCATGGTTAATTTTACTCCTTTAAGATACGCCTTTCAAGATGCTTTTGTCAAGTGGCGAATGGGATTTTGACGGATTTTACAAATCTTCGCCTAAAAGGCGCCTGATTTTCAGAAAGTGCGGCAGAGCCTGAACAGGAAGAGGCGGAATTTTGGAAAGGGGCTGTCTTCATTCGGAAAACAACGGATATGCCTTTGCTTTTTAGAAGAAGTGTGAAGAAGTGTTTTTAGAAAAACCCCTTGTGATTCCAGCTTTTTTTTGATATACTAATTAAGATTGAACACTTTTGATGCTAGTGGAGGAATTAAGATGCCGGAAGAGAGGAATGACCAAAAGAAACAGGAGCAACCGGGCCGGAACCTTTATGAGTGGACCCAGGCGCTGGTTTGTTCCGTATTGACGGCGGTGGTGGTATTTGCTTTCTGCGCGCGCGTGGTGGGTGTTTCCGGCGGCTCCATGCGGGAGACGCTGCAAAATGGGGACCTGCTGCTGGTGGTGAACAGTGTTCTGTGCGGGGACTATGAGAGAGGGGATGTGGTTATTGCCGCCAAGTCCACCTTTGAAGGCGGCGAGCCTATAGTAAAACGGGTCGTTGCTACCGAGGGAGAAACCGTGAATGTGGATTTTGGGACCGGCATGGTTTATGTGAATGGCGAGGCCCTGGAGGAGCCCTACATCCGGGAGGAAACCTATTTGGAAGAGGGAATGGCGTTTCCTTTCACGGTGCCGGAGGGATGCATCTTCTTGATGGGGGACAACCGCAACGGCAGCCGGGACAGCCGGGACCCGGAGCTGGGCGCGGTGGACCGGCGCTGCCTGATTGGACGGGCGGTATTTCTGCTCCTCCCTGGAAAAACAGAGGGATTGAATCTGCGGGAGTGGGGACGGATCGGAATGATCTGAGAGGCGTATACGAAATCTGGGAGAGAAAGAGACATGCAGAGAGAAGCGCAGCGAACGGAACCGAAAGAAAAGAAGAGCCGGAGCCGGGAGGCCTATGAGTGGGTGCAGGCCCTGGTTTGTTCCGTGCTGGCGGTGGTGGTGGTATTCACCTTTGGCGTCCGCCTGATCGGCGTGGACGGCCACTCCATGGTTCCAACCCTTCAGGAGGGGGACCGGCTGCTGGTGCTGAACTCCATATTTTGCGGCGGGTACGAGCCGGGGAATATCGTAGTTCTGCGGAAGGAGAGTTTTCTCCCTACGCCAATTGTCAAGCGGGTCATCGCGGTGGGGGGCCAGGTGGTGGATATTGACCTTACCTCCGGAACGGTCTTCGTGGATGGAATCCCCCTCCAGGAAGACTATATTAATGAACGGACCTTCACAACGGATGGAACAGAGTTTCCCCTCACGGTGCCGGAGGGCTGCGTCTTTGTTATGGGGGACAACCGCAACCACAGCAACGACAGCCGGGACGCCCGGCTGGGCACGGTGGACACGCGTTATATCATAGGCCGGGCAGTATTCCTGGCTTTCCCAGGTCCGGACAACGAAGCGAAGGTCCGGGACTATGGAAGAATCGGAGGAATCGGGTAGTGGAAATCCAATGGTACCCCGGGCACATGGCGAAGACCCGGCGGATGATCGCTGAGCAGCTGAAAAACGTGGATGCGGTGTGCGAGATTCTGGACGCCCGCATCCCCCGGTCCAGCCGCAACCCGGACGTGGACGGCCTGACGGCGGGGAAGCCCCGCTTAGTCGTGCTGAACCGGGCGGACCAGGCGGACCGGGAGGCCACGAAGGTCTGGGCCGCCCACTTTAAGGAAAAGGGCTGGGCGGTGCTGGAAACGGACGCAAAGAGCGGCGCGGGCACGGCGAAATTCTCCGCCGCCATCCGGGAGCTGCTTTCGGACAAGCTCCGTGCCTACGCCGAGAAGGGCCAGACGGGCCGGGTGGTCCGGGTCATGGTCCTGGGCATCCCCAACGTGGGAAAGTCCACCTTCATCAATAAAATCGCGGGCCGGAAGACCGCCAAGGCGGAGGACCGCCCCGGCGTCACCCGGTCCAAGCAGTGGGTGCCCATCGACCGGGGGCTGGAGCTGCTGGACACCCCCGGCATCCTCTGGCCCAAGCTGGACGATAAAGATGCTGGCCTGCACCTTGCCTTCACCGGCGCGGTGAAGGATGAGATTCTGGACACGGAAACCCTGGGCTGCCACTTGATGGCCTACCTGGCGGAGCACTACCCGGAGGCGCTGAAAACCAGCTACAAGCTCCAGACCCTCCCAGAACGGGAAGGGGAGGAGAACGACGTGGCCTTTGGCTGGCGGCTCTTAGAGGCTGCCGGGCGGCGGCGGGGCTTCCTGGTTTCCGGCGGCGAGGTGGACACGGAGCGCATGGCGAAGATCCTGCTGGACGAGTTCCGCTCCGGCAAGCTGGGGCGGTTTACCTTGGAGGTACCGTGATGGGAGACAACAAGCGATGGTCCGCCGCCGATTTTGCGGCGCTTTTATGGGTGGCCCTGCATCTCTGCACCAGCGTCCTCGCGTTTATGCACGGCCTCTATCAGACGTATACAAGCTGGACCTGGGTCCTGCTGACGGTTTGGCTCCTGGGACAGCTGGCTATAGACGTGTGGATTAGCTCCGGGAGACCGGGACTGCTCCGCTTTGTGAAATGGTATTGGGGCCTCAGTACCGCGCTGGCGGTGGGAGGACTTTTGGTCGCCACGCTGAGGTTGTCCTTGGGTTGGGTTGAGATTCTTGGAATGATCTGTGCGCTTCTGACGCCGCTGTATCAGCTCCTGGCCTTCGCCTGGCTGCTGTTTGACGAGCTGGCGGGATTGCGGGGAAGCCTGCGGTTTAGCGTCGACTGGTCGGCCATGCTGGCGTTTTGTCTCATCCATTTCATCTATATCGTCCGGCTCCACCGCCGGGCCGTGAAGAAAGGAGCGCCGCCGGATGGACCTGTGGACCCCGGAGCGGGAACAGTGGAATAACGGATACGCCCTTCTCTGCGGCGTGGACGAGGCGGGGGCGGGGCCCCTGGCGGGGCCGGTGTACGCCGCCGCCGTCATCCTTTCCCGAGAGATCGAGATTCCTGGATTGAACGACTCCAAAAAGCTGACTTCTAAAAAGCGAGAGGCCCTCTATGACCTCATCACCGCCCGGGCGGAGGCGTGGTCTGTTGCTTTTGCCACGGCGGAGGAGATCGACGAACTGGATATTTTGAACGCCCGGATGCTGGCTATGAACCGGGCCATCGACGGCCTGCCCTTGAAGCCGGACCTCTGCCTCATCGACGGTAACCGGGACCACGGAAGCCGGGTTTCCATCGAGGCACCCCACGTCACCCTGGTGGGCGGCGACGGGAAAAGCGCCTCCATCGCCGCCGCGTCCATCCTGGCGAAGGTGAGCCGGGACCGCTACGTCTCCCAGGAGCTGGACTCCCTGTATCCCCGGTACGGTTTCGCCAAACACAAGGGCTACGGCACGAAGGCCCACTACGCCGCCCTGGACGAGTACGGCCCCTGCCCGGCCCACCGGAAAACCTTCCTGAAAAAGTGGGAGGCCCGGCGGTGACCGGGAAAAAGGCCTCCGGGGACCAGGGGGAGGCCCTGGCCGGGCGGTATCTGGAGGAACGGGGCTATACTATTTTAAACCGGCAGTGGCGCTGCCGGTTTGGGGAGTTGGATCTGGTGGCGCAGAGCCCCGAGGGCATCCTCTGCTTCGTGGAGGTGAAGCGCCGGGGCCCCGGTTCCATCGGCTTGCCCCGGGAATTTGTGGACGGGCGGAAGCAGGAGCGTCTCCGTCGGGCCGCGGGCCTCTATATGGGCGTTTATGAATGGGATGGTTCCGCCCGCTTTGATGTGGCGGAAATCTATGGGGAAAAAGACGGCGGCCTCCGGGTGGTCTATCTGGAAGACGCCTTTGTATAGATCAAACAACAACATCGGAAAGGTGAGATAGAACACATGAAGTATTTGAGCACCAGGAACCGCGCCCTGCGGGTGGGCAGCGCCGAGGCAGTAAAGCTGGGCCTCTCCCGGGACGGAGGACTGTTGACCCCGGAAGCCATTCCCCAGATAGACGGGGCCTTTTTGGATCACCTCACCGGGGCGTCCTATCAGGAGCGGGCCGCCAAGGTCATGGCCCTCTACCTGACGGACTACAGTGAGGAGGAGCTGCTGGGCTTTGCCAACAGCGCCTACGGCCCTGATAAGTATGACCACCCCGCCGCAGCCCCGCTGCGGAAGGTGGACGGGGCCACTCACTGCCTGGAGCTGTGGCACGGTCCTACCTCCGCGTTCAAGGACATGGCGCTCCAGATGCTGCCCCAGCTCCTCTCCGCAGCATTGCGGAAGACCGGGGAGGACAAGACGGTCTGCATTCTGGTGGCTACCTCCGGCGACACCGGCAAGGCCGCCATGGAAGGCTTCGCCGATGTGCCCCAGACGAAAATCATGGTCTTCTACCCCAAGGACGGCGTGTCCAAGGTCCAGGAGGCCCAGATGGTCACTCAGGACGGGGAAAATGTGGGGGTCTGCGCCGTCGTTGGAAACTTCGACGACGCTCAGGCGGGCGTGAAGCGCATTTTCTCCGATGAAGGCATACGGGAAACCCTGGCGAATCGGGGCTACCTGCTGTCCTCCGCCAACTCCATCAACTGGGGACGGATCCTGCCCCAGGTGGTCTACTATATCTCCGCCTACTGTGACCTGCTCCGGGGCGGGGAAATCCGGATGGGAGACAAAGTGAACTTCTGTGTTCCCACCGGTAATTTTGGGGATATCCTGGCGGCGTACTATGCAAAGCGCATGGGCCTGCCTGTGGGGAAGCTCATCTGCGCCTCCAATAAGAACGACGTGCTGACGGATTTTCTTTGCACCGGCGTGTACGACAAAAACCGGCCCTTCCATACCACTATGAGCCCCTCTATGGACATCCTGGTGTCCAGCAACCTGGAACGGCTGCTGTTCGACCTCTCAGGGGAGAACGATGCGGAGGTCCGGGGCTATATGGAGGCTTTGAGCAAAGAGGGAAAGTATGAGGTTTCCGAATCCATCAAGACAGCGCTCGCAGAGCAGTTCTGGGGCGGTTTCTGCGATGAGGAGGGTACTGCGGAAACCATCGCCCGTTATTATAAAGACTGCGGCTATCTTATTGACACCCACACCGCCGTGGCGGCGGGAGTGTTGGAGCAGTACCGTGCGAAAACCGGGGACAAGACTCTGACCGTTTTTGTCTCCACCGCCTCTCCATATAAATTCTGCGACAATGTCCTCCGGGCGATCGGCCAGGAACCCAAGGGAGACGGCGTGGAGCTTCTGGATCAGCTGAACGCCGTTTCCGGCGTGGCGGTGCCCCGGCGGCTGGCCGCCTTGAAGGGCAAGGCGCGGCGGTTCGACCTCACCTGCGAAAAGCCGGGCATGGACGGTATGGTACTAGACTTCCTGAAATAATGGACGATTAACGGCAAGGCGAAGAGAGTATGAGGATGAGAGTCTGAGACTTGCGTGGACTGCAACTGGCACCGTCTGGGTTTTGACGGCGCTGGCCGCCGCCTTACTCTGGAAGCCCTGTTTTGGCGCTCCGAGCGGGACTGCGTGGACGTTAAGGGCTTTTGGTGGGTATAGGGTATTCGAATGTATGCGGGTATGACCGGATGAACTGCTTTGGCTGCTGTCTTTCTGCTGCCGCGAAAGCTGCGTTGTCCCAGTTGCGGCAAAGGTTCCTCCGCCCCTGACGGCGCCGGGAGCAAGTTTGATGGTGTCAAAGCTGAGGCGCGGCCTTGCCCTTAAGGACGGGCTGAAGGCGGAATAGCCGGTGGAAGGAAACCGGCCATGAGGGTGAAAACTCTGAAATGAATGTGGGCCCGGGCCTGGCGGCTCTTCCTGTGGGGGATGCTCCTGCTGGGTTTTCCGGGAGCAATCCTGCCGGAGGAGGCCGAGCCCCGGAGTCCGGCCTTCTTGTCTTCCGCAAAAACTCAGCACTTTTCTGGCTGCGGTAGGCCTTTTGTCTGCGATGACGAGGCTTAAGCCCTGCTGTAAAGCGGTCAAATGCAGCTGTATAACCGTTTTGCTGCTGTGTCCCCAGGCTTCGCTGCCGCTTCGGCCTGGATAACCGCCAGATGATCAGAGGGAGTGAGAGTTCTTTTGCCTGCTTTTCCCCTTCGGGGACGTACTCCGCTAAGAGTTTGCTTCGCACAATCAAGTGTCGTTACAGTCTTTCAAGAAAAGTTAGGAGAAAGGGGGGAGCTGTTATGGCCCTTTACGCAATCGGGGACCTGCACCTCTCCCTGACGGCGGACAAGTCCATGGAGGTCTTCGGCCCCGCTTGGGAGAATTACACGGACCGCATTGCCGAGAGTCTTTCCGCCCTGACGGCAGAGGACATGCTGGTTCTGGCGGGGGACACCTCTTGGGGTATGAGCCTGGCGGAGGCGGAGGCGGATTTTAAATTTCTGGACCAATTTCCCTGTAAGAAATACTTGGTCAAGGGAAACCACGATTATTGGTGGACCACCGCCGCCAAGCTCCACCGTTTCTTTGACGAGAAGGGAATTCATACTCTGGACATTCTCCACAACAACTGCGTGTTTTATGGGGACCACGCTGTCTGCGGTACCCGGGGCTGGTTTTTGGAAGAGGACGCCCATAACGTGAAGGTCCTCAACCGGGAGATGGGACGGCTGGAGGCCTCCCTGAAAGCGGCGGCGGAGGCGGCCTCTATTTTGTGTTTTCTGCATTATCCGCCCTTATATCAGGGATATGAGTGTCCAGAAATCTTAGAGATTCTGGAAAAATACGGCGTTTCCCTGTGCTGCTACGGCCATCTTCACGGCCACGCCATCCGCCGGCGGCTGGAGGGGAGGCGGGGAGAAACGGAGTTTTCTTTGATCTCCGCCGACTATTTGGGCTTTGTTCCGAAAAAAATTTGTGATTAAAGGAAAAAAGACTGGAATTTTTCATCTTTTTCTGATAAAATACTAATTTGTCCCGGTTAGGCTTTTTTGACGAGCGCTGAGGAACCGGGAATGAACGGAGGAAAACAAACATGAGTGTGAAGAGCTGCGAAAAGATTGAAAAGAGCCAGGTCGCTTTGACCATTGAGGTGGAGGCCAAAGAGTTCGAAGCCGCCATGGAAAAGGCGTACCGAAAAATGCGGGGCAAGATCAATGTCCCCGGTTTCCGTCCCGGCAAGGCCCCCCGGAAAATCATTGAGGGCATGTACGGCGCGGAGGTGTTCTTCGACGAGGCCATCAACATTGCCTTCCCCGACGCCTACGAGGCCGCTGTGAAGGAGAAGGAGCTCCAGGTGGTGGGCTACCCGTCTGTGGAGCTGGTGGGCGAGTGCACCCGGCAGGGCTTTACCTTCAAGGCTGTCGCGCCCGTGTATCCTGAGGTCACCCTGGGCCAGTATAAGGGCCTGACCGCCCCTAAAGAGGAAGTTCAGATCAAGGCCGAGGATGTGGATCACCGTCTCCAGAGTCTCACCGACCGGAACACCCGCCTGGTGTCCGTGGAGCGGGAGGCCAAGGAGGGCGACACCGCTGTCATCGACTTCGAGGGTTTCCTGGACGGTAAGCCCTTCGACGGCGGCAAGGGGACCAATCACAGTCTGGAGCTGGGTTCCCACAGCTTTGTTCCCGGCTTTGAAGAGCAGGTCGCGGGCATGAAGGCCGGCGACGAGAAGGAAATCGACATCACTTTCCCGGAGGACTACCATGCAGATCTGGCCGGAAAGGCCGTGGTCTTTAAGGTCAAGTGCCATGAGGTGAAGGAGAAGGAAGTCCCCGCTCTAGACGACGAGTTCGCCAAGGACGTCAGTGAGTTTGATACCTTAGACGAGCTGAAGGCGGATTTGGAGAAACAGATCAAAGAGGAGCGGGAGAAAGACGCCCAGCGCGGTTTTGAGGACGCGCTGATGGAACAGGTGGCCCAGGGGATTACCGCCGAGATTCCCGACGCCATGGTGGAGGGGCAAGCCCGGCAGTTCGTGGAGAACTTCCGCACACAGATCGCCCAGCAGGGCATTCCGTACGACCAGTATCTCCAGATGACCGGCATCCAGGAGTCCAAGCTGCTGGAGGACGCGAAGGAGCCTGCCCTGCGTCAGGTGAAGATGGACTTGGCCGTCATGGCAATTATCAAGGCCGAGAACATTGAGGCCGGCGATGAAGATGTGGAAGAAGAGTATAAGAAGCTGGCGGAACAGTTCGGCATGGACCTGGAGATGGTGAAGAAGTACATTCAGGCTGATCAGGTAAAGGACCAGATTTGCAGCCGCCGGGCCATTGATGTGGTGGTGGACAGCGCCACCGCCGTGAAGCCGGAAGAAAAGTCCGCCGGAGAAGAGAAGGAAGAAGCTCCCGCCGGGGAGAAAAAACCCGCCCGAAAGCCCCGGAAAAAGAAGACCGAGGAGCCGGCCGCTGAAGGTGAAGAAGTTCCCGTTGAGGAGAAGAAACCTGCCCGGAAGCCCCGGAAGAAGAAGACCGAAGAGCCGAAGGATGCTGAATAAGCCGAATCTTTATTACGGGATTCACAGATTCGACACATTTTCACATGATGCCTGTGGTATCATGTGAAAATGGTTATATGGGCTTAACCGCCGGAGCGTGTGCTGCCTGGCGGGAAGGGCGTCCACAAAAGACTGGAGGTTTTCAAATTGAGTTTAGTTCCCTACGTAGTCGAGCAGACCAACCGAGGCGAACGGTCTTACGACATTTTTTCCCGGCTGCTGAATGACCGGATTGTCTTTTTAGGCGAAGAGGTCAATGCCACCACGGCCAGCCTGATCGTGGCCCAGCTCCTCTATCTGGAGGCCCAGGACCCCGACAAGGATATTCAGTTGTATATCAATAGCCCTGGAGGTTCCGTCACCGACGGTATGGCGATCTACGACACCATGCAGTATGTAAAGTGCGATGTATCCACCATCTGTGTCGGTATGGCCGCCAGCATGGGCGCGTTCCTGCTCTCTGCGGGAGCAAAGGGAAAGCGCATTGCCCTGCCCAATGCGGAGATTATGATTCACCAGCCCTCCGCCGGGACTCAAGGCCAGATCACCGACATGGCCATTCACCTGAAGAGACTGGAGATCATTAAGAAGCGGATGAACCGCATTATGGCGGAGAACACGGGCCGTTCCATTGAAGAGGTCACCGCCGCCTGCGAGCGGGACAACTTCATGAGTGCCGAGGAAGCCAAGGAGTTTGGCCTGATCGATAAGATTCTCATCAATAAGGAAGAGAAAAAGGACGAGGCATAAACGCAGAGCCTGATCCCCAATAGAGAGGTAGAAACCATGAACGACGACGGCAAGAAAACCTTGCGGTGTTCCTTTTGCGGCAAGCATGAGCAGCAAATCCATCGAATGATCCAGGGACCCGGCGTGCGTATTTGTGATGAGTGCGTTCATCTGTGCATGAGCATTCTGAACGACGGGTTCGAACCGAATGCCCCGGCGCTGGAAGACCTGCCGGACCAGCTGCCAACGCCCCGGGAAATTCGGGACGTGCTGGACCAGTATGTCATTGGCCAGGATGAGGCAAAAATTGCCCTGTCTGTGGCGGTGTACAACCACTATAAGCGCATCTTCTTCGGCGGCGACGAGGATGTGGAGCTCCAAAAGAGCAACATTTTAATGCTGGGCCCCACTGGCTCCGGCAAGACGCTGTTTGCCCAGACCCTGGCCAAGATTTTGAAGGTGCCCTTCGCTATTGCCGATGCCACAACCCTAACTGAGGCAGGCTACGTGGGTGACGATGTGGAGAACATTCTCCTCCGCCTTCTCCAGGCAGCGGACTTTGATGTGGAGCGGGCTGAACACGGGATCATTTACGTGGATGAAATCGACAAAATTGCCCGAAAGAGCGAAAATACCTCCATTACCCGGGATGTTTCCGGTGAGGGTGTGCAGCAGGCGCTGCTGAAAATCGTGGAGGGAACCGTAGCCAACGTTCCGCCTCAGGGCGGCCGGAAGCACCCCCACCAGGAGTTTATCCAGATGAACACGAAAAACATTCTGTTTATCTGCGGCGGCGCCTTTGACGGGCTGGAGAAGATCATTGAAAAGCGCCTGGACCAGAAGAGCATTGGCTTTGGCGCCAATGTTCAGGGAAAGAAAGACAAGGACTTGAGCAAAATACTCCATGAGGTTCAGCCCCACGATATTTTGAAATACGGCATCATTCCTGAGCTGGTGGGCCGTCTGCCGGTTATCGCGCCGCTGAACGGCCTCCGGAGAGAAGATTTGGTTCGTATTCTTCAAGAGCCAAAAAACGCCTTGGTAAAGCAGTATAAAAAGCTGCTTGGATACGACGAAGTAGAACTGGAATTTGAGCCGGAGGCTCTGGACGCCGTAGCGGACAAGGCCATCGAGCGCAATATTGGCGCACGGGGTCTTCGGGCCGTTATGGAAGGAATGCTGACCCAGATCATGTATGACATTCCTTCAGACCCGACCATTGTGAAAGCGGTTATTACAAAAGAATGCGTGGAGGGCACAGGGCAGCCGATCTTGACAAAGGACCCGGATAAAGTGAACTACTCTGTGAAACTGAACCCAGGTAAGAGCGGGAAGACCCGCCCCCCCAAGTCTGCGTCTTAACGCCAGAAACAATCCGGCCTTTTTGCCGGAGCGAAAGAGAGGAAGGGACAAAACGTTCCTTCCTCTCGGATTGTCAGGCTAAATACCATTCTTTACCACTATTAGCCAGCCCCTGGAAAGGAGCGTGTTCCCATGGAATTGACTACCGTTAATATGCCGGTTTTGGCTCTCCGAGGCCTGACGGTGTTTCCCCATATGAACCTAACGTTTGACGTGGAGCGCCCGATCTCTATCGCGGCCCTGGAACGTGCTATGGAAGGGGAACAGGATGTTTTTCTGGTTACGCAGCGGGAAATCAGCGTTGAGCTTCCGGAAGAAAAGGATCTGTACCAGATTGGTACTATATCCCATATTCGTCAGATTCTCCGACTGTCCTCTGGTTCTGCCCGGGTGATGGTGGAGGGGCTGCGGCGGGCCCGCCTGCGGCGGCTTTGGCAGTCTTTCCCCTATCTCCAGGCCAACATTGAGGAGCTTCCGGAGGAGGTGGTTACCTCAACCCGAAGCCCCCGGGCTGAGGCGTTGCTGCGCCAGGCCTGGAACTTATTTAGCGATTATGCCAGGCTCTCCGGCAGTATCCCGGAGGAGATACTTACTACGGTGATGGATAGCCGGGACACGGGACAATTGGCGGATTTTATTGCTCAAAATATCTCTGTGCGGCACACGGATAAGCAGGAGATTTTAGAGGAAATGGCGCCGTTTGTCCGCTTGCGGAAGCTGAACGGCCTGCTGGCCCGGGAGTGCAGCGTTTTGGGTTTTGAGCATGAGATGGAGGGGAAAATTCGGGATCAGCTGATTCGCACACAGCGGGACCAGATTCTCCGCACCCAGATTCGAGTGTTGCAAAATGAATTGGGAGAAGATGACGGTGAAGATGAAGTCGAGGATTACAGCCGGAAAATCCTGGAACTGAAGCTGGGAGAAGAGGCGGAAAAGCACTTGTTGAAGGAAGCGGGGAAGCTGGCCCGTCAGCCTTACGGCAGTGCCGAGGCATCGGTGATCCGCAATTATCTGGACGTATGCCTGGAGATGCCCTGGAATACGGAAACGCGGGAACGGATCAGTGTGGAGGCTGCCAGGAAGGTGCTGGAGAAAGACCACTTCGGTTTGGAGAAGGTCAAGGAACGTATTCTGGAGACAATTGCCGTCCGGCAGATGAATCCCAAGGGCAAGGGGCAGATTTTGTGCCTGGTGGGCCCGCCGGGAGTGGGCAAGACCTCCATAGCCATCTCTGTTGCCAAAGCGCTGAACCGGAAACTGGCACGCCTTTCTCTGGGCGGCGTTCGGGACGAGGCGGATATTCGTGGCCACCGCCGGACTTATATTGGCTCCATGCCTGGACGAGTGATCGATGCCATCATACGGGGTGGATCTATGAACCCGCTGCTGCTGTTGGACGAGATCGATAAGCTGGGAAATGATTACCGGGGGGATCCGGCCTCTGCCCTGTTAGAGGTATTGGACAGTGAGCAAAATCACTCTTTCCGAGATCATTATATGGAAATACCTGTGAACCTGAGCCGGGTGATGTTTATTACCACAGCCAACACTACCGACACGATACCTCAGCCGCTGCTGGACCGGATGGAGGTGATCCGCCTCTCCAGCTACACAGACGAGGAAAAGGTGGAAATTGCCCGCCGGCATTTGCTGCCCAAGCAATTGGTGGAACATGGCCTGAAGAAAAATACCCTTCGAGTCAGTGATGATGTATTTCGGGCCATGATTCGGGATTATACCCGCGAGTCCGGCGTCCGGCTGCTGGAGCGGCGTATTGCCGCACTCTGCCGGAAGACGGATATGAAGCTGGTTTCCGGAGAGGCAAAGCGGGTTCAGGTGACGGAGGAAGATCTGCCAAAGTTTCTGGACTGCCAGCCGTATCCCCCTGCCCTCCATACGGAGCGGGAGGAAATTGGCGTGGTGAACGGCTTAGCTTGGACGGAGTCCGGAGGAGAGATTTTAGAAGTGGAAGTCAGTGTCATGGAAGGCACTGGAAAACTGGAATTGACTGGCAATCTGGGAGATGTGATGAAAGAATCGGCACAGGCGGCGCTGAGCTGCATCCGCGTTCGGGCGGCAGTGCTGGGAGTGGAGGAGGAGTTCTATAAAAACAAGGATATCCATGTCCATTTTCCTGAGGGTGCAGTGCCGAAAGATGGTCCTTCTGCGGGTGTAGCTGTCACCACTGCTATGCTTTCCGCCCTGACAGACCGAAAAATCAAAGCGGGCCTAGCTATGACAGGAGAGGTGACCCTTCGGGGCCGTGTTCTGGCCATTGGCGGTTTGAAGGAGAAAACTATGGCGGCCCTGCGCAATGGAATCCACACGGTGATTATCCCCAAGGACAATGTCCGGGATCTGGAAGAGATTGATCAAACGGTACGGGCGGCATTGAATTTTGTTGCTGTGGAAACAATTGACCAAGTTTTTGCGGCAGCGCTGTTGCCGGAAGCGGAGGCGGTCCGGGAGGAGTTGGCAGAGCCGGTTTTTGTTCCCATGCCCCGGGAAAAGTCAGAAGCTGTCCTGAGACAGTAGAGGAGGCGCTATGCCCATTAATTTTGGAAAGGCGGAATTCATCCGATCCGCCGGAACGAAGGAGCAGTTTCTCTGGGATGGCCTGCCTCAGTTTGCCTTTGCAGGCCGGTCCAACGTGGGAAAATCATCGGTAATCAACCGCCTCCTGGGCCGGAAGAATTTGGCTTATGTGGGCTCCTCTCCCGGCAAGACAACCCAGGTGAATTACTATCTGGTAGACCGAAAAGCCTATTTGGTAGATCTGCCGGGTTATGGTTATGCCAAGGTTTCCAAAGCGGAAAAAGAGCGTTGGGGCCGTCTGATGGAGAGCTATTTTCAGGAGGCTCATATCACGGCGGGAGTTTTGATTGTAGACTCCCGGCATAAGCCTACGGCCAACGATTTGACGATGCACGATTGGTTCCGGGAGACGGACTGCCCGGAAATTGTGGTGGCCAACAAACTGGATAAGCTGAAAAAGAGCCAGGTTGACCCTGCCCTGGCTCTGATCCGGGAAACCCTGGAACTGGGGGAAGCGGATATCCTTCTTCCGTTTTCCGCGGAGAAGGGGACTGGAAAAGAGGAGCTGATCCGTCTCCTGAATGCTGTTGTAGAATAGAAACCGTATACAAAAGAGCCGCCCATAGGGCGGCTCTTTTGTATACGGTTATCACTGTACGATTAAGGTTTTTCCGTCCATCTCCGGAGGACAAGCCAACCCCATCACATCCAGCATGGTCGGCGCGATATCAGCAAGTCTCCCGTCGCTCCGTAACTCAGACCCCGCGCCGCAGAGGATGAAGGGCACAGGATTGGTGGTGTGGGCGGTCATAGGGCTTCCGTCAGGCTCGACCATCTGCTCGGCGTTTCCATGATCGGCGGTAATCATGGCAATGCCGCCCATTTTTAGGGTAGCGTCCACCACCTTACCTACGCACTCATCTACAGTTTCCACGGCCTTAACAGCGGCATCGAACACGCCAGTGTGACCCACCATGTCGCAGTTGGCAAAGTTCAGAATAACCACATCATAGTTCCCAGACTCAATGCGCTCCACGCATTTTTCACAGACTTCCGGGGCGCTCATCTCCGGCTGGAGGTCGTAAGTTGCTACTTTAGGGGAGGGGACCAGTACCCGGTCCTCTCCGGGAAAGACAGTTTCACTGCCCCCGTTGAAGAAAAAGGTCACATGGGCGTACTTCTCTGTCTCCGCAATGCGGAGCTGAGTCATGCCCATTTTGCTGAGATATTCACCCAGACCGTTGTTTACCAATACCCGGGGAAAAGCCACCTCTACGTTGGGCATGGAAACGTCATACTCCGTGTTGCATACAAAGGTCAGGGGGAAGAACTGCCGGGTGAAACCGTCGAATTCCGGATCTACCAGGGTTCGAGTGATTTCCCGGGCCCGGTCAGGGCGAAAATTAAAGAAAATAACGCTGTCATTGTCGGAAATGGACCCGTCGGCATCACAAACCACAGGCTCCACAAACTCGTCGGTGACACCCTTTTCATAGGATTTTTTCACCGCGTCCACCGGGTCCGGATTGTTGATGGGACTTTCGCCGTAAACCATGGCGTCGTATGCTTGCTCTACCCGGTCCCAGCGCTTGTCCCGGTCCATGGCGTAATACCGGCCCATGACCGTGGCGATTTCGCCTACGCCCAGTTCCTTGCATTTGGCAACTGTCTGGGCCACAAAGCCGGCACCAGAGGTGGGGGACACATCTCGCCCATCCAGGAAGGCGTGAATATAAACACGGGTAAGCCCCTTGTCTTTAGCCATTTTCAGCAGGGCAAAAAGATGGGTCAGATGAGAGTGAACGCCGCCGTCGGATAAAAGACCAAATAAGTGCAGGGCAGAGCCTTTTTCCATACAGGCGTCCATAGCATGAAGGTAGGCGGGGTTTTGGAAGAAGCTTCCGTCCTCAATCGCCCGGGAAATCCGGGGCAGATCCTGAAAGACAACGCGGCCGCCGCCGATATTGGTGTGGCCTACTTCGCTGTTGCCCATCTGTCCGTCGGGCAGGCCCACGTCCAACCCAGAGGCGGAGAGCGTGGTATGGGCAAACTCCCGGAAGAAACCGTCCAAGCGGGGCGTTTTAGCGGTCTTAACAGCGTTACCCGTTTCTCCCCCGCCGGTGCCGAAGCCGTCCATGATGATTAAAGTGGTAGGTGTTTTATTCATAAAAAATCTCCTTCCCTCATCAGGCCAAATTCAAGCGGCCCAATAAGGAACCTCCTCCCGGAACCACGCAGCCCACAATTAATAAGGGAGGGGGACCAGGAAACCGCAGGTTCCCGGTTTTCTCCGCCTCTGGCGGAGAAACAAAATCAAGTCATCTTCGTGACGGCATGTGCGTCACGGAAAGCCCCCAACTTCAGCCGCCTTGGGCGATGCCGGTTTGCTGACTGGCGAAGGGGATTCTCAAGGGGGGACTTTGTCCCCCCTTTGAAACGCGCGCCGGCGCGTTATTCCTGATTGGCCGCGTTAATGATTTCGACAAACTGGTCGGGCTTCAGGGCGGCGCCGCCGATGAGTCCGCCGTCAATGTCAGGCTGGGCCAGCAGCTCAGCGGCGTTTTTGGCGTTCATAGACCCGCCGTACTGAATGGTGACGCTCCGGGCCACACGGGCGCCGTACAGGGAGCGAATGGTGGCGCGGATATTGGAGCAGACCTCACCGGCCTGTTCGGCAGTGGCGGTTTTACCGGTGCCAATCGCCCAGATGGGCTCATAGGCGATGATGCAGCGGCGCAGCTTGTCGGCGGGTACGCCAAAAAGGGCGCTCTTCACCTGAAGGGCAATCCACTCGTTGGTGATACCGGTTTCCCGCTGTTCCAGGCTTTCACCGACACAGATAATGGGATTCATGCCGGCGTTCAGCACGGCGTGGACCTTTTTGTTTACGGTGGCGTCGGTTTCGCCGAAATACTGACGGCGCTCGCTATGGCCGATGATGACGTATTTTACAGACAGGTCTTTCAGCATGTCGGCGGAAATCTCACCGGTATACGCGCCTTTTTCTTCAAAATAGACATTCTCGGCGCCCACAGAGATCCGGAGGTCCTTAAAAGCCTTGGAAGCGGTGGAAATGTTGCAGGCAGGGACGCAAATCAGCGTTTCACACCATTTAGCCCGGGGCATAATTTTGCGGATGTCCTCGGCAAACTTCTTTGTCTCGGTGGCGGTCATGTTCATCTTCCAGTTTCCGGCAATGACAGTCTTGCGGTATCTGCGATTCATGTTTTGATTACTCCTTTTATATCTTTAATGTGATGACAGGCAGAATGCCCGTGGGACAGCGAAGGAAACAACCAACTATTTTATAGCCCAAACTATGGAAAATGTCAAGGGCATATTGACCTTTTCTGAACTTTTACCCCGGAATTTTGACCAATTATTTGTTCAGGAGGCAGGCGACGCCCGGCAGTTCCTTTCCCTCCAGGAACTCCAGGGAGGCGCCGCCGCCGGTGGAAATGTGGCTCATTTTGCTGGCATAGCCCAGCTGTTCCACCGCTGCCGCGCTGTCGCCGCCGCCGATGACGGTGATCGCGGAAGTTTTGCTCAAAGCTTCGGCCATAGCTTCCGTGCCTTTGGCAAAGGCGGGGAATTCGAAGACGCCCATAGGACCGTTCCAGATGACCGTGCCCGCGTCGGCCACAGCGTCACAGTATAGCTTCACAGTTTCAGGACCAATGTCCAGCCCCTGCCAGCCGTCGGGAATCTGTCCGGCCTTGACGACCTGGCTCTTGGCATCGGGAGCGAAACCGTCGCCGCAGACAGTATCCACAGGCAAAAGGAATTTTACGCCCTTGGCATCGGCCTTGGCGATCATCTCCTTGGAGTAATCCAGCCAGTCCGCCTCCAGGAGGCTGTCGCCCACTTTGCCGCCCTGAGCGGCGGAGAACGTATAGGACATTCCGCCGCCAATAATAATGGTATCGGCGATTTCCAGCAGGTTGTTGATGACGCCAATTTTGGAGGAAACCTTGGCTCCGCCCAGAATAGCGACCAGGGGGCGCTTGGGGTTGGCGATGGCGCCGCCCAGGAAATCCAGCTCCTTTTGGATCAGGAAACCGGAGACGGCGGGCAGGTAGTCGGCCACGCCGGCCGTGGAGGCGTGGGCCCGGTGCACCGCGCCGAAGGCGTCGGACACATAGACCTCCGCCATAGAGGCCATGGTCTTGGCCAATTCGGGATCGTTCTTGGTTTCACCCTTTTCAAAACGGGTGTTCTCCAGCAGCATAATCTCCCCGGGCTTTAAAGCGGCGGCCTTCGCTCTGGCGTCCGTACCCACCACATCGGCGGCCATGATCACGTTTTTACCCAGCAGCTCGCTCAGGCGCTTTGCCACAGGGGCCAGACTCAACGTTTCCAAAGACTTTTTCCACTTCTCCTCAGTGAGGGAGGCGGGATCCTTGCCCTTTTCGGTCTGCTTTTTGACCCATTTGTCAAAGCTGGCCTCAGGCTTGCCTAAATGAGAGCAGGCGATCACGGCGGCGTTATTTTCCAGTAGGTACTGAATGGTAGGCAGTGCGGCGACAATGCGCTTATCGCTGGTAATCGCTCCGGTTTCCTTGTCCTGGGGAACGTTGAAGTCGCAGCGAAGCAAAACTTTTTTGCCGGAAACATCGATGTCTTTGACGGTCTTCTTGTTGTAATTCATAGTAAGAACTCCTTCAAAAAGCTATATTTTTCGGCGCTAAGACGCCGGGTCAAACCAATTCGCCAGACGGCCCCGCCATTTCTCCCGTGTCCAGCAGGCCAGGAAAGCCGTTTTGCCGCAAAGCTTCGTAGACGCAGACCGCCACGGTGTTGCTCAGATTCAGGCTGCGGGCTTGGCTCAACATAGGAAGGCGGAGGCAGCGGTCCCGGAACCGCTCCCGGAAGGAAAGGGGCAACCCGGCGGTTTCCTTGCCGAAAAAGAGCCAGCTGTTCGCCGTAAAGCATGCCTCCGTATAGGATTGGGGGGCCTTGGTTGTGGTTAGCCAAAGGTCTTCTGCGGCTTCGGGATGGCGGCGGAACAAATCCTCCAGGTTATCATAGTCGGAAACCTCTACCAGATGCCAGTAGTCCAGGCCGCAGCGCTTCATGTTCCGCCGGACGGCCTCCTGAGAGAGATCGAAACCCAGGGGGCGGACCAGGTGAAGACTGGAGCCGGTGACAGCGCAGGTGCGGGCGATATTCCCGCAGTTTTGGGGAATCTCCGGTTCCACCAATACGACATGCAGCATGGCCCGGCCCTCTCTTTCTCCTGGAATAGTGTTATTGTAATCTATTACCTGGACAAATTCAACTATTTTCTTTGAAAAATAGTGTTTTTTAGAAAAGTATACCATCTGGAAAGTTCAAATTCTGCGAAATGCCGAAAATTGAAGGGGAAACGACGGGCTTTTTTCCTGTTTTCCGTAAGCTCTGACAAAAACAGCTAAGAAACCGGAAAAGATTTGGAAAAAATTATAGGAACAATTTCTGTGAAACTACTGGATTTTCCCAAAATGTCTGATATAATAAATGTGTATTAGTAAAAATGTGCGAGGGCGCAAAGGAGGGAGAAAACTGATGAGCCGCTTCAAGCGAGCCGTTTTGTTTTTTGAGGAAGATGCCGCCGTTCCGGCGGGATTCAAGCCGCTGATGCTGGAAGCTGTGTTGTCTTGTCCCATCCTGACTTGGGCGGGGGACCGATTGCGGGCCGATGGTGTTCAGCGGCTTTTTGCTGTCTGTGGTCCCCGTTTTGCGGAGGAGGCCCGCCGCTGTCTCCCGCAGGGAGCTCAAATTTCTGAGCAGTGGGCGGATTTAGAGGCATTTTTGGATACGGATGATCCGGTGCTGGTGCTGCCCCGGGCCGCATTCCCCATGGAAGAGGCCGGGCCGGGCTTCGCCTATGCTGCTCCGGGCCGGGAACTTCGGGAAACCTGGCGGGAGAAAATGACGAACAACGTTCAAAGCGCGGAGCTGGTTTCCGGCTGGCTGCCGGTCTACGGGCCAGACACCGTGGCGGAGATTGAGGCGCTGCTGCGGCAAAGAGAGGCCCTGAAGGGAAATGAGTAAATCAGCCTGACCCATGGGATCGGGCAAAAAATAAAATGACCGGCTCCCGGTCATGGAAAGAGAGCGTTTTGGATATGATTTCACACGGGAAAGATATTAAAGTATTTTCCGGCAACGCGAACATGAAGCTGGCGAAGGAAATCTGCGCGCAAATGGGCACGAAGCTGGGAGAGTCCGAAGTCGGTGCGTTCTCCGACGGAGAGGTTTTCGTCTCCCTGTATGAAACCGTCCGGGGCAGCGATGTATTTGTAGTCCAGCCCACTTGCGGCCCGGTCAACAACAATCTGATGGAGCTGCTGATTATCATCGACGCGCTGAAACGCGCTTCCGCGGGCCGCATTACCGCTGTCATTCCCTATTACGGCTACGCCCGGCAGGACCGGAAGGCCAAGGCCCGGGACCCCATCACCGCCAAGCTGGTGGCGAATATGATTACAGCTGCCGGGGCGGACCGGGTTCTGACCATGGACCTCCATGCCGCACAAATTCAGGGCTTTTTCGATATCCCGGTGGACAATCTGGCGGGGAACCCCATTTTCGTGGATTACTACGCCAAGAAGTTCGGCGGGAGCTGTGAAGATATGGTGGTGGTGTCGCCGGATGTGGGGTCCGTTTCCCGGGCCCGCGCCTTTGCGCAGAAGCTTCATATGCAGCTGGCCATTGTGGACAAGCGCCGCCAGCGGGCCAACCAGTGCGAAGTGATGAATGTAATCGGTGATGTGGAAGGACGGGACTGCATCCTCTTCGACGACCTGGTGGATACCGGCGGATCTCTCTGCAATGCCGCTCAGGCTCTCATGGACAACGGGGCCCACAGTGTTCACGCCTGCGCCTCCCACGGTGTGCTCTCGGGTCCGGCGATCGACCGGATCAACGCCAGCCCTATTCAGGAACTGGCTCTCCTGGATACCATTCCGGCTATCAAGCCGGAGCTCAGCGCCAAGATCAAGTACCTGTCTGTGGCCCCTATGTTCTGTGAGGCTATTGAGCGGATCTATCAGGAGGTTTCAATCTCGAAGCTGTTTCGCTGAGGCGGGCGGTCATCTTCTATAAAGACGTGCAAGGCGGGGAAGGAAACTTCCCCGCCTAAGTGGGTTATGCAACGCTGCTGTAAGTTTGTTGGAAAGGCGAAATTATTATGCTGTTTGGAAATTATGGCCGCTCTTCCGTGGAGTGGTTGATCGCGGGATTGGGGAACCCCGGATCGAAGTACGAGAACACCCGGCACAATATGGGCTTCCGGGCCGTAGAGCTGCTGGCGGAACAAAAAGGCGTGAAACTGAACAAGGTAAAGTTCAAGTCCGCATATAATATCTGCGAGTTCGCCGGGGCCCGGTGCCTGGTGATGAAGCCCCAGACCTATATGAATCTCTCCGGCGAGGCGGTGCGGGAGGCGGCGCAATTCTATAAAATCCCTCCGGACCATGTGCTGGTGATCTACGACGACGTGTCTCTTCCGGTAGGGAAGCTCCGGGTCCGGCCCACCGGTTCTGCCGGGGGGCATAACGGCATCAAGAACATCATTGCCCATCTAGGAACGCAGGAATTTCCCCGGATCAAAATCGGCACCGGGGCTCCGGAGGACAAAGACGGGATGATCGACTGGGTCACCGGCGTCCCCTCCCAGAAAGAAAGGGAGATTCTACTGGATGCGTTCAAGCGCTCTATAGAGGCGGCGGCGTGCGTAATCCAGTACGGTTGTCAGAAGGCAATGAACAATTTTAACTGAGTGCAAAAGGACTGGCCATGAAGCATTTGCTGGAAAGATTAATGACTGTTCCGGAGGCGGAGGAGCTCCTCCGCCGGGTGGAGGACGGGGGCTGCCCCGCTGCTGTAACAGGCCTTCAGCCCGTTCAGCGGGCCTGTCTGGGGGCGGCGGTGGCTCAGGCGGCCTGCCGTCCGGCGGTGTTCCTCTGCGGCGATGAAGGGGAGGCCCGGCAGATGGCGGGGGACCTGGAGGCTCTTTTGGGAGAACCGCCGGTGACGCTGTTGAGCCGGGAATGGCAGCTCCATCCCGGGGCTGTGTCTTCCCGGGACTGGGAACGGGGCCGCTTAGCGGCGCTTTACGCTTTGACTCAGGGCACGCCCCGGGCGGTGGTGGCCACTGCCGATGCCCTGATGGCCCGGACGCTGCCCCCAAAGCTGCTGAAGGAGCTGTCGGTTACCTTGAAGACAGGGGAGCGGCAGGACCTGCCGGAACTGGCGGACCGTCTTCTTGCCGCTGGGTACACCCGGTGCCAACAGGTGGAGGGCGTGGGCCAGTTTGCCCTTCGGGGCGGTATTTTGGATGTGTTTTCTCCCCTGATGGACCAGCCGGTCCGCTGTGAGTTCTTTGATGATGAAATTGACTCCATGGGGGCTTTTGATCCCGGCACCCAGCGGCGGACAGAGAACCTGGACTCCGCCCTGATTCTTCCCGCGGCCGAAGTCCTGCCCCGGCAGGCAAAGGGGGGCCTGGAAGGCCTGGGCGGAAAGCTGCTGGCTCTAGCGGTGAAGCTGGAAAAAAAGGGAGCCCCTGCCGCCGCCCGCCTCCGTGAGGATGGGGAGCGGCTGAAAAGCGGGTCTGTCCCCGACGGCTGTGACCGTTATTTGGCCGCCGTCTATCCAGACGCCACGGCCGGAGTTCACTACATTCCACCGGACGCCGTGGTGTTCTTCTGTGAGGCGGGGCGGGTGGACGAGCGGGTGAAGGGGGCTCTGCTTCAAAACCGCCAGGATCTGGAGGCCTTGATGGAGGCGGGAATTTTAGCGGGGGACTATGCGAAGCTCCTCTTATCCGCCGAGGAGCTGTACGCCGCCCTGGAGGCATTCCCGGTCATTATGGCGGGCGCCTTGCCCACTTCCCGTTACCCATATCCCCCCAAAGGCCTGCTGAACATCAATGCCCGGCAGCTCAGCTCTTACGGCGGCAGCCTGGAAACCGCTGTCACGGATCTGGAGCAGTATCGGGAAAACGGCAGCGCGGTATTGCTCCTTTGCGGCGGGGAAACCCGGGCGAGAAACCTCCACAGCCTCTTGGCAGAACGGAGCATTCCCGCCGCCTTGGATATCCGGGGGACGGCTATGCCTGTCCCAGGAGAAATACGAATTACCGTGGGAGCCCTCTCCGCCGGGTGCGAGTGGCCCGCACTGAAATTGGCAGTATTGACAGAGGGACAGCTGACCGCTCCCTCTCGAAAGCGGGCCCGTCTGAAAAAGGACTCTAACCGCCAGAAAATCCAGTCCTACACCGATTTAAAGCCAGGGGACCTGGTGGTTCACGCTCATCACGGTGTAGGCCGTTTTGCGGGCATCCAGCGGATGCCGGTAGACGGTGTGGAGAAGGACTATATCAAGATTGACTACGCCGGAGGCGACTGCCTCTACGTTCCCGCCACGGCGCTGGATCTGGTAAGCAAGTATATCGGCGGCGGGGAGGACGGAGAGAGCCGTCAGAAGCTGAACAAGCTGGGGGGTACGGACTGGGCTAAGCAGAAGTCCCGGGCCAAGAAGGCTGTGAGGGATTTGGCGAAGGGCCTGACGAAGCTCTATGCCGAGAGACAGCGCTGCCCAGGCTTTGCCTTCTCGCCGGACTCTCCCTGGCAGCGGGAGTTTGAGGAGGTGTTTCCCTATGCGGAGACGGATGACCAGCTCCGGGCTGTGGCGGAGATCAAGAAGGACATGGAAAAACCCCGGCCTATGGACCGCCTTCTCTGCGGAGACGTGGGATATGGAAAAACGGAAGTGGCCCTCCGGGCGGTGATGAAATGCGTGCTGGATGGGAAGCAGGCGGTTATTCTGGTGCCTACTACCGTTCTGGCCCAGCAGCATTACGCCACAGCTATGGGCCGCTTTCGGGACTTTCCGGTAAAGATCGAGGTCCTGTCCCGTTTCACCGCCCCCAAGGAGGCTAAGCGAATCCTGGAGGCCGCGAGAACGGGCCGGGTGGACCTGTTGATCGGCACCCACAAGCTGCTGCAAAAGGACATGGAGTTCAAAGATCTGGGCCTCCTGATTATCGACGAGGAGCAGCGTTTCGGCGTCAGCCACAAGGAGCGTCTCAAAGAGCTCAGCCGCCAGGTAGATGTGCTGACCTTGTCCGCTACGCCCATTCCCAGAACGCTGAACATGGCCCTGTCAGGCCTGCGGGACATGTCCACCATCGAGGAGCCCCCGGCGGACCGCCAGCCGGTTCAGACCTATGTGTTGGAACACGATTGGGCCATCCTGGAGGATGCCATGAGGAAGGAACTCAGCCGGGGAGGGCAGATTTACTATCTCCATAATCGGGTGGAAAGCATCGATATGACGGCCTCCCGTATTCAAAAGATGCTGGGCCCGGAGGTCCATGTGGTCACCGGCCACGGCAAGATGAGCGAGCAGGAACTGTCCGCCGTCATGCGGGCTATGGTAGACGGAGAGGCGGACGTGCTGGTCTGTACCACCATTATTGAAACAGGCATTGATATCTCTAATGTCAACACCTTAATTATCGAAGATGCGGATAAGATGGGCTTGGCCCAGCTCCACCAGATTCGGGGCCGGATTGGGCGCAGCGCCCGGCGGGCCTATGCATACCTGACCTACCGAAAGGGAAAAATCCTCCAGGAAATTGCCGCCAAACGGCTTTCCGCGATCCGGGAATACGTGGAGTTCGGCTCCGGTTTCCGCATTGCCATGCGGGACCTGGAAATTCGGGGGGCGGGGAACCTCCTGGGCCCGGAGCAGTCCGGGTATCTGCTCAGCGTGGGCTATGACCTCTACTTGAAGCTTTTAGAAGAAGCAGTGCTGGAGGAACGGGGAGAGGAGAAACGGATAGAGACGGAGTGCTCTGCCGACCTGACGGTAAACGCCAACATCCCGGAGCGTTATGTGACCTCTCCGGAGCAGCGGATGGACCTCTACCGGCGTATTGCCGCTATCCGCTCCAACGACGATGCGTCGGACCTTCTGGACGAGTTGCTGGACCGCTATGGAGAGGCTCCGAAACCGGTACTGGCGTTGCTGGACGTGGCCTTGCTCCGTGCGGCGGCGGCGAAGGCCGGTGTGTCGGACATCACCCAAAAGAAGGATATTCTCCGGTTCCAGCTGGCGGTCTTTCGCCCGGAGGCGGTAGTAAAGGTCTGCGGGTTGAACAAGTACCGCCAGCGCTTGACGGTGGCTGCCGGGGAGAACCCCGCTGTGACTCTAAAACTAAAGCCTGGAGCGGATGCTCTGGAGAGCGCTATGGAGTTGGTGGAGGATTTGAAGCTCCAATCGAAGGAATAGAAAACAGGTGCGGAGCGCGAGGGTTTGAATAAGCCCCCGCGCTTTGTCATATCTTCCGTTTTGCTCCCATATAATGGTTCGGACAACCTTAGGGGAGGAGTGGGAGCGATGCGAAAACGGATCGCGGCGCTGGGGCTGGCCCTGTGCCTGGGGCTCAGCGGCTGTGCGGTGAAAAAGGAGGAGAAAAACGCCTCCCTGCTGGGCCGGGCGGCGGAGCTGGGGGAGGAGCTGATCCTGCTGACCGTGGACGGACGGGAAATCCCGGCCTGGCGCTATCTCTATTGGCTGGCCTTTACCTGCGATCAGGTTCGGGAGAAGTACAAGGACTCCGGCCTGGCCTTGGACTGGGAGGCCCCCGTTACCGGCGGTACATTGGCGGATTATGCCAAGGACCAAGCTCTGGCAAATACGGCTCTTTATGCCACCGTAGAGAATTGGGCGGTTCGCTACGGATGCATACTCAGTGAAACGGAGCGGAACGCTCTGTCGGAAACTTGGGAGGAACAGGCTGCGGCCTATGGCGGAGAGGAGGCGTATTTAAAGGAACTGGCGGATCTGGGTTTGGACCGCCTCCGGGCGGAGGAGCTGACAGAGGTGGGGATGCTTTACGCCAAACTTTACAACCTCTGCCTTACCGAAGGCAGCGAGCTCTCCGGGCTCCTGGGGACGGTGGACAGCCTGACAGTGGACCGCATTCTGATTTCCGCCGGAGAGGACCGGGAGGCGGCACGGGAACGGGCAGCGGATGTTTTTTCCCGCCTTAACGGAGCGGAGGACGCAGAGGCGGCTTTCCCGGCTCTGGCGGCAGAGGGAGATGACGCGGAGGGCCCACGGACCCTGCTGCCGGGAGACGGGACTTTGTCCCAGGAGTTGGAAGAGGCTGCAAGGGCTTTGGAAGAAGGACAGTATTCAGGCATTTTGGAATCGGAGGAGGGCTTTTCCATTCTCCGACGCCTGGCCTCTGAAGGCAAGACTTTGGCGGGAGAGGCGTTTGACCGCCTGCTTCAGGACGCCGCCGAAGGAGCTTTGGTCCAGACCACCCTGGCCTATGATGTTTTGGACGCCGCCGCCTTTGATCAAGCTTTGGAGGAACTGAGAGGAGAGGGAAAATAAGTCCTGCCTTTCCAAAAACCGGAAGACACAGGGGCAGAAGACTGGAAAAGGCTGGATTTTCGTCACCTTGACGAAAACAGCAATGATTTTGTCAAAGATTTAACGAAATTGTAAAACCTGATGAAAGCCCATTGACGAAATGGGGTGGAGTCTCTATAATGATACATAGAGAAAGGCGGTCAGCGGCTTGTCAAAAAATTGGCAATCCGCGCCCCGTCTCGCCCGTTGAGACTCCGGCGGCCCGCCGAGCCGCCAAAATATTACAAAACGGAGGAACATCATGAAAGATCTTTATGTCGTGAACTGCTGCCGTACCGCCATCGGCTCCTTTGGCGGCAGTCTGAAAAACACTCCCGCTGCGGAGCTGGGCGCGATCGTGGTCAAGGAGGCCCTGAATCGCGCCGGCGTGGCGCCGGAGAACGTGGATGAGGTCATGTTCGGCTGCATCCTCACTGCCGCCCAGGGCCAGAACGTGGCCCGCCAGGTTTCCATCAAGGCCGGCATTCCCTATTCCGTTCCCGCCTACACCGTGGGCATGGTCTGCGGTTCCGGCATGAAGTCTCTCATTGAGGGCGCCCGTTCCATTCTGGCCGGGGATTCCGACATCGTGGTCTGCGGCGGCACCGAGAACATGAGCGCCGCTCCCTTCGCCTCCATGGACGCCCGCTGGGGCGCCCGCATGGGCGACAAGAAGCTGGTGGACACTATGATTAAGGACGGCTTGTGGGACGCCTATAACAACTACCATATGGGAACCACCGCGGAAAACATCAACGACATCTGGGGCATCACCCGCCAGGAGCAGGACGAGTTCGCCGCCGCCTCCCAGCAGAAGACCGAGGCCGCCCAGAAGGCCGGCAAGTTCGACGCTGAGATCGTTCCCGTCCCCGTGAAGGTGAAAAAGCAGGTCGTGGACTTCAAGGTCGACGAGTTCCCCAAGGCCGGCGTCACCGCCGAGGGCATTGCGAAGCTCCGCGGCGCCTTCCCCGTGGGTCCCGAGTCCCCCAATCCCGAAGTTGTCCATACCTTCGAGGTCACCGGCAAGAAGGAAACCGAGGATAAGGGCCAGCAGCGGGTCACCGCGGCCAACGCCTCCGGAATCAATGACGGTGCGGCCGCTATCATCCTGGCCTCCGGCGAGGCTGTGGAGAAATACGGCCTGAAGCCCATGGCCAAGCTCATCGGCTGGGGCCAGGGCGGCGTGGATCCCAAGATCATGGGCGTGGGCCCCGTGCCCGCCTCCCGTCAGGCCATGGCGAAAGCCGGCGTGACCATCGACGATATTGACCTGATTGAGGCCAACGAGGCCTTTGCGGCCCAGTCCATCGCCGTGGGCCGTGAGCTGGGCTTCGACCCCGCCAAGCTGAATGTCAACGGCGGCGCCATCGCCCTGGGTCACCCCGTGGGTGCCTCCGGCGCGCGGATCATCGTCACCCTGCTCCACGAGATGCAGAAGCGCCCCGAGGCCAAGAAGGGCCTGGCCACCCTCTGCATCGGCGGCGGCATGGGTGTCGCCACCGTCTTCGAGAAGTGCTGATACTTTTTCTCGGAGAGAAAAAGTATCCAAAAAGAGCTTTCGCGCGCTCTGTTAGTCTGGAGATCATCCGGGCTGGAGCGACGGCAACGCAGGCTTGCGATGTCGATAGCTTTTTGAGAGCGTCACCATTTGGAAACTGCAAAGAGGGGCCTTCGGGTCCCTCTTTGGTTATGAGGAGGGATATAGATGAACGGACATTATCAGGGCCTGGGCCATGTGGCCGTTTATACCCGGGATATGGAGGAGAGCATCGCCTTTTATGAGAAGCTGGGCGGCTCTGTAAACGGTCGGGGCGGCGTCCCCACGCCGGAGGGGGAGAAGAAGCTGGCGCTGGTATCCTATGGCGGCATTACGCTGGAGTTGATCCAGAGCCCCGGGGCCATGCCCATGGGGGAGGGGAACGTCCCCCACTTCGCCATCCTGGTGGACGATCTGGACGCCGCGGCGGCAGAGGTCCGGGCGGCGGGGGTGGACAGCTTCCTGACGCCGGAGAAGAAGGTCCTGCCGGAGCTCTTCGGGGGCTTGCAGAACTGGTTCTTCACCGGTCCCTCCGGGGAGCAGATTGAGCTGTTGCAGATGCTGTAAGGAAAAAGGGCTTTCGCCAAATAGGCGAAAGCCCTTTTTCCTTGTACGATGAAAGTCAATGGAACAGTTTTCGCCCGAGCCAGATAAACAGGCACGCGCCCGCGACGCTGACGATCAGGTTGGCGATCCAGCCGTGGGCGTAAAAGCCCAGAAGGCTGAAGACCGCGCCGCCCACGGCGGAACCCACGATGCCGATTAGAATATTGCGGAGCAGACTGCCTTCAGCGTCCATCAGCTTTCCGGCAATCCAGCCTACCAGGGCGCCCATAATCAGGGAGCCAAGCAGTCCAAACAAATGCATAATCTACGCTCCTTCCTCAATCCTCAATATATTCCCGTACCCGGTAAACTGCGCCGATTTCCTCTTCGCAGATTTTCCGGCAGGCTTCAATCTCCTCCTTTGGAATCGTGTCCACCACCGTCATCATCACCGTGGGCACATACTGCCGGAGCTCCTTGGCGAAAGATTTCATGGCCTCATAGGCCCCTTCTTGCGCCGGGTGGCAAAGGGCGTTGTACTTCTCCGCCGTGTCGGTGTTCAACGAGATGGACACCATGTCGAACCGCCCGGCGAAGTCCGGGCAGATGTCCCGGCCGTGGATGAGATTCCCGGTGCCGTTGGTGTCCATGCGGACGAAGGGCTTTTTCCCCTTGTCCTTCAGCTGGTCGATGACCCAGCAGATGTCCTCAATCCGGTAGCTGGGCTCGCCGAAGCCGCAAAAGACCAGCTGCTTGTACTTCGAGAGATCCCGGCCCTCGATGTCCGCCAGGATCTCCTCCCTTGTGGGCTCCCGCTCCAGCCAGAGATTGTGGGTGTAGATGCTCCCTCCGTGCCCGTTGTGCCGGAGGCAGAATTCGCAGTTGAAGTTGCAGCGGTTGGTGACGTTGACATACAGGTTTTCCCCGTACTCATAGGTGATGGTAAAGCCCTTTTCCATAGCCGATACTCCTTTATTGGTCATAGCTGTAAAGGTGAAAATCTTGCAGGGTAAACACGCCGTTTTCATAGAGAATTTGAGCGGAGGTTTCCGCCATATAGCAGGGGGCCGCGCTGTCCGGTGGGCTCAGGCAGAACGCGCCCCAAAATTGGAGGCCGCCCCAGTCTTCTTGGGAGAACTTCGCAATCAAACCGGAGGAAGCCGTCCCCAAGTCCAGCTCCGGGCCATCAAGCTCATAGCCGAACTCCACCAGCTCATGGCCCAGGATAGCGAAGGTCCTGCCGCCAAGCTCGGCGGTGTCAAACAGCTTGGGGAGCTCCTCCTGCCAGAGGCTTTCGGGGAAGGTGTAGGCGGTCAAGGCCCCGTCGGGGTTCTTCTCTAAAATATGCAGCTCCTCCACAGAGACGCCGGTTCCACTGCCGATGTAGCAGATAACCACCAGCTCGTCCTCCCAGTCGCCGTCCACATCGAAGCATTCCATCCTGGGCAGGATTGATCGGGGCGTAAGGAAATCCCAGTCGAATTCCGCCAGACTGTCCCCCCAACGGATGAGGGCGGAACTCTCCGCGTTGGCCTGATAAGGGGCGGCGTAAAAGGCTGCGTCTGCCTCCGGCGTTTCCCCCAAAAAGCCCACCACACCGCCGCGAATCCATCCCTCTGCGTTGTACCGGGGGTCTGCCATCGAAGGTGGCAGCTCGTAGTTCTCCGCCGGTTCCCGCCCCTCTGTCACCACGGCGGGGGCGGAGATGGGCTTCAAGCGCCGGGGGGGCTCCGGCAGGAAGATGGTTTCCGCTTCCGCCGGGGGCTCGTCCGGTAAAGCCTCCGCTTCCACTGGGGCAGGGGCCCCGCAACCGGGCAAAAGCGCCAGGGCCAGCAGGACAGGCAGAAACCCTTTTCTCATATACTGCACCCTCCTAGTTATTTTCTCGTTGCCGTCGCTTCGGCCCGGTTTACCAGCAGACTCCCAGAGCGAGTGAAAGCTCTTTTTGCTTACGTTTTACCCGCAAGGGGTATACAGGGCCTCTAAGCGGCAGAGCCGCCAAGAGTCCCTATATCTCTTGAGAAAAAGTAAGGCCGATTTTCGGAAACAGCCGCAGCCCATTTTCCCAGGTGATCCAGGTCATCTCCTCCGGCGTGACGCCCTTCCACTCCGCCAGTTTTTCAATGATATAGGGCAGATTCCGGCTGTCGTTCCGCTTCCCCCGGAAGGGGACAGGCGTGAGATAGGGCGAATCCGTCTCCACGACTATCCGGTCCAGGGGCGTGACGGCGGCTACCTCGGGGGCCTTCTGGGCATTCTTGTAAGTGATCGGCCCATCGAAGCCCAGGTACCAGCCCCGTTTTAAAAGCGCCTCCGCCATCTCGGGACTGCCGGAGAAACAGTGGAACACCCCCCGGGCCTCGGGATAGTCCAGTACCACGGCCAGAGAATCCCCGTGGGCCTCCCGGTCGTGAACGATGACGGGCAGGTCCAATTCGATGGCTAGTTCCATCTGCCGCCGGAAGACCGTCTGCTGGAACTCCTTGGGAGGGTTGTCCTTCCAATAGTAGTCCAGGCCGATTTCCCCCACGGCCACCACCTTTTTGTGGCCGCACAGTGCCCGGAGGGCGGCAAACTCCGTCTCTCCCGTTCCGGCGCAGTCGGAGGGGTGGATGCCGGCGGCGGCGTAGACAAAGGGATAGCGCTCCGCCAGGGCCAAGGCGGCACGGGAACTATTTAGCTCGCATCCCGGGTCCACCACCAGACCCACCCCCGCGGCGGGGAGGGAGGAAAGGATCTTGTCCCGGTCGGCGTTAAAGCCGCCGGAGTCGTAATGGGCATGGGTGTCGAAGATCGGCATAGGAAAGCACCTCCTGCTAAAACAAAAAGGACATCCGAACGGATGCCCTTTTGGCCTGACGGCCTCCGGGCATTCACACGGAAGCGTCATTCCCCCGGGAACGGGGATATGTTTGGATCAACCGATCCGATTGAGCTTCAGGGTCATGGCGCTCTTTTTGTGAGCGGCCGCGTTCTTGTGGAGAACACCCTTCGCCACAGCCTGATCGACCTTTTTCACCGCAACCTTGTAAGCGCCATCGGCATCGGTGCGATTGCCCTCCGCCGCGGCGGCCTCGAACTTTTTGATCGCGGTTTTGAGATCGGACTTCGTGGCCTTGTTGCGGGCATTCCTCGCCTTCCCGATGAGGACGCGCTTCTTGGCAGACTTGATATTCGGCAAACCAAACACCTCCTTTGGCCGTTGATTTCATGCGGCAGGACACGTCCTACCGTACAGACCTATATTCTAGCAGGGAAAGCTCCAAAAAGCAAGGTTTTTTTTTCATATTTTTATGAGATTCTCAGGAAAGGGCTGGGTAAGCTTCCTCACCGGGAGCCGCTTTGTGGATTTTCCGGCATTTTTCCAGGGACTGGTTCATAAAATACAGGGAAACAAGCTGTGTAAAACCAGAGGGAGGGGATGGACATGACTTCAAGGCAGGCGGGAAGGCGGCTGATGACGGCTCAGGTACGGCGGCAGAGTGCTCAAAGTGTCCGCGGCAGGAGGCGGAAAAGTGAGCCTTTGGCGGCAAAGGACTTGCGGATGATGCTGCGGCTAGTGGCCTGCGGCGGAATTTTCGTGGCGCTGGTAGCGGCAAAATTGCTGCTTCCAGCAAAAATGGCGGGGTTCAATGAAAAACTCTCCGCCGCTATGGAGCGGAACATGGATGTTCAAGCGGTGTTTTCCGCCGTAGGCCGGGCCTTTTCCGGGGAAGAGGGCGGCGGTGTAGGGGAGGTCTACCAGGCGGTTTTCCACCCTCAGGAGGAAGCTGTTCACACCGGGGCTAAGTCTCAGAGGAAGGTTGGAACTTTTTCCGGAGCTGAGGAAGGAGACGCCTTGATGAGAACGACGGCTCGAACTCCAAAGCTTCGGGACAGCGCGGCAATGGAAACCCTGCGGAGCTTCCGGGCGGAACCGGAAACCCATATCCAAGAGGAAGCTTCGATATTGGAGGGAGCTCAGACAGCCTCTAACTTAGCCTATGTGCTTTATTCCCAAGAGAACCTCCCCGAGGGGGTCAGTATGGAACAGGCTCTTTTGGGTTTTGACTACTGCGCTCCAGTGGCGGGGACCCTCAGCTCTGATTTTGGCTACCGAGAGCATCCCACAGAAGGGGAAGAGCGGTTCCACTATGGTGTGGACCTGGCAGCGGAAGCGGGGACGGAAGTGCGCTGCTTTGCCGACGGCACCGTCACCGCTGTGGGGGACAGCAGCAGTTATGGCCGCTACTGCGTCGTGGCTCATGAAGGGGGCTATTCCACCCTCTATGCTCATTGCAGCCGAATTACCGCCTCTTCCGGAGCAACGGTGAACCGGGGCCAGAAAATTGCTGAGGTGGGGGAGACAGGTATGGCCACCGGGCCTCATCTCCATTTTGAGCTCCAGCGGGAGGGAACTTATTTGAACCCGATCTATTATGTCTCCACCCTGTAGGATTCATGTCAGCGGAGGTTTTGTCCTTCTTGCCGCCTGGTTTGTCCTGGCCAACGGTTGGAAACCCTTGGTTACGGTGCTTGGAGCCGCTGCTGTCCACGAACTGGGGCACTGGGTTGTGCTCCGTTTGCTGGGAGCGGAGGTGACCATGTTTTGTCTCAGCGTCCTGGGGGCGGCCATGGAAACGGACAGCGGACGGCTGTCTTATAGAGGGGAGCTGGCGGCGGTGCTGGCGGGGCCAGCCGCAAATCTCCTGGCGGCGCTGATGCTGACGGTGCCGGGCGGGAACTGCTGGCCTGCCGCTGTGGGAGCGAACCTGGTACTGTGCGTTTTTAACCTTCTTCCGATCCGGCCCCTGGATGGGGGACGGGCACTGTACCTGCTGGCTGCCTGGACGGGGGGTCCGGAAAAGGGAGAGACGGTGGCTTGCTGGGCCGGAAGCGTCACAGCTATGGCATTGGCGGTCGCGCTGGGGTGCGTGATCTGGCGAACGGGAGGAAGTTTGTGGCTCCTGCCCGCATTATGCGGCTGCGTCTATTGGGGCGCGCTGCCTTGGCTCTCCGGCCTGCGCCCGTAGCTAAAAGGTCCCTGGCGCAGATGCGCCAGGGACCTTTGTCACAGGATGATGTTTTCCAGCTGCTCTAGAAGATGGCCCACAAGATCCTTTCGGTCTGAGCCGGCATCTGTCTGGAGAGACATCAGGGCGGCGTGGGCCCTGGCAATTTTGCGGGCGTCGGCCTCTTCCCGCAGGGACTCGATCCAGACGTCCAGGTATTTCATGAGTTTTTCCCAGGCCTCCTGCTCCTCTTCGTTTTCCTTTGCTTGCTTCATCCGCTCCAGCATGGCGGATTTAAAGTCAAACAAGCCGGAGAGAAGTGCGTCCTTTGTAAAAGCGGTTCGTCCGGTGTTCGCGGCCTTAGCTTGGGCTTCCGCAGTGGTCTGCGTCAGCCGGTCCAGGAAGGAGATTTCCGCCGCCCGGCTCCGTCCGGAGGAGGGAGCGCGGCTTTCTCTGCGGGGCTGAGTGATAGGGAGATTCTGGATACTCATGGGAGTGCGTCCTTTCGTCTGTATTGTGTTTAGAGCACTTCTCAAAAATACTGAGAAAAGATCGGCGGCCCAGGAAACCACATGACTGAGTTGCCGTCCTTGGCAGGCTGACGAATTTCAAGTCAAATCAACGCAGTTGCGGCGGCGCGAAACGCCCCTGGACAGCATTCTTAGAATTTGAAGATATCCTCTTGGGAAGACAGAAAGCGGTTGTGAGCATATCACGACCGCTTTCTGTTCCCTGCGCTTTTAACCTTCGCAGTCCGTTGCGAAGAGAACTTATTTCGCGTACTCGACTACCTTGGTTTCCCGGAGAACATGGACTTTGATCTGTCCGGGGTATTCCATCTCTTCCTCGATCTTCTTAGCCAGATCTCGGGCCAAAATGACCATTTGGTCCTCGGATACTTGCTCGGGCTTTACCATGACCCGGACCTCACGGCCTGCCTGAATGGCAAAGGCCTTGTCCACACCAGGATAAGAACCGGTGATTGTCTCCAGCTGTTCCAGACGCTTGATGTAGTTTTCCAGGTTTTCGCGGCGGGCGCCGGGCCGTGCGGCGGAAATGGCGTCCGCAGCCTGAACCAGACATGCGACGATGGTCCTGGGCTCCACATCGTTGTGGTGGGCTTCAATCGCGTGAATAATATCCTCTTTTTCCTTGTACTTTCGGGCAAACTCTACGCCCAGAGCCACATGAGTGCCCTCCATCTCGTGGTCCACAGATTTTCCCAAATCGTGAAGCAGCCCGGCCCGCTTTGCGGCCTGGATGTCTACACCCAATTCCGCCGCCATCATACCGGCAATGTGACTGACTTCCACAGAGTGCTGAAGGACGTTCTGGCCGTAGCTGGTGCGGTAGTGAAGGCGGCCCAGCATCTTCACCAGTTCCGGATGGAGGCTGCGAATTCCGCATTCGAAGGTGACCCGCTCACCTTCCGCCTTGATGGTAGCGTCCACCTCCCGGCGGGCCTTCTCCACCATCTCCTCGATATGGGTGGGGTGAATGCGCCCGTCGGCAATGAGCTTTTCCAATGCCAACCGGGCGATTTCCCGGCGCACCGGCTCAAAACAGGACACGGTGATAGCCTCCGGCGTGTCGTCGATAATCAGGTCCACGCCCGTCAGGGTTTCGATGGTACGGATATTCCGGCCTTCCCGGCCGATGATCCGGCCCTTCATCTCGTCATTGGGCAGGGGAACCACACTGACGGTCATATCGGCCACCTGGTCGGCGGCGCAGCGCTGGATCGCCTGAGCCACAATTTCCCGGGCCCGGGCATCGCACTCCTCCTTCATCCGGGATTCCACCTCTTTGATCTTGAGGGCAGTTTCGTGAGTGACCTCAGCCTCCACCTGGTCGATCAGATACTGTTTTGCCTCCTCGGTGGTGAAGCCGGAGATGCGCTCCAGCATTTCGGTCTGGCCGCGTTTGACAAGTTTGATTTCCTCTGTTTCTTTGTCAATGGCGGCGTGCTTTTGAGTCAGGGATTCCTCTTTCTTTTCCACGGCCTCGATCTTCCGGTCGAGATTTTCCTCCTTCTGCTGCAAGCGGTTTTCCTGCCGCTGAAGGTCGGCGCGGCGTTCCTTGACTTCCTTTTCGTACTCGCTGCGGTTTTTTAAGATCTCCTCCTTGGCTTCCAGCAGGGCCTCGCGCTTTTTGGATTCGGCGCTTTTAATGGCCTCGTTGACAATGCGCGTTCCCTCTTCTTCGGCGCTGGAGATTTCTTTTTCAGAGACGTTCTTCCGATAGCGAATACCAAGCGGGAAGCAAATCACGCCGCCGGCCACCAGCCCTATGATAAGGGCGATGATGTTCTGGATCACGGCTGCTGATTCCTCCATTCAGTTTTGGTATTGCCGCGGGAAGCCCGTTTCAAAAACCGTCAACACGCCCGTGCGGCGGAGGGGGTTCGTTCCCCCTCCAAGGGCATGGATGTCCCAGGGCGGTATGGCCGCCGGAAACGGAGGGACATGGGTTTCCTTGTGTTCCGCCCACACCCCGAATGGGGGGCGCTTGTCGTTCTACGGCGGAATAGCTTTCGCTGTTGGGCGCATTGCCGGTTTCCAAAACAGGACCCGCGAACAGGAGCGTTTTAGAAAACGACCGGAGGACACCCCTTTGCCCTCCGACGGCAATCTGCCTTTAGTTTAAACTTTTACTGGGGCGCTGTCAAGCAAAATCCTCAAACCGGTGCTGAATTTTCAAGAAAAATTTGGAAGGAAAGCGAAAGTTCAGGCTAACTTTGAGCAGATGCGCCGCTTTCAGGTGTCAATGAAGGCGGCGGCGGCATAGCCCACATGATCCCCGTGATGGACCACATACCAGCCCTGCCATTCGCCGTAGACCGTCACTGGGGTCCCGTTGGGGAGGTTGGCAATAATGGTTCCGGTGGGGGCGGGGTAGTTCCGAAGATTCAGCGTTCCCCAGTTGACGGCTACCCGGCCTTCTACTGGGTCCATGGGGTAAATGAAGGGCAGTCCAAAAAACTCGGTGAGGGCGCGGGCCAGCTGCTGGGCGATGGCGTCCATATGACCTTCGACCCATGTGGCGTCAGACCAGTTGTCGTGGTAGCCGATTTCCACCAGCACCGCCGGGGCGTTGGACTGAGCCACTTCGCCCAGGGTGGTGGTGGAGCGGGGGGTGACCTTGTTGGGCAGGGGGTAGATTTTCCGCAGTTCCTGGGCGATGAGTTCCGCCGCCCGCTGGCCCTGGCGGCTTCCGGGGTAGTAGAAAGCGATGATCCCCCGCTCCTCACCGTAGCGCCCCTCCGGCGCACCGTTGGAATGGAGGGCAAGGTAGAGGTCATAAGTTCCCCGGTTGGCTTCCCGGATGGAGGACCCGGCGGTCATTTCAGGCTTATTGCGTTTGTACTGAATTCCATTGGAGAGGAGATAGGGGATCAAGGCGTCCGCCAGCAGGTTCATGTTGTACTCCTCCGACCCACTGCCGGTGACGTAGCTGTTCCACTCCTGTGTAGAGGGACTTAGATAAATAATGGGCATGGCAATTCCTCCTTCTTACTGAATCCTATGGAAATCCAGCGGAAAGTGTGCTATATTGGGGGAGAAAAAATGCCGGCAGGAGGACTTGCCCTATGAAAGCAGAACGTGCATACCCCAGCGCCGCCGTTACCCCAAAGGCGGAAGCGGCTATACTCCGGGGACACCCCTGGGTCTACGACACAGAAATTTTAGCTATGGAAGGCGCGGCGGAGAACGGCGGCCTGGTAGATGTCCGGAGCCGGAAGGGCGCGTACTTGGGCACCGGCTTTTTGTCGGAAAAATCGAAAATCCGAGTTCGCCTGATTTCCCGAAATGCCAATGACCGCTTTGATGCCGCTTTCTGGGAGCGGAAGCTCCGCTGGGCCTGGGAGTACCGGAAGACCGTCATGGCCCCAGAGGACCTGAACGCATGCCGCGTCGTTTTTGGTGAGGCGGATATGTTCCCCGGACTGACAGTGGACAAATTTCACGACCTTCTCAGCGTCCAGGTGCTGTCGGTGGGCATGGAGAGGGTCAAGGATTTGCTGCTGCCCCTGTTGGTCCGCATTCTCCGGGAGGATGGGCAGACGATACGGGGTGTCTTTGAGCGGAACGACGCGGCCCTTCGGGAGAAAGAGGGCCTGGAACAATATAAGGGCTGGTTTCCCCTGCCGGGAGAAGCGCCGCCGGAGTCCCCGGTGACAGAGATCACGGAGAACGGGATCAAATATCTGGTAGATGTAGAGAACGGCCAGAAGACCGGATTTTTTCTGGACCAAAAGTACAACCGCCGGGCGGTAGGACGGCTGGCGGAGGGGAGGACGGTACTGGACTGCTTTACCCATACCGGTTCTTTCGCCCTGAACGCCGCCCTAGGCGGGGCGATGCATGTCACCGCCGTGGACGTGTCGGCCGCCGCTGTGGAGATGGCCCGGGCCAACGCGGAGCGGAACGGCCTGGACGGAGTGGTAGACTGCATAGCTGCCAACGTCTTTGATCTCCTCCCTGCCCTGGAGAAGGAGCCGGAGAAGTACGATTTTATCATTCTGGATCCGCCGGCCTTCACCAAGTCCCGGAAGACGGCGGCCAGCGCCATGACAGGCTATAAGGAAATCAACTACCGGGCCATGAAGCTGCTGCCCCGGGGCGGATATCTGGCCACCTGTTCTTGCTCCCACTTTGCGGAGGAAGAGAAGTTCACCGCCATGCTTCAGTCTGCCGCCTGGGACGCCGGAGTCCGCCTCCGGCAGATTGAGGCGAGACAGCAGAGCTGCGATCATCCGATCCTCTGGGGCGTGGAGGAGACAAATTACCTGAAGTTCTATTTATTTCAAGTAGTGTAAAGGGGAAAGCCTGTTATGAAGAGAGTGGGGATTTTATGTGCCTCCGACACGGAACTGGCTCCCTTTTTAAAGGCCATGGAGATTGACCGGGTCAAAGAAAGGGCATTGCTGAGGTTTTACGAGGGGAGGATCAGGCAAATCCCTGTTGCCGCAGTATACAGCGGCGTGTGTAAAGTTAACGCCGCCGTGGCGGCGGAATTGCTGATCGAGGTTTTTGGCGCAGACGTAGTCATCAATGCCGGGACGGCCGGCGGCATGGACGCAAGGGTCGGGCTCTTTGACACGGTTATTGCGGAGCGTTCGGTTTATCACGATGTGGCGCCGGACATCCTGACGGAATTTCACCCGTGGATGCCGTCGAACGATTTTCCATTAGACGGGGAACTGCTTTCCGCCGCCAAAAAATATGCAGAATTCGCAGCGCATCCTATTCGCTTCGGGACGATTGCCACGGGCGAGTTCTTTGTTGAAAACAAGGACCGGGAGCGCATTTGTCAGGTGTGTGCTCCCTTGGCCGTGGATATGGAAACAGCGGCCGCCGCCCATGTGTGCTACGCGAACGGCATTCCCTTCCTGGCGGTGCGGAGCATTACCGATACCGGCGAAGACAGCGGGCCGGAGAATTTTGAACGAAACTGTGAACGGGCCTCCGAAATCGCGGCGGAGGTCACGATGGGACTGCTCCAAGGGTGGGCTCTTTAGGGAAACACCGCCCCCCGCATTCCCCGCAGGTCCCCCGTAACTCGGAGGAACCAGAGAGAGCAGACCAGGTCGGCGGTAAAAACCAGGAGACAGACATAGGTCAACCAAGCCGGAACCCCCGCTGCCAACGCCTCCGCCCCTGGCTGGACAAATCGCACTGCCGCCCATACCAACAGTCCCCAGGCCAGGGTGAAGGGCAGGCAGACCCGCCCCCGGAGATTGCCGGGGACCTGGCGGTAGTCCCAGAACCGGACGCTCAGAAACTGTTCTCCGGCCCAATGGTAGGCGTATTCTACCGCCGTAGCCGCCAGGCCGCCGGAGACAACCAGCTCCAGCCCGCCCATGGGCGGCAGCACTAACACCGCCAACATGCCCAAGCCGTATACCGGGCAAAGAGGAAGAAACAGCAGACAGCGCCGCCGCCGGTCCTCTGAGCGGGTAGCGGCGGCAAAGACCAGTTCCACCAGCCAGCCGAGAAAACTGTAAATCCAAAAGTACCAGAGCAAAGGGGCCATTGTATCACCTCAGCATTCAGTGTCCCCAAGGGGTAAGGAGGTATCCGCCTCTTGCGCCGGTAGTTTTTTCATGGTACAATAGTCGAAAAAGTGAGAAAGACAGGAGGAACTTAGAAGATGGATACATGGGAAAGTTTACGGAACGAGTGCCTTACCTGTAAAGGCTGTTCCCTTGCAGATACCCGGCACAATGTAGTTTTCGGCGATGGAGCAGAGGATGCGGAGATCTTGCTCATCGGTGAGGGCCCGGGACAGAACGAGGACGAACAGGGGTTGCCCTTTGTGGGCCGTGCGGGGAAGCTGCTGGACGAGATGCTGGAGATGGTGAACCTGGACCGGAGCAAAGTCTACATTGCCAACATTGTCAAATGCCGCCCGCCCCAGAACCGGGACCCCCTGGCAGTAGAGCAGGACGCCTGCATCGACTGGCTCCGCCGCCAAACGGTGTTGCTGCGGCCCAGGATTATTGTTTGCCTGGGCCGTATCGCTGCCAAGGTTATTATTAAGGATGACTTCCGCATCACCCAGGAGCACGGCCAGTGGTTTGAGCGAAACGGCGTGTGGATGACCGCGCTTTATCATCCGGCGGCGCTGCTCCGGGATGTGCGCAAGCGGCCTGAAACTTTCGAAGATTTGAAAGCCATTCAGGCCAAGGCCAGGGAGCTGTGCGTGCATACCGAACTCTAAGTATAAAAAGGGGAGAGGCTCGGCCTCTCCCGTATTTTAGAAAAATTGTAAACCTATTTTGAAAATAAGGTTGACAAATGATGCGGTTTCCACTATCCTTAGAGTCAGGAAATAAAAGGAGGAAATAATATTATGCCCGAACAAACCACGTCCCGTCTGCGGACAAAAGACCTGACCCTGATTGCCCTCTTTACTGTCCTGACGGCGGTATGTGCCTGGATTTCCGTGCCAGTTCCGGCTCCCTTGATCCAGTTTACCATGCAGACCTTTGCCATTTTTGCCGCTTTGCTGACCTTGGGAGGGAGACGGGGGACCTACGCGGTTACCGCCTATCTCCTGCTCGGGGCTGTGGGAGCGCCGGTGTTCAGCAATTTCCGGGGAGGAATCAGCGTACTGCTGGGTGCAACCGGAGGATATATTCTGGGATTCTTCTTCACTGCCCTGCTTTACTGGGGCATGACCGCCAAGCTAGGGGAATCGCTGCCGGTAAAGGTGGCTGCCGGGGTACTGGGAATGGTGACGTATTACGCCTTTGGGACCGCTTGGTATCTGGCCCTTTATGCTCAAATGGGGAAGCCCATGGGTTTGCTGGCGGCTTTGGGTTACTGCGTGTTCCCCTTCGTGATTCCGGATCTGATTAAGCTGGCCCTAGCGGTGCTGCTGGCCCAGCGGGCCGGAAAATATGCCCAGTGATTTGCGGTTGCGTTCCTTTTTATGAAAACGGGCCGGCGCTGTATGCGCTGGCCTGTCCGTTTATTTTGTGAGATCCATAGGGTTTTGCAGGTATTGATACTCCAGCAGCAGCCGGCCGGTGCCGCTGGACAAATTTCCGAAATGATAGGGCTGATCCGCCCGAAAGCGAATGGCGTCTCGCTCCAAGAGCTGGAAGTCCTGGCCTTCCGCAGTCAGGCTGACGGTGCCGTAGATCACCGTGGCGTGGCAGACGCAACCGGGAAGGGAGGGGGCGGGGGCATATTTCGCGCCAATGTACAGATCCAGAAAACAGCTCATCATGTGACTTTTGTCGTCATAGGGGAGGCTGGGCCGCAGGACAGTCCTGCCGCCGTCCAGGTGCCGGGGCCGGGAGTTCTGGACCCGGGACAGGATGGGGCCGTCCTTGGGGATCTCCGGCTCCTTGGGCGGGTCCCTGTCCGGGTCGTGGGGCATGACGCCCTCGCCGGGTACGGGCTTGAATAGATCGTCCTCCATGTGCGCACTCATCCCCTTCGTCTTCTCTCTGGTTGGGAAACCTGCTCTATAGTACCCGCTTTGTCGAAATTTGTCAAGGCGCTTCCAGAAACGTTCCTGTTCGAGATTCGCATTTATGAAAACGATTTGCCATGAAGTTTGTACCATGCTATAATCAGAGCTGCAGATCGGAATTGTGAGGAAAAATATATGATTAGAATAAGACCATATAAAACTTCGGACGCAGATACGATATTATCGTGGTGCCAAGATGAAAAAGCATTTTATCAATGGACAGCAGGTATACTTGGAAGTTATCCTATAGCGCAAAATGAATTTCATTTTGTTGAATCTCTCATGCCGTTCACTGCATTTGATAAAACAGGAATTGTTGGCTTTTTTACTTTAAGAAACCCTGATGAATCCCTGGATGAACTGCGCTTCGGATTTGTTATTGTAAACCCTCTCAAGAGAGGAAAAGGCTATGGAAAAGCTATGCTCCGGTTAGGCCTGAAATTTGTATTTGAAATATATGGGGCAAAAAAAGCATCATTGGGCGTTTTTGAAAATAATCTTCCAGCTTATTATTGTTATAAAGCAGTCGGTTTTAGCGATACAGTTCTTGATACAACGGAAAAATATCGTGTTCTGGGTGAAGAATGGAAGTGCAAAGAATTGATTATGGAGAAATAGAAAAATTCCGTTGCCGGGCGGCCAGATATCCATTATACATATTATATTACACAATCATTGCCTGATCGGCTTCCTGAAACCGCCCCTGACCTGAGCTGGGCCGGGGAAATCTCCGGAAAAACAGGAAAATGAAAATCTTTTTGCCAAAAATGCTTGACGGCGGGGGGAGGCCGTGCTATAATCCCTACTTGCGCGGACCTAAGAGCCCGTGAATTTTGCTGTACGTTCCTCAGCGGAAGCGTCGCCGGAGGAGGTTTTCCCCATGGAGCCTGAAAAGCGGGTGGTCGGCGTGAAACAGTCCCGCAAGGCCATCCGGGAGGGACGGGCCCGCCGGGTGTACCTAGCCAGTGATGCAGACCCGGCTCTGACTGGACCGGTCACCGCTGAATGCGCCGCCGCCGGTATTCCTGTGGAGACGGGGCGGACCATGGCTCAGCTTGGCCGGGCCTGCGGCATTGCCGTGGGGGCCTCCGTGGTGGCGGAACTGATTTTATAAGCGTCCAGATATTTTTGGTTTTTTCGGAATAGCCCTTCGGCTTTCTGTAAAAAATAAATATTAAAAATATGAAAGAAAGGAGAAATTCAATGCCTACTTTTAACCAGCTGGTTCGCAAAGGAAGAGAACAGGCTTCCTACAAGTCCAATTCTCCCGCCCTGCAGTTCGGTCTGAACACTCTGAAGACCAAGACCACCAATCAGCCCTCCCCCCAGAAGAGAGGCGTCTGCACCGCCGTGAGAACCGCGACCCCCAAGAAGCCCAACTCCGCCCTGCGCAAGATCGCCCGTGTGCGCCTGACCAACGGCTACGAGGTCACCGCCTATATTCCCGGCGTGGGCCACTCCCTTCAGGAGCACTCCGTGGTCATGATCCGCGGCGGCCGTGTCAAGGACCTCCCCGGTGTCCGCTATCACATCATCCGCGGCACTCTGGATACCCAGGGCGTATCCGGCCGGATGCAGGCCCGTTCCAAGTACGGTGCCAAGCGGCCCAAGTCCAAGTAAGGATTGGATAACCGCCAGCGGTGTTGCCGCCAGCGGATATCGCATCCCCTTGCGGGGACAACTGAGAATCACTTTGCCGAACAGGCATTTATATAAATGCGCGGGCGTTGCCCTTCGGCAGAGGCATTCACGGAAGGCTGAAATATGCCTTTTGAGTACCTATGAGATCATAGAATTATTATGAAGGAGGGAAGCATAGTGCCCAGAAGAGGTAATGTTCCCAAGAGAGAAATTCTGCCCGACCCCATGTACGGTTCCGTACTGGTGACCCGCCTTGTCAACAACGTGATGCTGGACGGCAAGAAGGGAGTGGCGCAGAAGGTGGTCTACGCGGCCTTTGACCAGATTAAGGAAAAGACCGGGAAAGACCCTGTTGAAGTGTTTACCCAGGCTATGGATAACATCATGCCCAGCCTGGAGGTCAAGGCCCGCCGTGTGGGCGGCGCCAACTACCAGGTCCCCATGGAGGTCCGCCCTGCCCGGCGCACCACGCTGGGCCTGCGGTGGCTGACCACTTATTCCCGCGCCCGGAGCGAGCGCACGATGGCTGAGCGCCTTGCCGGTGAGATCATGGACGCCGCCGACAATACCGGCGCGGCCGTGAAGAAGCGCGAGGACATGCACAAGCAGGCCGAGGCCAACAAGGCCTTTGCGCATTTCCGCTGGTAAGTTAGTTAGGAGAAATCAAGTATGCCGAGAAAAACATCGCTTGAAAACACCAGAAACATCGGCATTATGGCTCACATCGACGCGGGCAAGACCACGACTACCGAGCGGATCTTGTTCTACACCGGCGTGAACTATAAGATCGGCGAAACCCACGACGGTACCGCCACGATGGACTGGATGGCCCAGGAGCAGGAGCGCGGAATTACCATTACGTCCGCCGCCACCACCTGCTACTGGTCTGGTTCCAAGAACCAGTTCAAGCCCACCCGTATCAACATTATCGAC
>CAJTSM010000009.1 GCA_910578935.1 uncultured Oscillibacter sp. | reverse complement strand
AGCCCAGGAGCTCGCCCTTGTTTCCGGCGTGCTGGGTCTGGACGGTGTCGGGGGTGTACATCACCGCCTCAAAGGGCTTGTCGTTCCGGGTCTTCTGGATGTACAGCTCACTGTGAGCCTTGGCGGTGAGGACGATCTTCTCCCCCCGGCCCGCCAGGAGGCAGTAGGCCTCATGGTGGAAGCAGTCGGGGCGGCTGGCCTCCACGGTCTTCCCGGCCCAAGTGTAGGTCACCTGCCCGGCGAAGAGCAGGACGGCGATTTCCTTTTCCGCCTCTTCAAAGGTGAAGACATCGCCGGGCTCCATCACCAGGAGGCCCACGTCCATCTGGGTGCCCATGTCGTCCGCGGAAGAGTCAATGTAGGCATTGTAGCCCTGCTTGAGTTCGGCGTTTTTGTTAAAATAGGTCATGGGAATCATCTCCTTGAGATTGCAGCCATGATGATGGCTGGTTCATTGCACCCCCCATTTTCTCTTTTTCTTCCAAAAGAAAACGAGAAAACAGGCCGTGCACGGTCCAAAAGAGAAAAAGAAGTATTACGCGAGGGACGGGGGACGCGCAGACAGTGCTTCCGGTTTCACGAATGCCTCCAGCCCGCGGCGTAGTTTGAGCGGGGGTTTTGGAGCTTGTCGAAAGGACCAGCGGCGCTTTCCGCTGCCGCTGCCCTGGCGCTGACAGGCACTGAAAGAGGAGTCGATAGGCGCAGCTCCGGTGCAAGCACCAGGTTAGCGGCAGCGAGGATAGACGGACAATCCATGCATCAACCACCAAAGCCCCCGCTTGCACCACGCCGCGGGCAGGGACTTGCGTCTCAACCGTCCAGCCGTGCCGCGCCCCCGTTTTCTCTCTTCCACCGTGCACGGCGCATTCTCTCTTTTCGCAAAAGAGAGAATGGGGGGTGCAATGAACCGGCCATCGCTGAGCAGAAAGCCGCCCCGCCCGCAAGGGCGAGTACAGGCTAGGCCTTACAGGCCGGTATGCTCCCGAATGTATTTGCGTCCCTTCATGGCGTACTCCAGGGGATTCGCCTTGGCGGGGTCCTGCTCGGCCTCCACCAGGAGCCATCCCTGATAGCCGGCGTCCGCCAGAACCTTGAACACGGGGTCAAAGTCCACGTTGCCGTCGCCGGGGACGGTGAACGCGCCGTTCCGGACGGACTGAAGGAAGCTCCAGCTGTTCTTCCGGGCCTCTTCCACCACGGGAAGCCGCATGTCCTTCAGATGCACGTGGCCCACCCGGTCCACGTATTTCTTCAGCATGGTCAAGGGGTCCTCTCCGGCAAAGGTGAAGTGGCCGGTGTCATAGCAGAGGAACACATAGCGGGGGTCGGTGTTGGCCATCATGCGGTCCGTCTCCTCACTGGTCTGGACCACGGTGCCCATGTGATGGTGGAAGCAGAGCTTGAAGCCCCGGCCGGCGGCGATCTTGCCCAGCTTGTTGAGCCCGTCGCAGAAGCGGTCCCACTCTTCGTCGTTCATCACGTGCTTGTGCCCTCCCGTCAGGACGGGGGTGTCCATCTGGCCCTGGATGGAATAGCTCTGCTCGCTGACGTTGATCCGGTTGGCCCCCACGGCGGCCAGGAAATCCAGGTTGGCCTTGAAATCTTTCTCCTCCTCTTCGAAGGGACGGGTCAGGATAAAGGAGGAGTACCAGCGGCTGGCGATCCGCATGCCCCTGAGGTCCAGAGCCTTTTTCAGCTCGGCGGGATCGGAGGGGTATTTGTTGCCGATCTCGCAGCCGGTAAAGCCCGCCAGCGCCATTTCGCTGACGATCTGCTGGAAGGTATTCTCCGCGCCCAGCTCCGGCATGTCGTCGTTGCACCAGCCGATGGGCGCAATGCCCAGGGAAACGTTCTTAGAGTCAAACATGGGAAACGACCTCCTTGAAAATTGTCGTCCTGAGGCCGGTTCCCGGCCCCAAAGTTAGATGGTGAAAACCGTCGGGGGCGCAACGCTCCCGCAATCGTTTTCGCTATAAAGAAATTAGCATTTTCCCGGCAAAAAATCAACGGTTTTTCTCCGCGTCCTAGAAAATTTTCCGATTTCGCCAAAGGCTCTCCGGCTTTTTTTACGCTTTGACGGAAGGCTTGTGAGAATTTACGCAAACGTTCACAATTGCACGCGGGCCTCACCAGCGGTCCGTCCATCCCACGGCGTCGCCCTCCGTCTCAAAGGGCTCCGGGAAGGCGCTTGACGCCAGCATCTCCTCCCGGATGGCGGCGGAGAGGTCCTGGACGGCGCCGGGGCCATAGGAGGCGAAGGCCGCGCTGCTCATCAAGATTGCCCCGGCCCGCTCCATGTCCTCCAGATTCACCCGTTGGATCTCCTCCGTCTGGGAGGAGCAGCAGTCCGTCAGCACGACGGTGTTGTACTCCAGGGCGATGGCGTCATAGCAGGTGGTGCGGACGCAGTTGGGGGTGGTGGTTCCCGCCAGAATCACCGTCCGCACATCCAGCCGGCGGAGGATCAAGTCCAGCTCCGTCTGAAAAAAGGCGCTCCACCGGGGTTTGATGATGGTATAGTCCCCCGGCTGGGGCCGGAGGGACTCGGGGGCCTGGGCGCTGTTGGGCCCCGTGGAGGCGGGGCAGCAGGCATGGCCCCCGGCTTTCCAGGCGGCGTAGCGGGTCAGCTCCACATCGCTGCCGTCGGAGCGGTAGACGCGCTTGACAAAGAAGACGGGGATGCCCTTGCTTCGGGCCAGATCCAGGGCGCGGGCGCAAGCCGGGACTGTGGCCTGGGCCCCTTTGATGCAATGGCCGCCCCGGTGGTCGACAAAACCGTTTTCCATGTCGATCAGAATTAGGGCGGAACGGGTGGGATTGGGTTTCATAGGGTCGCTCCTTTCACAGTTTTTCAAATGCGTGGACCCGGAAGGAGGTCCGCACGGAAAGGGACTTCAGGGACTCCAGGCGCTCCGCCCCGGCCTTGGGGGTCTTCCAGAAATAGGGCGTCATGCGAAAGAGGCTGCGGATGTCCTCCCGGCAGTCCAGCAGAATGGTCCCGTCCACCGGAACAATTTCCCGGTAGGCGAAGCCCTCATAAGGGGTTTCCTTTTCCACGTTGGGGTAGGGTTTGTCGTAGAGAATCTCCTTCATCTCCCAGAGGTGTTCCGCTCCGGGGACTACATAGAGAAACCAACCGCCGGGGCGCAGCACCCGCCGGAACTCCTCCAGGGCCAGGGGAGAAAAGCAGTTCAGCAGCAGGTCCACGCTGCCGTCCGCCAGGGGAAGGCGATAGGAGGAGGCCACGGCGAACTCCGCGTCCTTGTCCCGCTTTGCCGCCGTGCGGAGGGCGAATTTTGAGAGATCGGTCCCTGCGGTCCGGGGCCGCCTTCCGGAGGCCCGGAGGGACTGCGCCACCCCGGCGGTGTACCAGCCCTCGCCGCAGCCCGCGTCCAGGAAGGCCGGCGTTTCTCCGGAGAAGGAGGAAAGTAAATTACAAATAGTATTTAATAAGGACTGATAATACTTTTTGGATAGAAATTCCCGCCGGGCCAGCACCATGTCCCGGTCGTCCCCAGGAAGAGCGGAATGCTTTTGGTTGGGGGGAAGCAGGTGGACATAGCCCTCTTTTGCAACATCGAAGCTGTGTCCTCCGGAACAGCGGTAGGCTCCCGCGTCCCGTGTCAGAGGGGCGGCGCAGAGGGGACAGCGGAAGAGGCTCATTCGTTTCCGCCTCCCGTTACGTCATTGATCCATCTTCCGCCCTGGACCCGCCAGAGGCAGAGGGGAAATTTTACCACGCTCTCCAGCTGGATGGCAAAGGCGATGGGCCAGCAGCCCCATTGAAATACCAGGGCCACCAGGGCGGTGACGGGGAGGCAGACCACCCACTGAGGGGCGATATCCAGCACCGTGGACCACATCACGTCGCCTCCGGCCCGGAGAACGCCGGTGACGGCGGAGATGGCGCAGGCGTGGAGGGGGATGGAGGCGAAGCCCATCACCGCCAGGGCCGTGGCGATTTCGGCGGAGAGGCCGAAGAGCTTGAACATGGGGAAGATATAGGGCACGAAGACCAGAGGCACCAGGGCCAGGGAGAACACCGCCAGGACCGACCCCACCAGCACGGCGAACCAGAGGAGGGTCCGGCTCAGGTCCATGACCTTGTCCCGGCCCTGGCCCTCGCCGATGGCCTTGCCCACCATCACCGCCGTAGCGGCTCCCAGGCCGAAGCAGACTACCAGGAACAGGCGGTTCAGGTTGCCCATGACGGCGTTGGCCGCCAGCATCTCCACGGAATCGCCGGTGTAGCCCAGGATGACGGTCAGAAGGGAATTTCCCAGGCCCCAGACGGTTTCGTTCAGCACTACCGGAGAGGCGTATTTGACGAAGCGGCGCAGCATGTCCGCCCCGGGACGGAAGAAGAGCCCCAGGTGCAGGGGGATAGAACGGCTCCGCAGGGCGCAGGCGGCGCAGATCACAAATTCGCTGACCCGGGCCAGGAGGGTGGCGATGGCGGCCCCGGCCACCCCCAGGGCGGGAAAGCCGAAATTGCCGAAGATCAAGAGGTAGTTCAGTCCCGTGTTCAGGACGGTGGAGAAGCCGAAGAGCTTCATGCCGAAACCTGGGTCCTCCACGCTGCGCCGGGCGCTGACGTAGATGGAGGAGAGCATGTTGAACACATAGGAAAAACCGATGACCCGGAGATACGGGCCTCCCAGGAGGCTGAGGTCGTGGCTGTTGGAGAGGAGGTCCATAACCGGCACCGGGACGGCGCAGAAAACCAGGGCCAGGGGCAGCGTAACGGCGGTCCCCAGCAGGGAGGCCACCCCCAGGGCCCGGCTGACGCTCTTTTCGTCCCCTTTGCCCCAGTACTGGCTTACCAGGATGCCTAAGCCGCTCTGGAAGCCGAAGACGATGCTGGTGAGGAGAAAGACGGGGACATTGGCGGTGGTGACCGCCGCCATTTCGGCGTTTCCCAGGCGGGAAACCATAAAGGTATCGATCAGTCCCAGGGAAAAGGTGATGAGGTTTTGCAGGATCATAGGCAGGGAGAGCTTGAAGAGCCGTTTGTAAAAGCCGGGCTCACGGCGGAGAAAGTTCAACATAAAGCACCTTTATCAAAACACAACGGTAAATCACAGCATGGGCATCCGGGTATCGTGATGCCGCCGGAGGGCCTCCGCGCAGGCGTCGATCTCCGCTTGCGTGGTTTCCGGGCCAAAGCTCAGGCGGATCACGCCGGCGGCAGTTCGTTTGGGCAGCTTCAGGGCGGCGACGACATGGCTGGGTTTTCCCTGGTGGCAGGCGGAGCCGGCGGAGATGCAGATGCCCTGGCTGCCGAGGTCGTTGACGATATTCTGGCTGGGCCAGCCCGACAGGGAGACGGAGAGAATATGGGGGGCCGTCCCTGTTCCCACAGGGACCATATCCGGAATACGCAGCAGCTTTTCCCGGGCATAGGCGCGGAGGGCCTGTAAATGGGCCTGGTTTCGGTCCAGATGTTCCAGCCGCAGCTCCGCGGCCTTGGCGAAACCGGCGATCTGAGCGGTGGCCTCCGTGCCGGAGCGGAGGCTCCGCTCCTGTCCCCCGCCCGCCAGCAGGGGCCGGGGGTCCCGCACCCGGGGGCCGATATACAGCGCCCCCACCCCTTTGGGCCCGCCGATCTTGTGGGCGGAAACCGTTACAAAGTCGGCCCCTAGCTTCCGGGCGGAGAAGGCGGTGAGGCCCTGGACCGCATCGGTGTGGAGAAGGGTTTTCGGATGACTGGCGGAGAGACTCCTGGCGATGTCTGCAAGGGGATACACCGTCCCCAATTCGTTGTTTACCAGCATGACGGACACCACGGCGGTGTCCGGCCGGACGGCGTCCAGCACCTGGGCGGCGGTGATGTTCCCGTCCTGGTCCGGAGTCAGGTATGTGACCTCACAGCCCTCCCGCTCCAGCTGTTTGCAGGTTTCCAGCACGGCGCTGTGCTCCACCGCCGTGGTGACGATGTGGCGCCCCAGGTGCCGGTTCTGCCACACGGCGGCGCGGAGGGCCCAGTTGTCTCCCTCCGTGCCGCAGGAGGTAAAGGCCAGCCGGTCCGCCGGGCAGTCCAGGGCGGCGGCAACGGTATTCCGCCAGTCTTCCACCCGTTTTTTCATCTCCATGCCGAAGGGATATTGGGCGCTGGGATTGCCGAACTGCTCCGCCAGCACCGCGTACATCGTGTCCGCCACGGCTTTCGGAACAGGAGCGGTGGCGGCGTGGTCCAAGTAAATCATATAGTAAAAAACTCCTTTCAGGGGGACTTGCCCAAAAGAGGGGATTCCAGTATAATAAGGCATACCAAGCCATTATATAGGACAAATATACAAAGCGCAAGGAGAATCTGATCCGCTATGAAAGTCGCCATCTACACCCTTGGCTGCAAGGTGAACCAGTATGAGAGCCAGGCCATGGAGCGGGAGCTCCGGGCCCGGGGCCATGAAACCGTCCCCTTCAGCCAGGAGGCAGACGCTTACGTTATCAACACGTGTTCCGTCACCGCCGCCGGGGACCAGAAGTCCCGGCAGGCGGTCCACCGGGCCCGCCGGGAGCACCCGCTGGCCGTGGTGGCGGTCTGCGGCTGCTGGTCCCAGACCCACGCCGCCGAAGCCCGGGCCCTGGGGGCAGACCTGCTGGCCGGAACCGGAGACCGCATGGGCTTTTTGGGCCTTTTGGAGCGGGCGGTCCGGGAGCGGGGCGCTTCCGGCGGGCAAGCCGCTGCGCTGGAAGCCGTGGACCCGCCCTTTGAGCGGCGGCAGTTTGAGTGGCTCCCCGCCGGGGGGCTGGAGGGCCGGACCCGCGCCCTTTTAAAGATAGAGGACGGCTGCGCCAATTTCTGTTCCTACTGCATCATCCCCTATGCCCGGGGCCCGGTGCGTTCCCTGCCCATGGGAGAGGCGGCGGTCCAGGCCCTGGAGCTGAAGAACCAGGGCTATCAGGAGATTGTGCTGACAGGCATTGAAATTTCGTCCTGGGGCCGGGATCTTCATCAGGGGACCACGCTGATTGACCTGATGGAAGCGGTCGGCGCCGCCGTCCCTGGGGTGCGCCTCCGGCTGGGCAGTCTGGAACCCCGGACCGTCACGGAGGAGTTTTGTGAGCGGGCGGCGGTGCTGCCGGACCTGTGCCCCCAGTTCCACCTGTCCCTCCAGAGCGGCTGCGACGCCACCTTGAAGCGGATGCGCCGGAAGTACGACACCGCCCGGTATCTCCAATCCGTGGAGCTGTTGAAAAAGACCTTCCGTCATCCGGCGGTCACCACGGACCTCATCACCGGCTTCCCCGGGGAGACGGAGGAGGAGTTTCAGGAAACCCTGGACTTCATCCGGCAGTGCGGCTTCGCCCGGATGCACATTTTCCCCTACTCCCAGCGCCCCGGCACCCCGGCGGCGGAGATGGAGCAGGTGCCCAAGGACCTCCGGGCCCAGCGGGCCCGCCGGGCGGCGGAAGCCGCCGCCGTCATGCGCCGGACCTATCTGGAAGAGTGCGTGGGCCGGACGGAGGAAGTGCTGTTCGAGCAGCCTTCCGGCGGGGAGGGCCTCTTTGCGGGCCATGCCCCCAACTATGCGGAGGTGCTGGTAAAAGGAGAGGATCTCCACAACCGGGTCCGCTCCGTAAAAATCACCCGGACGGACGGGGAATTTCTGTTTGGGGAACTGGAGGAGTGAGGATATGAGGAGCCACTTTTTCGCCTACATCTCCCGGATGCGGTTCATCCAGCGCTGGGCGCTGATGCGCAACACCGCCCCGGAAAACGTCCAGGAGCACAGCCATCAGGCGGCGGTGCTGGCCCACGCCCTGGCGGTGATTCGGAACGAGAAATTCGGCGGGACCATGGACCCCGGACTGGTGGCGGCGGCGGCGCTGTACCACGACGCCAGCGAAATATTGACCGGGGACATGCCCACTCCCATCAAATACGGCAACCCCGCTATCCGCAGTGCCTACCGGGACGTGGAGGCGGTGGCGGAGGGAAAGCTGCTGGCCATGCTGCCCCAGGAACTGCGGAAGGCCTATATCCCGGTGCTCACCGGCGTGGACCCGGAGGTGGAACGCCTGGTCAAAGCGGCGGACAAGCTGTCGGCTTACATCAAGTGCGTGGAGGAGCTGAAAGCGGGAAACACCGAGTTCCGGGAGGCCGCCGCCCAGACCCGGCGGGCGCTGGAGAGTTACGGCCTGCCGGAGGTGGACTATTTTCTGGACACGTTTATGGAGAGTTTTTCCCTGACGCTGGACGAGCTGAAATAATCTGCCGGGGCAGGTTTTCAGCGGAGCTGAAAACTTCGGATTAAAAAACGGGAGAAACCCAGGAGGGGTTTCTCCCGCAACTCTTTTGTTTCCCGGCGTCCGGCTTGCCTCTGCTTCATAATTTGGATGGAAGGCGGGAACCTTTTCCCCGCCCGCACCGTCTAAAGGGACATACAAGATTTGGAGGGATAACCATGAAACGCCTGCTTTCCCTGACCCTGGCCGCGGCCCTGCTGGGGGCGCTGGCCCTGCCCGCCTCGGCGGCGGAGGACCTTTCCCAGGACGCCCGCCTGGCCCAGGTCACCGCCCTGGTGAAAAAGACCCTGGACCTGGACACGGAGGCCTATGAGAACTTCCGGGGCGATCTTTCCGAGGATTTGGCCCGGGTGTGGAACCTGAGCTGGGAGTCCGAGAACCGCTCCCTCTCCGTCTCCGCCCTGGAGGACGGCACTGTCGTCCGTCTCCACCGCTGGGCCTACGACCCCAGCCCCGACGCCGCCCGCTTCCCCGCCTTCCCGGAGGAGGCCCGGGCGGTGGACCGGGCCGCGGCCGGGGACTTCCTCTCCCGGGTCCTCCGGCCGGGGGAGACCGTGGAGCTGGAGGACGGGGAGGGCGGCATCCCCTCCCTGAGCGGCTCCGGCGGCTGGTCCGGGACCATCGTCCTGAACGGCCTGCCCTCCTCCCTGCACTACTCCGTCAGCGTGGAAAACGGGGTGGTGGATCACTTCAGCCGGGACGTGACGGAGACCGCCGCCGTCGGCGGCGTGCCCTCTCCGGAGGCCCCCGCCTCCCGGGACAAGGCGGAGGTCAACCTGAAAAACACCCTGGGGCTGAACCTGGAGTACGTCTGGAATGACGCCGGGGACAAGGCCGTCCTCCGCTACGTGCCGGAAGCGACCCACGAGTTTCTGGTGGACGCCAAGACGGAGGAGTTCCTGGACCTGACGGAGCTGAAGGAAAAGCTGGGAACCCCGGAGGCCCCCAGAGAGGCCAAATTCGCCAACACCGCCGCCGGCGCGGAGGACGCCGCCGCCGAGGAGGAGAGCGGGCTCACCCTGGCGGAGCTGGAGGGGGTCCAGAAGCTGGAGGGGGTCCTCCCCTACAGGGAGCTGGACGAAACCCTCCGGGCCGAGAGCGCCTACGGCCTGGGGGGCTACGCCCTGGCCTCCTACGTCTACAACCCCTGGTCCAACGACGACGGGCGCTCCGGCGTGGACTGCGAGCTCCGCTATACCAAGACCGACGGCGAGGAGCGCCTCCGGCGGAACATCACCGTGGACGCCAAAACCGGCGAGGTCCGGGCCGTGTGGTCCAGCGCCCCCTATGGCCGGGGGGCCAAGCTCACCCGGGACCAAGCCCAAGAAAAGGCCGAGGCCTATCTGAAAGTTCTCTGCCCGGACCGGGACTTGGCGCTCTACCGCGCCGGGGAGGATCAGGCCGTGCCCCTGAAGGACATGCGGGACCCCTCCTACCCCTTCCGCTTCGCCCGGCAGGAGAACGGGATCTTCTTCCCCGCCAACCTCTACGAGGTTTCCATCGACGCCGCCGACGGGTCCGTCTACGGCCTCTCCGTCACCTGGGACGAGGACGTGACCTTCCAGGACCCCAAGGGCGTGATTTTCGCCGAGACGGCCCTGGCGGCCTGGAGGGGGACCTATCAGACCGTCCTGGCCTACCGGAACGTGCCCCGGAAGCTCAACAAGGCGGACCCGGTCCAGGCCAGGCTCATGGAGCAGGGCATGGAGTATTATTACGCCCTCCGGCTGACCTACGGCCTGGAGCGGGAGGAAGCCTGTGAGGGCGTGGACGCCATGACCGGGGAGCTGATCCAGGCTTCCCGGGGGAGCTCCCGGGAGCCCCTCCGCTACACGGACCTGGGAGGCAGTCCCGCCAAGGCGGACATTGAGAAGCTGGCGGAGTATGGCGTGGGCTTCCGGACGGACAAATTCCGCCCCGGCAGGACCATCACCCAGTGGGAGCTGGTGGCCCTGGTTTCCAGCCTCCGGGGCGCGCCCCTGGACCCGGAGGCCGTGGAAAAAGACGGCCGGGAAAGCGCCTATTACGACGCCTACCGCCTGGGGCTGCTGCGCTCCTCGGAGCGGGCGGATGAGGCTGCGCTCACCCGGGCGGACGTGGTGAGGATGCTGCTGAACGCCGCGGGCTACGGCCCTGCCGCCCGGCTGGGGGGCATTTACAGCTGCGATTACGCCGATGGGGCGTCGATTCCGGAGGAGGGCGCGGGCTATGCCGCTATCGCTCAGGCCCTGGGCATGGCGGAGGGAACCTACGCCGGAACCAGGCCCGCCACGCGGGGAGAGGCGGCGTCCATGCTCTGCCGCGTATTGGAGCGGGCGGTTTAGGCCCTGTTTGAAAATGCCAAAACGCCCAAACGGCGGATCTTTTTCCGCGGATGCTTCGTTGATTTCCCTTGAAATCCGTCAGGATTCCTGGGGAAAATCGCCTCGCCCAGCGTAAAAATTTCTCGCCGTTGGGCATTCCGGCAATTTTCAAACAGGCCTAGGCAAAGCAGGCAAGTCAAGCAAGAAAGAGCGAGTATAAAAAGGGACTGCCGAAAGGCAGTCCCTTTTTTGCGCTTATGCCGTCTCCAAAATTCCCGTCAGAGCTTCCAGCGCCTCTCCCGCGTCGGGGCCTTCGGCGGTCAGCGCCACTTCCCCTTGATCCCGCATCAGGGAAAGAAAGCCCAAGAGGCTTTTGGCGTTGACGCAATGCCCGCTCCGCGCGATGGTAATCTGGCTGGTAAAGCCGCTGGCCGCCTTGATGAAACTGGTGGCCACCTGGTCCAGCTGGTCCTCCGGGATCTGTACGACTGCCGTGCGATTCATTTGCCCACTCCGTTCGTCAGATAATTAGGGATAGTATAACACGCTTTTGCGGGGAAGCCAATTTTTATTAAAGAAATTTTCCCACGCAAACCGCATTTTCGTCGTCTCCGCAAAAACCCGCCGGAAGACCGGGGCGGAAATTGTTAAAAACTCTTAAGGTTTTCAGGCCCGGAGAAAATTTGAAAAAAGGCTTGACTTTGGGAAAAGCTCTGGTATAATAACTACTGTTCTTCTGTGAGGAAGACTGTAATTATGCCGGTGAAACCACTGGCCGCCATGGAGAAGTCGCCTAGTTGGTCGAGGGCGCATGATTGGAAATCATGTAGGCCCCTAAAGGGTCTCGAGGGTTCGAATCCCTCCTTCTCCGCCATAAAATAAGGCAGACCGCCAAAGGGAGAGGTAACGTAAGGAAGTTACCTCTCCCTCATTTTTTGTAGTCAGCCGAGTGTGATTGAATTGTAGGGAATATTAATATATCGGAGGACTATATCGTGGAAAAGTCATTTTTTGAGCGCATGGGAGGAACTTACCGCCAAGAGGGCGATTACCTCATACCAAACCTGTCTGCTCCGGAACTCCCCGCCATTGGTGTATGGGGCCAGCGGCGGAAACGGTATCTGAAAGAACACCGTCAGGCCCTTTGTGCGGCCTTGTTGCTGTCTGGCAGGTTGAACGACCATCTGTCCGAAATTGACATCCAAGCGAAAGATATCTTTTTTCAGCTTGTGGAGCAGATGGCAGAACAGGAGTGTATCACCAAACAGCTTAAAGCAGAAAATCAAATAGAATGGGTCAGACGGATGAACAATGTTAAGAGCAGGGCAGAAGAAATGACCTGACACGAATTGATTTATAACTGACAGCAACGGCGGCAGGAGTTTCCTGCCGCCGCATTTTTATGTGTATTCCTCCAAATGGGCCGTCAAATCTCGTCCCTTAGTACATACCGCCCAAATATAAACTATTTGTTCCTTTTCATTGACAGAATAGAGAGTTACATCATTGCGGAACGTGAATTGTCGAATCCCCTTAGCGCTCCACTTCTGGACATGATAGAGGGGATATTTGTAGGGAAATCGAGTTAAATCTTTCAAGATTTCCGTCCTAAGCCGCAAGTACCATTTTTCTGCCAAACCCGGATCATGAAGACTGAGGGAAATATAATCCACCTTTTCTTCCATATCCCGGATAGCAGATTCAGTATAAATAATCTGATACTTTTTATTCATGACGGAATTTTGCCTTCAACCGTTCATCTGCTTCAGCTTGCGACAGTACGTGACCAGTTAAAATATCCTCCTCACTGGCTGTGAGCTTACGGTCAATTTCTGCTTCAGTAAGTTCCTCCCAAGATTTGAGGGTGGGACGGAAGGGCATCCCACCCGCCAAAAGACTCTGCTGTGCGAAAATGCGGACAGCTTCAGCAAAAGATGTGCCAAGATTGCGGTAAAGTTCCTCGACGTTATTTTTGATTTGACCATCCATGCGAACCTGTAATGTAGCGTCCATAGGCATAAGCCCACCTCCTTGTAGTGCTATTGTACTACATCGACCGCTGGAATGTCAATAGCAGTATCATTAAACAATTATTTTTATATTGACAAAAGTAATTACTTTTAGTAAGATATTATTTGTAACAATGTGTTATAGGGGGTCGAAGAATGGCAGATGAACCAAATAAACGAATTGTCCCCGAACCACATACGGCAACAGAATTTCTTAGAGGTCAAGCATCAAAAATATTTGACGAAGTTTCCAAAAAGGACAAAGTAGTGACCGTTATCAAACATAGTAAGCCGCACACAGTGATTATTTCGTATGATCGGTATAGACGGCTTGTAGAAAAAGGAGCAGATATATAATGAAGCTAAATGAATTGTTTAAGAGTACATCTTATGATGATTCGCTTTTCGATTCCAAAGCCATAGCTGCCATTGAAAGTGCCGTCTTTATCAAAACTGTACGGGGGACTGATGTTCCATACATGAAATGCCAAGTACGAGATAAAGAGATTAGATTGACTCCAGAAGAAGCTGTTCGGCAATTATATCTGTACGTGCTCATTCACACATACAGCTACCCTACCGACAGGATTCAGTTGGAAGCCCCTATCCATTTTGGACGGGAAGTGAAACGCGCTGACATTGCCATTATGGATAAGGATCGTCCTACGATTCCATATATCATTGTGGAATTAAAGAAGCCAAAACTTACCGAAGGGAAAGAGCAGCTTAAGTCATACTGTAATGCTACTGGTGCGCCTATTGGTGTCTGGACAAATGGAGAGCAAATCTCCTACTATAACCGTAAAGACCCCAATTTCTTTGAAGCAATTAGTGACATTCCAAAGGCATCACAAAGATTGTCGGATGTTGTCAATGAGCAGTTTACTTATGCCGATCTAAAAAAGATTGACAGAATCAGTACACAAAAGCGATCTCTCCGTGCCTTAATCAAAGAAATGGAAGACGAAGTGCTTGCCAGCGCAGGGGTAGATTCGTTCGAGGAGATATTTAAGCTTATTTTTGCAAAGCTCTACGATGAACTGATTTGTGCCAATGACCCAACTGCTCACCTGAAATTTCGCAACAGCGGAGATACCGACTTTGAATTGAAGCAGAAAATTCAAGGGCTTTTCGATGATGCAAAGCGGAAATGGGAAGGCATCTTTGCGGATGAGAGTAAAATCCTACTTTCTCCCTCACACTTGGCCGTTTGCGTTTCGACTTTACAGGATATCAAACTATTTAATAACAATCTTGATGTGGTGGATGATGCCTTTGAATATTTGATGAGCAAGGCACAGAAAGGAGAAAAGGGTCAGTATTTTACGCCCCGCTATGTTATTGATATGTGCGTGAAGATGATGAATCCGACAGAAAAGGATACCATTATCGACACGGCCTGCGGCAGTTCAGGATTTACTGTTCATAGTATCTTCAAGGTATGGAAGGATATTCGTATATCGAAGGGATTAGAGCCAGGTGAAGACTTCACTGCTTCTGAACGCACCCCAGACGAAATTAACTTTGTCCGAGACAAAGTATTTGCTATTGATTTTGATGAAAAAACGGTACGCGTAGCTCGTACCCTGAATCTGATTGCTGGTGATGGACAAACAAATGTTTTGCACCTGAACACTTTAGACTACTCCCGTTGGAGTGAAATTATTACACAGGAGGACTGGAACGATGTTTACAATACGGGCTTCAAAAAGCTGAAGAAATTGCAGTCATCCGGCACAAAAGACTATAGTCGGTTCCAATTTTCCTTGGTCATGGCAAATCCTCCGTTTGCTGGGGATATTAAGGAAAATACTATTATTTCTCACTATGAACTGGGAAAAAATGCTACTGGTAAATGGCAAAAAAAGGTCGGAAGAGATATCCTTTTTATTGAGAGAAATCTCAATTTCTTAGCGCCCGGTGGGCGTATGGCTATTGTGCTTCCGCAAGGTCGGTTCAACAATTCAAGTGACAAATATATTCGGGAATTTATTGCCGAGCGCTGCCGCATTTTGGCTGTTGTAGGTTTGCATGGCAATGTATTTAAACCCCATACAGGAACAAAAACCTCAGTTTTGTTTGTGCAAAAGTGGGATGATGAGTTGTGCCCGAAAAAGGATGATTACCCCATCTTCTTTGCTACAATGCAAAAGCCAAGCAAAGACAATTCCGGGGAAAAAATTTACGTGAAAAATCCGAAGACAGGAGAGAACTTGCTCGATTCACATGGGCATTTGATTGTGGATCATGATCTTTATAACCACGATGGAATGACTCAGGACGGCATTGCGGAGGCTTTTGTTGAATTTGCAAAGAAAGAAGGTTTAAGTTTTTTTCAGTAGGCCCATCTGTTGAGCCGTTTAATAAAGCAAAATATAGGGCTTTGATGGATGGGCTGGAATGCAGTGAAGTGTTTTTTTCGCAAATTGATTTAGGTGATCGATTTGACGCTGAGTATTTTGCGAAAGAGTATATTCGGGTTGCACAGAATTTGGAAAACGTTCACACGAAGAAGCTCGGAGCATTCGCTAATTTCGTGGCAAGCGCCTTCTATCCAGCCGCAACGCAATTGTACTCTATAGGGGATACCGCTTTCGTTCGATGCGTTGATTGTATTGACTTCCCAATTATTACAGCAGAGCAAGAGGACAGGTTTGAGAAAATACCTTACTCTTTTGGTACAGCAAACAAAGGAGTTTCATTTTTGACACAAGGCGAAATTGTAATTACAAAGGTTGGTACCCCTTGCTATGCAAGCATTGTTGAGGACTATGAAACAGTCGCACTATCAAGAACTGTTTTAGGGTTATCAAAAATAAAAGGAATTGACCCATACTATCTAATGGTATTTTTACGTTGCAAGTATGGGTATGAACAGCTCTATAGGAAAAGGGAATTAACAATTCAATATCAACTCACGCTGCCAAGGGTAAAAGCAGTTGATGTCTACTTGGCAACATCCGATTTTCAGAAAGTGATTCGACATCTGTGTGAACAATACAGAGATGTAAAAGCAAAAGCTGCAAACTTATATACTAAGGCTGAGGCAACTTTGGCAAGAAATATAAGCTGTTTTGACGTATCAATTAGTGATCAATCAATGTCTATAAAAACGTTTCGAGAAAGCTTCTTAACTAATGGTCGCCTTGATGCTGAGTATTATCAACCGAAGTATGATCGACTGTTTGCAGCATTAGCTGCCTTTACAACCAAGCAACTTGGTGGAACTAATGGCATCGCTGACATCCAAAAATCCATTGAGCCAGGGAGCGAATCATATGGTGTAGAAGGTATTCCTTTTGTAAGGGTCAGCGATGTTACAAAGTTGGGGATTTCAGAGCCGGAGATTAAGCTGCCGATGGACATTGTAGAACACCCAGAGGCATTGTTCCCCAAGAAGGATTCTATTCTGTTCTCCAAAGACGGTAGTGTAGGAATTGCTTACAAATTGGAAGAAGATGCCCAATTCATCACCTCCAGTGCCTTGCTCCAGTTGACAATTAAGGACACAGAAGAGGTGTTGCCTGACTATCTGACTTTAGTGCTAAATTCTCCCGCAGTACAGTTACAAGCTGAGCGAGCGGCCAGTGGTGCTGTCATTCAGCACTGGAAGCCTTCTGAAATCCAGCAAGTCATTATCCCTATACTGGATATGTCAGAACAGCAAAAGCTATCTCAAATGGTACAGCAATCGTTTTTCCTTCGCCGGCAATCGGAACAACTCCTTGATTATGCCAAGCGAGCGGTGGAGTTGGCTATTGAGCAAGGGGAAGATGCCGCTATGGCGTGGTTGAAAGAGAAAGGGGGCAACGGGTGATGCCTACCTACAAAGACTGGATCAAAGAAATTGATCTCAATATTGACTACTTCTCTGCTTTTATTAAAGCGTGGATTGCTTTTAACTCATGGTACCGCTCAGAATATACAGAGCGCAGTGACAGGGAGATTATTGAAAAAATCAAGATGCAAAACAACCGGTTTAAGGGGTATATAGAAACATTTTTAGATGGAAACAACAACTCACAAAAGGCATTAGTGTTTCGTGAAAGCCTATCAAAGCTGCAAGAAGCACTTGTTAATGCTACAATTGCAACCCAAGAACGTGGTGGCGTGACCCAACAAATCTCATTTTCTGAAATTGCCATTAACAATCCGAAAACCATTGCGGAAAGTGATTATCGTCAGACTCATTATAAAGTACAACGATCTCGCCAAGGTGTGATTACTGTTGTATCAAGAAAGAACAATCCGACCGTAGAGCTTTTCCGTTTTGAACAGGAAGTATATGATGAATCTGCCTTAGACATTCATCCAGATTTCAAAAAATTGGGTGTTGAGCAGCAAGGTCAGTGCCACGCATTTTATAAAGAAGTGCAACCATATAACACAGAAAGTGTACTTACCAAGGACAGGGAGAATAACATCATATTTATTTCAGAACGATCAAAGGTTAGCCGTGGAGTTATTGAAGTCCTCTATTTGCTGCGATGTTCTTTGATGCATGGTGAAGTATATCCAGACACAAATTCCAACGAAGTGTATAAATATGCCTACCTACTTCTTTCGGCCATATTAAAAGAACTGAACTAACAATCGGTAAAATGTGTTTTCTCCTATTGACAAACACCCGTTCCATATGCTAAACTAAAATTCCCAATTGATGGGCGAACTGAATACGGCTTTCAGCCGGTACATAGACAACCACACAAGAACCCCAGCGAGAGGAAAGCTCCTGCTGGGGTTGGTGCGTCTATGTACCGGCTTCTTTTTTGCCCCTGACAACTGAATGACCGTCTGAATGGGATACTCCGCCACGATCTCCGCCGGGGAGGGAGCGAAACAACGCCGCTGAAAAGGGGCAGGAACGCTATTCGGGAAGAACGGCAAAGCTGGGTGACGGCAGATCACCGTCACATGAACTGCACCAAACCACCATGACGGCATTTTGCCGTCTACTAACCTCAGCACCGACTGTGACGCCAAAATTGGCGTCATGTGCCGTCACTATATGGGCGAGGTCAGCAGTCGTGGCACCAAAATTGACGTCACATCGGCCATTTGAAAACAGGATGACGGCAAAAATGGCCCTATTTGCCGTCACTGTTTGGACGGGGCCAGCGGCGTGACGGCAGAATTGCCGTCATGTGCCGTCACCTTTGAGTGGCATCACCAATGATGCCACTATGGTGAACACGCTGAAAACCATTGACCCCCAACGCCCCGCAAAGAAGAAGCCACTGACCGACATCCCGCAACCCTGTCTTGTGGGGTAGCGAGCATAGCTTTTGTGTTGCCGGGGGCACCCCAAAAGCGGGCGACGCTTTGCGCCGAGAGGGGTTCCACCCCTATCACCCCGGCCAGAAAGGAGCGGATCAAATGACCGACAGAAAGAGAACGACAGCCATCCAGGTGCGGGTGACTGAGCAGGAGAAGCGGAAGCTGGAGCGTCAGGCCAGACGGTGTGGCCTGTCCCTGTCCGGGTATCTCCGGCGGGTAGGCGCGGGGAAACCCGCTACGGCATTCTCCCGCCAGCGATTCCAGACCCTCTATCAGCAAGTAAACGCCCTGCGGGACAACCTCACCACCCAGCCTGTGGAGCGGACAGCGGCCCAACTGGACGAGTTGGCAGGGCAAATCCTGACGGCCTACACCAGCGGAGGTGTAGACGATGGCGACAACTAAAATCTGGCCCGTTAAGGACAGTCTGGCCCGTGTAGTGGACTACGCCCAAAACCCGGATAAGACCGTCTACTCGGATTTACAACAGGTTCTCCATTACGCCGCCAACGAGGAAAAGACCATTGAGGGTGAGGAATGGGCCATGTTCGTCACCGGCGTAAACTGCAACCGGGACACCGCTTTTCAGGAAATGCAGGCGGTAAAAGAGCGGTTTGGCAAGACGGGCGGTAACATGGCTTATCACGCCTACCAAAGTTTCAAACCCGGTGAAGTCACCCCGGAGCTGTGCCACCAGCTTGGGGTAGAACTGGCAAAGCGGATGTGGGGGGACGAGTATCAGGTACTTGTCGCCACCCACTTCAACACCGGCACCTATCACAATCACTTTGTCGTTAATTCCGTGGGCCTGTGGGACGGCAGGAAATTCAACTGCGGCAAACGGGCCTACTATCAGTTTCGCCAGTTATCAGACGATTTATGCAGGGAATACCAGCTTTCCACCATCAAAGATCCGAAGGGGAAAACGCCCCGAAGCATTTACTTTGCTGAAAAGAACGGCGAACCCACCAAGTACAACCTGATGCGGGAAGCCCTGGACGCAGCCCTCAAGGTCAGCGTGGACGGGAACGACTTGCGGAAAGCCCTCCGGGAGCAGGGCTATGAACTGGACGCCAACCCCGCCCACAAGTACGCCACCCTACGGCGGATCGGGAGCAAAAAGGCGGTGCGGCTGTACCGGCTGGGGGAGGAATACGATCTCCCGGCCCTTCGGGAGCGGATTGAGGAAAACCGCCAGCGGTATGCCCACGACTTCAGCTATCAGCGGTACAAGCCTATGCCTATCCAGCAGACGCGACCCAAACGCCTGCGGCTGAATGGTGCTTTCAGCGCAGTAAAGAAAATCGGTGGGTTCCGTGGGCTGTATCTCCACTATTGCTACTGTTTGGGTATTCTTCCCAAAGAGAGCAAGCACCGCCCTCTATCCCCGGAACTGCGGGAGGAATGCCGTCACTTGGACGCAATCAGCCAACAAGCGCAGTTGATTTGCCGGGAAAAGCTGGACACACCGGAAGATGTTGCGGACTTCATCAGCATAAAACAGGCTGAAATAAAGGAACTGGGAGCCGCCCGCCAGAAATGCTATAACCGTCTGCGCCGCTGTGACGATGGGGCTGAAATTGCCCAGATCAAGGCCCAGCGTGACCGGCTGACGGCGGCGATGGCCGTTTGCCGAAAAGACATTAAAACCGCCGAAAGCGTACTTTCCCGGAGCAACAGGATGAAAGAGAACTTGAAGCTGGAACAGAAAATGCAGACCCAGCGCATGGGCCATGCACAGGATAAACGCAGAGAAAGGATTGCTGCCAGATGAACATTTTTCAGATTGAATTGACCGAGCAAGAAGCAAAAATTTACGATAAAGTGATGGAAAAGGTAGATGAAACGGCGGCTTTCCTCGCCGGTCTATCCCATGAGGAACGGCTGGACTGGCTGAAAGAACATCAGTACATCCACCCCATCAGCTTTGAGCGGGAGATCGGCGGCACCATCTACACCGTCAACGCCCATTTCAGCAAGGGCGCTGAAACCGCAGACGGGAAAGTAAATCGCATTCTCAATCAAAATATCACACTGTAAAGTGTTGAAGTCTTGCGCCGGATGTGGTATGATAATAATACCCTGCAATTCATATCACATCCGGCTGCGGAAAGGAGCGCATTTTGAAGAAAAAGCAGCCAAATAATCAGAGAATTACAGCGTTATACGCCAGATTGTCCCGTGACGACGAGAAAGAGGGTATCTCAGGCAGCATCCAGAATCAAAGGGCTATTTTGGAGAAGTTCGCCAGCGACAACCGCCTGCCAAATCCAAGATTTTTCTTTGATGACGGCTACTCAGGCGTTTCGTTCACAAGACCGGCCTTTATGGAGATCATGGAATTAGCCGAACAGGGGCTTGTGGCAAATTTGGTGGTTAAAGACCATTCCCGACTGGGCCGGAACCGCCTTGTGGTAGGCCAGCTTCTGGAAGAAGATTTTGTCCAGCTGAATGTGCGGTACATCGCCATCATGGACAACATCGACACCGCAAATGGCGTCAGCGACATCGTTCCAATGCAAGATTTGTTCAATGAGTGGCACGCGAAAAATACGAGCGATAAGGTACGCCGTGTCATGCAGAGCCGTGGCAACGCCGGGATACCGCTGACCACAAATGTTCCCTATGGCTACAAGAAAGACCCCGAAGATAAAAGCAACTGGATCGTGGACGAACCGACAGCACAGGTGGTACAGCGGATATTTCAGATGTGTATTAGCGGCCTGGGACCTACGCAGATTGCCAAGCGGTTAAAGGCTGACGGTGTGCTGACGCCAAGCGAATACCAGCGCAGCGTCGGCGTGAACTGTCCGACCAAACTTCCCGAATACCCGCACAAATGGTGCTCGCACACAGTAGCGGAAATTCTGGACAGGCAGGAGTATGTGGGCGACACGGTAAACTTCCGTACTTACCGGCAGTCTTTCAAACTGAAAAAGCAGTTGGACAGGCCGCAAGAGGAATGGAAAGTGTTCCCCAACACCCACCCCGCTATCATCGACCGTGAAACCTTTGCCCTTGTCCAGACCCTCCGCCAGCACCGCCGCAGGCCCACAAGGACGGGCGCTGTGAGTATGTTCTCCGCGCTTCTCTACTGCGCCGACTGCGGGAGCAAACTGGGATACAGCGCCACTAACAACTACAAGCGGGAGCAAGCCTACTTTTTCTGTTCCGGCTACCGCAAAAATACCGACCTGTGTTCCGCTCACTACATTCGGGAAAAGATTGTAGAACAGCTTGTTCTCGAGGGACTGCAAAGGCTCTTATGGTACGTCCAGGTCTATGAAAAGCGGTTTGCTCAAGAGCAGATGGAACGGTTCGGCCTGCAAGAGAAGAAAGAACTGACCGCCAAGCGACGGGAGTTGGACAAAGCCAAGCAGCGGGTGTCGGAAATCGACCAGCTTATCCAAAAAAGCTACGAGGACATGACCAAGGGGCTGCTGTCCGAGGAGCGTTTCACCACGCTGACGGTATCGCTGGAAAATGAGCAGCGGCAGTTGAAAGCGGATATTCCAGAGTTGGAGGCCAGTTTGGAAGCCACCACGGACAAGGCCGCTGACTTGCAGCGGTTTATTGAGCGGGCCAGACAGGTGACCCGGTTAACGGAGCTAACGCCTGAAATCGTCCACGAGTTCATCGACAAAATTGTGGTGTCCAAACCCGACAAACTGAACGGCAAACGGCATCAGCGTGTGGACATCTATTACAACACCATTGGCTTGTGGACAGCGCCAGAGCCAGAAACACTGGAACAGGAATATACGGCCTACTATCAGGCCATGCGGAAGCATAAAAGGACAGCGTAGCCGAAGCTACGCTGTCCAAATAGATAACTTGTCGTTTACTGCCCCCGGTTGGGGCAACTTCCTTACGGGAGTTGCCCCAAGGGCGGTCTGTCTTATTTTATAAAATCTTCTTGATTGGATGTACGAAAACGTACAACTTTCATAGTTTACCTCCCGATCAGTAGCAGTACAGTTCAAAATGCTGATCGGGAGGTAAAAGTGCACATCAATGCTGGTCTGATTTTTGCGACCTATAACCATCATGTGATATTTTACGAGCTTAGTTCAGAAGGAACAAAGAATATACAGATTTGGATAGGATTTGAGGACGAATGACAATATCTAAAGCGGGCGCCCGCTCCCAAAAGACACGCCGAAAGGCGTGCCTTTTCTTCGCCGGAGGAGGGAGGCGGCCCGCTTTGCGGACCGCCTCCCTCCTCCGGGGGTTTATGGAACATGCGGGGAAAACCTGCCGCAGTTTTAAAACAGACTCTAGGGGCGGGCGGTTGACGGAGGCGCTTACTCCGTCAGCGTCATCTCCTCAAAGCTTTCGATATAGTACTCCGCCAGGCGGCGCATCTCCTCCTGGTCCGGCTCTAAAGAGTCGTATACCGCCGCCGTGCGAAAGCCCGCGTCCCTTGCCGTCCGCAGGGCGTAGAGGGCGTCTTCAAAGACCACGGTGTCTTTCTTCGTGGAGCGGAGGCGGCGGAGGGCCCGCTCATAGACCGCCGGTCCCTTCCGCTTTTCCTGACCCGCCTCCCGGGTGGTGACAATCCCCCGGAAAAAACCGTCGATGCCCGCGGTTTTCAGAGCCGCCTCCGCCAGAGGGCGGTCTGTGGCGGTGGCCACGTACATCCAGACACCCTCCATTTTTAAAATGGAGAGAAACGGGACCAGCCCCGGCTTGGGCCGGACCTCATGCTGATAAAAATGCCGGATTTGCCCCCATACCTCCTCCGCCAGCTCCTCCGCTGTGCCGGGAAGGCCGCAGAGTTCTTTGCACAGGGCCGCGCCCTCTAAGACGGAGAAGGCCCGGACCCGGCTGTCGAGGTCCGGAGGGGGAACGCGGCCGTGGCTTTTCACCAGGGCGGAAGCCCGGCCCGCCCACATGGGCATGGAGTCCACCAAGGTTCCATCCATATCGAAAATAGCGCTTTGCAATCTCATGAGCGGTGATCCTCCCTTTTACTCCGGCAGCTTTACAAGGCCCGCCTCCGCCAGCTTCTGGAGGCTCATTAAAATCCCCAGTTTCGCATGCTGCCAGGTGAGCCCCCCCTGGAAATACACGGCGTAGGGGGGACGGATGGGCCCGTCGGCGGAGAGCTCAATGGAGCTGCCCTGAACGAAGGCCCCGGCGGCCATGACCACTTCGCTGTCGTACCCCGGCATGGCCCAGGGCTCCGGGGTGACGTAGCTGTCCACCGGCGCGGCGGCCTGGATCCCCCGGCAAAAGGCCAGCATGGCCTCCCGGCTTCCCAGAGTCACCGCCTGGATGATGTCGTGGCGCCCCTCCCCCGCCGTGGGCACGCAGGGGAAGCCCAGGCCCTCATAGAGATTGGCGGCGAAGACCGCCCCTTTCAGGGCCCCCGCCGTCACCGTGGGGGCCAGGAACAAGCCCTGGTAAAAGGCGGGCATCAATCCTAAGTTGGCTCCCACCTCCTGCCCCAGGCCCGGAGCGGAGAGACGGTAGGCGCAGCGCTCCACGCACTCCGACCGGCCGCAGATGTACCCCCCGATGGGGGCCAGGCCGCCGCCGGGGTTCTTGATGAGGCTCCCCACCACCATGTCGGCCCCCAGGTCCGAAGGCTCCCGGGTTTCCACGAATTCGCCGTAGCAGTTGTCCACCATCACTTTTACATCCGGCTTCACGGACTTGCAGAAGGCGATGAGCTCCCCGATTTGCCCCACGGAGAAACTGGGCCGGGTGGCGTAGCCTTTGGAGCGCTGGATGGTGATGAGCTTGGTCCGTTCGTTGATTTTGGAGCGGATGGCGCCGTAGTCGAAACCGCCGCTTGGCAGGAGGTCGGCCTGAGCGTAGGTGACGCCGTATTCCTTTAGAGAGCACTTGCTGGGCCGGATGCCGATCACTTCCTCCAAAGTGTCGTAGGGAGCCCCCACGGGGGAGAGGAGCTCGTCCCCGGGGAGAAGGTTGGCGGACAGGGCCACGGTCAGGGCGTGGGTGCCGCAGGTGATCTGGGGCCGGACCAGAGCGGCCTGCGTGTGGAACACGGCGGCGTAGACCCGCTCCAGGTTGTCCCGGCCCTCATCGTCGTAGCCGTAGCCGGTGGTGGCGGCGAAGTGGGTGGCGTTGACCCGGTTTTGCTGCATGGCGTGAAGAACCTTGGCCTGGTTGTATTCCGCCACGCGGTCAATGGCCGCGAAGCGGTCCCGAAGGCGTTCCAGCGCCCTCTCTCCATAGGCGAAGACCGCGGGGCTGACGCCCAGGGCCTGATATATTTCTTGCAGTTCCATAAAGGGCTCCTTCGATTGGTGTTTTGACAGAGCCTATCATAGGCGATGGGGCCGGAGCTGTCAAGGGGTTGCTTTTCGGAAGGGGAACGTGTAGAATAGAATCCGATAAAATTCCCCTGAAAGGAGGCGCTTCCCATGCCCAGCGTCCTGATCCACGCCCCCGACGATCCCGTCACCCTCTCCCCTCAGGCGGTGAAGCGCCTTTTAGACCGGGGAGACGGGGACGCCGCCCTCCTCTATCTGGCTCTTCTCCGCCGCCACGGCGACGCGCCGCCCCGCTCCCTGGCGGGGGAGCTCCGCTGGGACCGGACCCGCATCGAAGCGGCGGAAGCCGCTCTCCGGGATCTGGGACTGATCGCGCCCCAGGCGCCGCCTCCGGAACCCGCCGACGAGTCTCCCTCTTACCGGCAAGATGAGGTGGCCGGGAAGCTGGAGGAGAGCGGAGATTTCCGCCGCCTTACCGCCGAGGTGGAGCGGAAGCTGGGCAAGCGGCTCACCACGGCGGACCTCTCCGTCCTGCTGGGGCTGTACGATTATCTGGGGCTCCCCTCCGATGTGATTTACCTTCTGGTCTGCCACTGTGCGGAGCGGACCGCGGCCCGCTTCGGTCCGGGCCGGAAACCCACCCTCCGCCAGATTGAGCGGGAGGGCTATGCCTGGGCCCGGCGTGGCATTGACACCCAGGCCGCCGCCGCCGGGTATCTCCGGGACTATGGCCGGAAACAGGAGGCCGTTCCCGCTTATATGCGGGCTCTTTGCCTGGGGGACAGGCCCCCGGTGCGGGAGGAGGAGAGGTATCTCCTCCAGTGGCTGGAGTGGGGGTTCCCCCCGGAGGCCGCCGCCCTGGCCTACGAGAAGACGGTTCTCAAATGCCGCGAGTTCAAGTGGAGCTACTGCAACGGTATTCTCCGCCGCTGGCACGAGGCGGGACTGCATACCGTAGACGAGATTGAGGCGAAGGACAGGCGTCCCGGTACCGCCCCGCCGGCGGAGCGGAGCGCTCCCGGCGGACCCAAGGCGGGCAATGCCTGGATGCGCAAGTACATCCAACAGCGGAGAAAGGAAGGGTGAGCCATGGCCTACGACGGGAAAATTGTCCGCAGGGCCCTCCAGCGCTTCGAGGAAGACAGGCGGGACCGGGAGGACCGGGCCCGGGACCGACGGGAAGGCGTCTTCCACCGCCAGCCCCGCCTGCGGGAGATTGACGCCGAACTCCGGGCTACCATGAGCCGCATCCTCTCCACGGCCCTTCGGAAGGGGACGGACCCCCGGACGGCGGTGGAGGCCCTGAAAAAGCAGAACCTGGGCCTTCAGGAGGAGCGGAGGATTCTCCTGGAGAACTTGGGCCTTCCGGCGGACTGCCTGGAGGACCAGCCCGCCTGCCCCCTCTGCGGGGATACCGGATGGCGGGAAGGGCGGATGTGCCGCTGCCTGAAGGCATACTGCGCCCGGGAACAGCAAAAGGAGCTCAGCCGGATGCTGGACCTGGGGAATCAGAGCTTTGAAACCTTCTCCCTGGAGTGGTACTCCGAGACGGAGGACCCGGCCCTGGGGGTTTCCCCCCGGGAAAATATGGACTGGATTTACCGGACCTGCAAGCGCTATGCCGCCGGGTTTGGCCGGGGAAGCGGAAACTTGCTTCTCACCGGGGACCCGGGGCTGGGGAAGACCTTCCTCTCCGCCGCCATTGCCCGGGAGGCCAGCGGAGAGGGGTTCTCTGTGGTTTACGACACCGCCGCCCGCATTTTCGACCGTTTTGAGGCCCGGAAGTTTGGCCGGGAGGCGGGGGAGGCTGTGGAGGCCGACGTGGACCGGGTGATGGACTGTGACCTGCTGATTCTGGACGACCTAGGGACGGAGCTGACCACGCCCTTTGTTCAAAGCGCCCTCTACGGCATTGTCAACGGCCGGATCACGGACCGCCGGGCCACGATTCTCAGCACGAATTTAAAGCTGGACGAGCTGGCCCGGCGCTACACGCCCCAGATTGCCTCCCGGATCGAAGGGGAGTATCAGGTGCTGCCCTTCTTCGGAGAGGATATCCGGCGGCTGAAGAAGGAACGGGGCTGACGGGCCCATTCCCTCCCCCACACCAGCGCCGCCGCCCCCGTCAGTGCCCAGCCGAAGACGCAGGAGGCCCAGAACCGCGCGCCTCCCAGATCCCACAGCGCCGCTCCCAGCACCGTGGCCGGCAGCACCCGGGGAAAGCTTCCCAACAGTCCCCCGGTGAAATAGGCCCGCCGGGATGTTCCCGCCGCCCCCAGCCAGAGACTCACCAGCTCCACAGGGAGCACCCCTGCAAGGCGCAGGAGGAATACCGTCCGCCCGTTGGCCGGGCCCGCCTCCAGGACCCTCAGACGGGGATAGCGGAGAACCAGGTTCTCCAGGGTCCCCTGCCGCCGCCGCCCGATCAGGTACGGCCCCGCCTGGGCCGCCGCCGTGCCGCAGAGGTTGGTCCCCAGGGCCATTGGAAAGGGGAGGAGCAGTCCCGCCGCCGCGGCCAGGGCCGTGAAGGGCAGTGCCCCCGTCAGGCCCTTGAGGATGTAGAGGGCCAGCAGGATCAGGGCCGCCGTCCAGGACTGCCCCGGCGTCCAGGCGTCGATCCCCTCCGCCGTCAGGGCGGCCCGGCAGGACCAGACCGCCAGACCCAGGAGGGCCCACAGTAGCGGGAACGTAAAGCGCTTTTTCATGGAACCTCCTTTCTTTGTGGATGGAAGCGGAATTTCGATCTTGCGGTTTTTGAACAAGAAATAGTATGCCCCAAAAGAACAGGCCCGCGCCTTCCGGCGCGGGCCTGTTTTTCTATTTCCCTTATTCCTCCGACGGAGGAATTACCACAAAGGAAGGAGGTTCCTCCGGCGTTGCCGGTTCCGCGGGTTTTTCCGCCGGAATCTCGGCAGGGGCCGTTGCGGGGACGCTGGGCTCTTCTGCGGAGGAGGGTACGCCGGGGTTGGGTTCCACCGGTGTGCCGGGGACGCTGGGAGCGGCGCCGCCGGTTTCCACCGCCTCCTCCTTGGGCGGGCCCACCAGCACTAGGCGGTTACGGTGCTTGTAATCGCTGATATCCTCCACATCGCTGGACACCAGGGCCCCGCTGCCGTCAAAGATGTTGCGGTAGGTCTTTACCTTGTAGCCGGTGTAGGGCGTTACTTTCACCTGCCGCTGGCCCGGGGACAGGGTGGGGTCCAGCTGCTCAACCTCCTCAAACGGAGTGGTAGACAGGGTGTCGTAGGTCATCTTTACCGACAGGTCGTCGGTTTTGGTGCCCCAGAGCTGGACGGTGAGATTGCCCTTGTCGTATTTTGCCACAATTTTCAGGGGATAGGAAGTGTTGTTGGTAAATTTGTAATCCGGCCCGCCCCAGGACACCGTCGCGTCCATGCCCCGGGTGATGTAGCTGGGAATGTAGCGGTGGGCATAGCGCTCGGTGATCTCCAGATTGGACAGCAAGCAGGCGTAGTACAGTGTGGAAGAGGGCTGGCACACGCCGCCGCCGATCTCATCCACGGTTTCTCCCTGGACATAGGCGGGGGCGGCCTTGTACCCCTTCGCCTCCGTCCGCTGGCCCACCGTTTCGTTGTAAGAGAAGACATCGCCGCTGTTCATCACCGTGCCGTCAAAGGCGGCGGAGGCCAGCTTTACATTGCTGACCCGGGCGGCGGTGCCGCCCACGTGGGTGGTACACTCCCCCAAAAGGTCCCGGAAAAGGACGCCCTTCAGCTCTTCCGCCGTGATTTCCGGTTCCTGGATGTCGGCGGGAACGGAGACGGTTTCGCCGGGGGCGGCGTCGTTCAGCACCCGTTGGGCGGATACGGTGTCAAAAGAGGCGCCCCGCTTCTCCGGCAGGATGCCGCCGGTGGCGTGATCGTACCGGGCGTTTTCCATCTCGCCGGAGACGGCGTCGTGAACCTCTTGAATAGAAAGCGGGGCGGCCTCCCGGGTGGTGAAATCCACCTGAACCGACTCGGTTCCCGCGGCGGCGGCATTGGACAGGGCGGCGGACAGAGTTTCCACGCCCACGCTCCGCCCGTTGGCCTCCCGGGTCAACAGGATCTCGTCGTCCCGGACCTCATAGCTTCCGTCCAGGGGCTCCAGGGCCAGTTCCTCCGCCAAGCGGGCCACGCCCTCCTGAAAAATCTCCTCATCCCGGTCCTGAGCCGTTAAACCATCCCCCTGTTCATCGGTGAGGATGGAAAGAACCCGGACGCCGCGGCTGAGAAAAGGGGCGGCGGCCTGGCTGTCAAACCGCCGCTGGGCAATGCCGGGACATTGTTCGGCGGTGTAGCCCAATTCCGCCAGGGTAATAGAGGCGGATTCCCCGGCCCCGGCGGGCCAGCCCTCTTTTTCAGGTTCCTGGACCGGGGAGACGGCAATGGTCTTCCCCGGCAGCACGCCCGCCAACACCTGGGCGGCTTGGTCTACGGTAAGCCCGCCGACATCCACGCCGCCGACGGTTTCCCTGGGGTAAAAAACGGTCCGGGACCCGGCCCAGGCGCAGAGCCCGGCGTAAGCGCCGGCCATAATGGCGGCGGTCAGCCCCAGGGCGATCAGCACGGGAGCGGCGCCGCCCTTTTTTGCCCGGGCGCCCCCCGGTCCGGCTGTCCATTTGACTTCATTCGTGGTCTGTCCCATGAAGTCCCTCCTTTTCGGCCCGTGCACAAGGGCCGTTTCTCTCTCAAGGTATTTTAACACATTCGCGCCGAAAAAGAGATTACAATCCAGTAACAAGAGATCGAGCGCCCTCAGGGCCTCCTGGGAATGCGGATCGTCATGACGATCTCATCGTCCGTGTCCTCCCGAAGGCACTTGGCGGCCACGCCTGCCTCCCGGACGATGCGCAGTCCCCGGTCCACGCTGTTTAAAAACAGCCGCACGTCCTTTAAAATGTACGTTCTCCGCCCCGCCGGAACTGCCGTTTGGAGTTCCTGAAGCCTCCGCTCCACATACTGCTCCGTCTGGGCCACGTTCCAGCCCCGCTCCGCCGCCCGGCGGGCCGCGGCAAGACGTTCTTCGTCGTCCTCCAGCCGGAGAAGGGCCCGGGCGTGGCGCTCCGTCAGCCCGCTTTCCAGCAGAAATGCCTGACAAGCCGGAGACAACCGGAGAAGGCGTAGCTTATTGGCCACCGCCGACGCCGACCGTCCCAACTGGGCCGCGGCCTCCTCTTGGGTGGCCCCGCTGCTCCGGAGATAGTCCGCAATGGCCGCGGCCTCTTCAAAGTAATGGAGGTCCTGCCGCTGCAAGTTCTCCACCAGCGCCAGCAGGGCGGACTCCCGCTCATCCACCTCCGCCTCCACGCAGGGCACCGCAGCCAGGCCCGCCAGCCGCGCCGCCCGGAGCCGCCGCTCCCCCGCCACCAGTTCCCAGCCGCCGGGCCGTCTCCGGACGACCAGGGGCTGCACCACGCCATGGCGCCGGATGGACGCCGCCAGTTCCCGCAGGGACCCCTCGTCAAACAACCGCCGGGGCTGGCGGGGGTTGGGGCGGATAGACTCCACCTCCAGCCGCAGCACCCGCTTTTCCTCTCCCATGGGACCGCCTCCTTCCAATTTGTCCCATTCTACCGGAAGGGCCATGAAAAAACATGGGGAATCTGTCGCCGGCGGGAAATACGGCTTGCGCCGATTCCGAAAAGCTGGTATTCTGATGGTACATTATTGTGAGGGAGGCGCTGGAATATGTGCGACAAGGTACGGGACGACATCCGAAAAGCCATGCTGTATGACCTCCGGCTGCTGTTCAGCGGCGGGGAGAAGGAAAGCTACACAAAACAGGAACTCCTGGATATCCTGGATCAGATTGCATTGGGCAAATCACCGCGCGTTGCGCTCTCACTTTTGAAATAGGAACAGCCGAAGGACCCGGCGGGCAATGCCCGCCGGGTCCTTCTCTGCACTTCTTTTCATCCGGGACAAAAGGCTTCGCGTCCGGCGGAGACTGGCACTCCGCGCAGGGACCCGCTCAGACCTTCTGATTCTTCTTGGGATGGGCGATGGTCATGCAGCCCTCAATGGCCAGGATGACCGCCAGGACCACCAGCAGCACGCCCAGGATGGCCTGGACATAGGGACCCCAGTCCGCGCCGCCGGCGGAGATGACCCCGATCTGGTTTTTGGTGTTGACCAGCAAGGAGCAGATGGTGACCACCAGCATGAAGCCCATGGGGATGAGGAACATCTTGTTGTTCTTGCCGATGTTGCCCAGCCATGTGGCCACGGCCAGCAGGCCCAGGGCCGCCAGCAGCTGGTTGGCAGAGCCGAACAGGGCCCAGATCTTCTCATAGCCGTTCAGGCCCAGCAGCACGCCCAGGATGACGGTGATGCCGGTGGAGACATACATGTTGGAGAGGACCCGCTTGTAGCCGGTGACGTTCTCCGGGGTTTCGCCCTTGCTGGAGTCCAGCCAGAACTCCTGGAACATGAACCGGGCCAGACGGGTGGCGGTGTCCAGAGAGGTCAGGCAGAAGGCGGAATAGGTCAGCACCAGAAGGGTGTAAAGAATGCTGTAGGTGCCGGGGATGGTGTCGTCAATCATGTGGGCCAGGCCGCCGCCGAAGATGGCGGTGGCGCCCTTCAGGGCGGAATCGGGATTGGCCGCGTTCCAGCTGTAGGCATAGGCCACGGCGCAAAGGGTCAGGATGGCCAGGACGCACTCCAGCAGCATACCGCCGTAAGCGATGGGCTTCGCGTCGGTTTCTTTGTCCAGCTGCTTGGAGGTGGTGCCGGAGGAAACCAGGGAGTGGAAGCCGGAAATGGCGCCGCAGGCGATGGTAGTGAACAGCACGGGGAAGATGGGGTTGCCCGCGCCGGTGTCGGGGTTGGTCACCACAAAGGTGTTGACGGCGGGCAGGCTGTCCATGGAGGGATGGGCCAGGAACACGGCCACCACCGCCAGGGCCAGCATGGCGTACAGCAGGAAGGAACTCAGATAGTCACGGGGCTGGAGCAGAATCCACACCGGGGTGACGGAGGCGATGGCGATGTAAATGCCGCAGATCCACATCCAGCTGGAGGCGGACAGGTAAATGGGGTGGAAGTTCATGCCGATGGCGATAATCACCACGATGGCGATGACGCCGATGACGCTGGCCACGCTCATGGGAGCGTTCCGGCGGTATACCAGGAAGCCGAAGACGATGGCGATGGCGATGAACAGCAGGGAAACCATGGCCACGCGGGCGTTGGCTTCGGAGGCGGCGTAATCCACCGCGCCGCCTTCTGTAAAGGTGGCGCCGAAGGTGCCGGCCACGATGGAGGCGAAGGCCGCGACCACCAGGATCAAAGTCAGGTAGGCGAAGATCAAAAACAGCATCTTGGCCCGCTTGCTCATGTTGGTGGAAATGATTTCGCCGATGGACTTGCCGTCGTGGCGAACAGAGGCGAACAGCGCGCCGAAGTCATGGACGCCGCCGAAGAAGATGCCGCCCACCAGAATCCACAGCGTGCAGGCCAGCCACCCGAAGCCCGCCGCGCCGATGGGGCCGGTGATGGGGCCCGCGCCGGCGATGGACGAGAAGTGGTGGCCCATCAGGATGGGAGCCTTGGCGGGGACGTAGTCGATGCCGTCCTCCAGGGCGTGAGCGGGGGTGGGCTTGTCAAGCTCGCCGACGCCCCACTGCTTGCACAGCCAGCGGCCATAGAAAAGATAACCGCAGACCAGCACGGCGACGCTGATGATGAGAAGTACTAATCCGTTCATGAAAACACTCTCCCTCTTTCATGATTCTTTGTTTGCGGGGGAAATTCCCCCAGGGTCATTTGGGGGCAAAATTTGCCTCCAGGGTTTTGCGGGCTCCCCTCCCGGCTGGATTGGAGAGAAAGCTCCAAGTGGAACATTCCATCGCGGCTATGTGATACTCCATCCAGCCATGGAGTGCCAGCCTGTAGTTCTTGTGGAAGCGGGTCTTCTTCAGGATTTTTTTCGCTTCCGGGTCAATGGTTTCCGCCAGGACCACCAGCGTGACGAAAGAGCTCATGTGCTCTTTGTGGGGGTGGATGGCGGCCAGCCCTGTTTTCAGGGTCCGGTCCAAAAGGGCCTTTGCCTCCGCCGCGTCCAAGCGGTCCGCCACATAAAAATAAGTGTAGTCATGCTGCTCTGTGGCGTAGAACTGCTTATCCCGCCGGACCAGGTAGTGTTCATCCCGGAGGAAATAGTGGGCCATGGCGGGGAAAGACCCCCCCCCCTCCGCCTCCACGTCCCGGGTGAGGTCGTAGTTGTGGGAATAGGCGTTCATCAGTTTTTCAAAGCATTCCTGGGGAGTTCTCTCCATACGGGCCTCCGCTTCGTTGGTTCGGGCGCGCCGTTTTCCGCAGGAAACGGCGCGGAAGGGGGCGCCCCCTTCACGGGAGTCCTGAAAGAACCCCAGCTTGCGAACGCATTATACACCCTCCCCGGCAATTTGTTAAGAGGGTTTGAACAAATTTGTGTACAATTTGTGAATGAGAGCGGGGGAATTGTGGGTTTCGCCAAGGGAAAGCAAAAAAAGCTGGGACAGCAATCGGCTAAATATACAAAAATATAAAACAATATTTATTGAAATCGACGGTATTTTTAGTAATCCTGTCCCTCCGGGGGCGGCACGCTTCAGTCCTGAAGCGTGTTGATCAGATGCTTCATATGGATGCTCATGGCGCAGCGGGCCCCCTCCTCGTCCCGCTTCAAAAGGAAGTCCAGGATGGTCCGGTTGTCCCCCAGGGCGATGTCCTGCATCCGCTGGCGGCTGGGAGAAATCTGAAGAATCTCATCCACAGCGCTGTTGATGATGGGGTACAGCCGCCGCATATACTCGTTGTGGGACGCCTTGATGATGGCCCAGTGGAATTCCTGGTCCGCCAGGGGCCAGTTCCCGCCCTCGGCGGCGATGCGCTCCACCCGCTCGGCCTTTTTGCGGATCTGCTCCAGTTCCTCGTCGCTGGCCCGCTGGCAGGCCAGCGCCACAGTGGCGGGCTCGAAGATCAGCCGCATCTCGAAAAGATCCTTGGCCCGGACCCGGGACCGGACTCCCGCCAGGGCCGTCAGGTCCATTCCGGGGGCGGGAAGATTTTCCGCTACAAAGGTCCCTTTTCCCCTTCGGATGTCCAGCACTCCCTGGGCCACCAGAAAGGAGATGGCCTCCCGCAGCGTGGTCCGGCTCACTCCCACGGCTTCGCTGAGCTCGTTCTCATTGGGCAGTTTGCTGCCGGGGGCATAGCGGCGCTCTTCCACAATCCACTCGTAGAGCCGGTCCGCCGTCTGCTCGGACAGCTTGGCGCGTTTGCCTTCCATAGTGATTCCTCCATCCTCCGGCGGACCCGCCGGGCGGCGTTCGTATTATCAGAATTTTACCGTAAGAGTACTATACCGCCTTTTGCCTGAAAAAACAAGAAGGCTCTTGACAGCCTATGTGATTTAGTATAAAATGACATCATACAACGCATTTGAATACCAGACAACCCGCCTGTGATCTGCTGAAAGGAGGAACCGCCTTGACGGCTGTGGAACGCTTTCCCCACCGGTTGACCCTGGTCACCGGCCACTACGGCACGGGAAAGACCGAATTTGCCGTAAACCTGGCTCTGGCTCTGGCGGGGGAAGGCGCCCGGGTTTCCCTGGCGGACCTGGATATCGTGAACCCCTATTTCCGTAGCCGGGAGCGCCGCCCTCTGCTGGAGGCGGCGGGGGTCCGGCTGATCGCCACCTCCCAGGCCTGTACCGACGCGGACGTGCCTGCCCTCCCGGCGGAGCTTCACGCCGTGCTGGAGGACCGGACGGTCCGGGGCGTGCTGGACATCGGCGGGGACCCCTCCGGGGCCAGGGTGCTGGCCCGTTACCGGCCAAAAATTCAAAAAGAGGACTACCAGCTTCTCTACGTGGTCAACGCCGCCCGCCCGGAGGTCCGCACGGCGGAGCGCTCCGTGGAATATCTCCGGGCCATCGAGGCGGTGGCGGGCCTTCGGTGTACGGGCCTGGTGAATAACACCCACCTCTGCGGCGAAACTGCGCCGGAGGAGATCCGGGAGGGCGCGGCCCTGGCGGAGGAAGTTTCCCGCCTGACGGGCGTCCCGGTGCTCTGCCATGTGGCGGAGGCCCGGTTTCAGGACCAGCTCAGGGATTTGCCCCTGTTTCCCATTGAGATCCGGATGAAAAAACCCTGGGAATAAGCAGATAAGAGGAAAGGAGATTTTGCACCATGGCAATCCACCTCACCTTCCGCCAGGACCGCTGCAAGGGCTGCGGGCTCTGCGTCACCGCCTGTCCCAAGCACATCCTGGCCCTGGAGGGCGGCACCAACGTGAAGGGCTATCACCCGGCGGCCTGCACGGATGCGGCCGCCTGCATCGGCTGCGCCAGCTGCGCGAAGATGTGCCCCGATTCCATCATCACCATTGAAAAAGACTGAAAGGAGCCGCCTCCCATGAAACGAGAAATCTGGAAGGGCAGCGAGGCCATCGCTGAGGCCGCTATCCGGGCGGGCTGCCGCTGCTTCTTCGGCTATCCCATCACCCCCCAGAACGAGATTCCCGAGTACATGTCCCTCCACATGCCCCAGTCCGGCGGCGTCTTCGTCCAGGCGGAGTCGGAGCTGGCCGCCGTCAACATGGTCTACGGCGCGGCGGCCTCCGGCGTGCGGGCCATGACCTCTTCTTCCTCCCCCGGCGTCAGCCTGAAGCAGGAGGGCATCAGCTACATGGCCGCCTGCCAGCTGCCCGCGGTGGTGGTGAACGTCATGCGGGGCGGCCCGGGCCTGGGGTCCATTCAGCCCGCCCAGGGGGACTACTTCCAGGCCACCCGGGGCGGCGGCAACGGGGACTACCGCACGGTGGTCCTGGCCCCCGCCAACATTCAGGAGGCCGTGGACCTGACCCAGGAGGCCTTTGACATCGCCGACCAGTACCGCAACCCCGTGGTGCTCCTGGCGGACGGCCTGATCGGCCAGATGATGGAGCCCATTGTCTGGAAGGAGCGCACCCCCAGAGTGCTTCCGGAAAAGACCTGGGCCGCCTCCGGGCGGCGGGGCCGGGACCACAATAACTTCATTACCTCCCTGCTGATCGACGCCCCCGCCTGTGAGGCCCACAACCTGAACCTGGCGAAGAAGACGGCGGAGATGGAGAAAAACGAGTGCCGCTGGGAGGAGATCCTGATGGACGACGCCGAGCTGGTGCTGGTGGCCTACGGCACTCCCTCCCGGGTGGCGGAGACTGCGGCGGAGAACCTGCGCAAGCAGGGGGTCAAGGCCGGCGTCTTCCGCCCCATTACCCTGTGGCCGTATCCCTACGCCCGGCTGAGGGAGATCGCCGGACTGGACCGGGTGAAGACCTTCCTCACCGTGGAGATGAGCCTGGGCCAGATGCTGGACGACGTGAACCTGGCGGTGGCGGAGCGGAAGCCGGTGAAATTCTATGGCCGCTGCGGCGGCATGATTCCCCATGTGTCCGAGGTGGAACAGGCGGCCGTGGAAGCCTGGAAGGAGGTCAAGTGACATGACGACGATTTACCGGAAGACCAAGGGCCTCCAGGACACGGAGCTCCACTACTGTCCCGGCTGCGCCCACGGCATTGTACATAAGCTCATCGGCGAGATTCTGGAGGAGATGGACGCCCTGGATACCGCCATCGGCATTTGCCCGGTGGGCTGCGCCGTCTTCGCGGGGAATTATTTTTCCTTCGACACCATCGAGGCCGCCCACGGCCGGGCTCCGGCGGTTGCCACCGCCGTCAAGCGCACCCACCCGGATCAGCCGGTGTTCACCTATCAGGGGGACGGGGATCTTGCCTCCATCGGCGCGGCGGAGATTGTCCACGCCGCCATGCGGGGGGAGAAATTCACCACCATTTTTATCAACAACGCCATCTACGGCATGACGGGGGGACAGATGGCCCCCACCACCCTGATCGGCCAGAAGGCCACCACCGCCCCCCTGGGCCGCACCAAGGAACAGGCGGGTATGCCCATAAGGGTTGCCGAGATGCTCTCCACCCTGGAGGGCTGCGTCTACGCCGAGCGGGTCTGCGTCACGGATATTCCCCACCTGAACAAGGCCAAGAAGGCCCTGAAAAAAGCCTTTGCCCGGCAGATGGCCGGAGACGGCTTCACCTTTGTGGAGGTGCTGGCGGCCTGCCCCACCAACTGGGGCATGGAGATCGGCGAGGCCAACCAGTGGCTGATGGAGAACATGGCGGCCTACTATCCCCTGGGCGTCATCAAGGATACGGAGGCGATGTGATATGAAAAAAGAAGTCATTCTGTCCGGCTTCGGGGGCCAGGGCGTCATGTCCATCGGCAAGAATCTGGTGGAAGCCGCCGTGGCGGAGGAGCTGGAGGCGTCCTGGGTCCCGTCCTACGGCCCGGAGATGCGGGGCGGCACCGCCAACTGCACGGTCATCATCAGCGACGGGCGGATCGGCGCGCCCCTGGTGGAGCGCCCCAGCGAGGTTATCGCCATGAACCGGGCGGCCCTGGCGAAGTTCGAGCCGGCCGTGGCCCCGGGGGGGACGGTGTTCGTCAACAGCAGCATCATCCCGGACAAGGTCAGCCGGGGAGACGTCACGGCGGTGTATGTCCCCTGCGACGAGATCGCGGCGGAGCTGGGCAATTCCAAGGTTGCCAACATGGTGATGCTGGGGGCCTATATCGGCGCCACCGGCGCGCTGAAGCAGGAAACCATTGAAACGATGATCGCCGAGATGTTCACCGGACCCAAGGCCAAGCTGGTCCCGCTGAATATTGAGGCCCTGCATAAGGGGATGGCGTGCGGAAAGTCCGCCTGAGCGGAGAAACCGGCGGGGGGAGGGAGCTTATGCCCCTCCCCCCGTGCCGTTGTTCCAAAGACAGGAGAAAAAGCATTGACTTTGCTCCGCGGCAAGCATATAATTGTTTAAAGTGCAAAACCGGACCCGGCTTATGCCCCGCCCGGCGGGGGCCCGTCCCCAAATACAGAAAACAGGAGAGTGTTCACCATGCTGGATATCAAGATCACCAAAAATACCGCTCCCAAGGCCAAGCCCGCCGACGAGAGCAAGCTGGGCTTCGCCAAAATTTTCACGGACCATATGTTCCTGATGGACTACACCAGCGGACAGGGCTGGCATGACCCCCGCATCGTCCCCTACGCGCCCTTCCAGATGGACCCCGCCACCGTGGTCTTTCACTACGCCCAGGAATTGTTTGAGGGGATGAAGGCCTACCGCACTGCGGAGGGCACCATCCAGCTCTTCCGCCCGGAGTGCAATGCCCAGCGGATGCAGGATTCCTCCGACCGGATGTGCATTCCGCAAGTCCCTGTGGACGACTTTGTCCAGGCGGTGAAGGCCCTGGTGGAAGTGGATAAGGATTGGGTGCCCCATATCGACGGCGCGTCCCTGTACATCCGTCCCTTCGTTTTCGCCACCGACGTGGGGCTGGGCGTCCACGCCAGCAAAAAGTACACGTTCTGCATCATCTGCGCCCCCTCCGGCGCGTACTATGCCGAGGGCATTGACCCGGTCCGCATCTACGTGGAGGACGAGTACATCCGGGCGGCCCCGGGCCTGACGGGCTTCACCAAGTGCGGCGGCAACTACGCCGCCTCCATCAAGGCAGGCGAGGAGGCGGAGCAGAAGGGCTTCGCCCAGGTGCTGTGGCTGGACGGCGTGGAGAAGAAGTACGTCGAAGAAGTGGGCAGCATGAACATCATGTTCAAGATCGACGGGAAGATCTACACCGCCGCCTGCACGGGCACGGTGCTCCCCGGCGTGACCCGGCGGAGCTGCATCGAGCTTTTGAAGGATTGGGGCTACGAAGTGGTGGAAGGCCCCCTGGCCATTGCCGACGTGATGAAGGCCGGCCACGAGGGTAAGCTGGAGGAGGTCTTCGGCACCGGCACCGCCGCCGTGGTTTCCCCGGTGAAGGAGCTGGATTGGAAGGGGGACAAGGTCTTCATCAACGACGGGAAGATCGGCCCTGTGACCCAAAAGCTCTACGACACCATGACGGGCATGCAGTGGGGCAAGATTCCCGACACCAAGGGCTGGATTGTCCCGGTGTGCAAGGGCTGAGTTTCCTCCCTGCGCGCAGCTTGCCGGAAAACGCGAAAGACCGATTCCAGAAGAAAGAAGAATATGCGCGGGAAGCCCGGAAAGGGTTTCCCGCGCCGTTCCAATCATAAGGGGTTAATCCGGATTTTTAAGCTCCGGCAGGCACCGCTTGCCGGAAGCGGGAATAAAGGGCTCGCTCCTCCGCCGGGAAGCAAAAAAAGCGTGAAAAAGGTCTTGACAAATATGGGAAGTTCGTGTATCTTATATATGTTCGCTTCGGACGATTAGCTCAGCTGGCTAGAGCACCTGCTTGACGTGCAGGGGGTCACAGGTTCGAGTCCTGTATCGTCCACCAAAAGGAAAAGCACGCCAACGGCGTGCTTTTCCTTTTGGTGGATCTGCGGTTTGCTTTAAAACCGGTCCGCTGCGGCGGGGCCCTATTGAAAGTGCGGGAAAACCCGCCGCGGTTTTCCCGCATACACCCGTTTCCTCTCGTACTCTGGGAGTGCGGAGGGTCGTTTACAAAGGAGCTGGTTCCATGAGAAAATCCGCCCTGGTCACCGGAGCCTCCCGGGGGATCGGCCGGGCCGTTGCCGCCGCCTTGGCCCGGGAGGGCTGGCCGGTCTGCGTCAACTATCTGGAGCGCAGGGACGCCGCCGAAGCCCTGGTCCGGGACCTCCGGGCCCAGGGCCGGGCGGCGGTGGCCCTTCAGGCCGACGTGGCGGACCGGGCGGCGGTGGAGGCAATGGTCCGGGCCGCGTCGGAGGAGCTGGGCCCGGTGGAGCTGCTGGTGAACAACGCCGGGATTTCCCGCCAGGGGCTCTTTCAAGACTTGGACGACGAAACCTGGGAGCGCCTTTTGGCGGTAAACCTCACCGGGCCCCGGAACGCCGTCCGGGCGGTGCTGCCCCATATGCTGGGCGAGAAACGGGGGTGCATCGTCAGCATTTCCTCCATCTGGGGCCTCCGGGGGGGCAGCTGTGAGACGGCCTACGCCGTGACGAAGGCGGGGGTCATCGGTTTGACCCGTTCTCTGGCGCTGGAGCTGGCCCCGTCGGGGATCCGGGTGAACTGCGTGGCCCCCGGGTGCGTCGAAACGGATATGGTGCGGGCCTTGGGGGAGGAAACCAGAACCATGCTGGCGGAGGAAACACCCCTGGGCCGCCTGGGAAAGCCGGAGGAAATTGCGGAGGCTGTGGCCTTCCTGGCGTCGGAAAAGGCGGCGTTCATCACCGGGCAGGTGCTGACCGCCGACGGGGGGTTTATCGTGTGAGGAGATTCCGCTCTGCTGCGTCCCTGCCTGACGGCGCGGACTCGGCCCCCTCCATTCCTTCATAGTCCTTCAAGGGGGGGCGGACCCCAAAAGCCGCCTTTCGAAACGCGCCTGCGGGCGCGGCGTTGAGCGGTTCGATCCCTGCGGGGGGACGGAGATTCACATCGTGCAAAAAGGAGAGGCCGGAAGGCCTCCCCTTTTTATTTACTGATAGCGGTACTGCATTCCGGTATACTGCTCGATGCAGCTGAAAAACAGGTCCCGGTTCCGGAACTCCAGCAGCTTGCAGTCCTTCTCCTCATGGAAGGACACGATCCGGCGGCGGGTGTCGACCCAGACGCGCCACAGGTTCTGGGCGGTTGTTGTTTGCTCCATAAGGGAGGGCTCCTTTCTCTTCGTCTATAGTATAAGACGATTGAGGAGGCGGTTTTGTTTCACTCCGCCGGGAAATTTTTAAAAAATTTTTTCGGCCCCCTCTCGGGTCAGTGGAGCAGCGCGGCGTCCACCTCCTCCCCGGGGTAGACGATAGCCTGCTCAGGATAGACCGTTTCGGTGGGGAAAAAGCCCTTGCCGTAATAGCCGCTGTAGGGGTCCTCGTAGGTGTAGGGCAGGCCCTTCTCCTCGTTTTCCAGGGCGTCCCGCTCCGCGTAGGTCAGGAGCTTCCGGCTCTCGTTCACGAGCCCTAAGTCCTCCAGGGCTTTCAGCGTCTCCGTGCAGTAGACGGAGAGGCTCAGGGAGACATTCTGGGAATAGGCGCCCGCCTGGGGACGGTCCAGATGCGTGACGGAGTAATAGAGGGCCAGGTTCCCGGTACAGGCGGCCTCTTCATAGGCGCCGTCCAACAGGAACAGGGTCTTTCCGAAGTGCCCCGCCTGGACATCCCGCCTGACGGCGGCCTCCAGGGTCTTGGCCTGGTCCGCCGTCAGGTCCATCTGTTCCATCTCCTTTGTCTCCGGGTTGTAAAGGCCGTAGGCGTAGCCGCCGGTGAGGCGGGCTTCGATGTTCTCCCCGGAGACATCCTCGAAGATGTTGGCCTCCTGGAGGGCGGGGTTGGCGGCCAGGGCCGCCAGCTTCTGTAGGGCCTGGGACCGCTCCATCCGCTCCCGGGAGCAGGGGAGGTTATACATGCGGCTGGTGTGGGGAGAGCCGATTTCGCCCTCATAGTATGTGATGTCCAGATAGGCCACGGAGACGTCCTCTCCCTCCAGGCCCCGCCAGCTTTTGTTCAGGTCCTCCCGCTCCGCCAGGACGGCCTGGTGAACGTCCAGAATGTCCTGAATCAGGGCGGGGTCCGTCAGTCTGGCGTTGACGCTTCCGCCGTTCCCGCCGTTGACAATCAGCAGGACGCTTCCCACCTCCTCCGGCCGGGGCGTCCAGCTCTCCACGCCCAGGGGGTCCAGCGCCACGGCGGCGCAGAGAGCGGCGGAGGCCAGCGCCGTGGCCAGAATCCCCTTCCAGCTTCCCCGGAACACCCGGAGAGACTTACTCAGCAGCATGGAGGCAATGTAGTACCCAATCACGCCGCATACCACCATGCAGAGGGCCAGGGGAACCGGATTGGCGGTGCGGGTCGTCTCATAGCCCGCGAAGAACACGCTGTAGAGGGCCATGCCCCCGGTGACGGCGGCGCAGAGGGCCACGCCGTAGCGGAACACGGGCTTCATCCACCCCACGGCCACCACGTCCCCGGCGCTCTCGCTCCTCCTCCGGCGGTACAATCCCCAGGCGAGAGCCAGCAGGACCACGCCCGCCAGGGAGTACAGGGCGATGAGGTGCCCGTTGACCAGCGTGACGGACTCCAGAACGGCTTCCTCCCAACCCTCGGGATTGATGACCTGCATATAGTCCGTGTCCACGTCCAGCTTCCTCGTCAGATACATGGTAGGACTCAAAAACTCCACGACGCCCTGATAGTACCGCTCTACGCCGAAGTAGAACATGGTCATCAGCCGGGTGACCAGCCACTCGGCCCCGGCGGCGATGAAGTGGAAGATGAAATAGAGGGCTGCGAAGGCGAAGGGATTGCCGGTGACGAACACCACCGCCGTGGCGGAGGCGAAGAAGAAAAAGCTCTGTCCCGCCACGGCCAGGATGGTCACCGCCAGGCCCACGGGCTCCAAGCCGCCCACGATGGCGGAAACCAGGATGGCCAGGCCCCCGGTAACGGCGTAGGGAATCAGCATCATGGACATCCCCGAGAGGAAGTCCGTGACGAAAATGCCCTTTCGGGTGATGGGCAGGGAGTGGTAGAGCCCTACGCTCCGGGGGTTGTACAGCCAGCCCCAGGCCGCCAGGGCGCAGAGGGCCGCGTACAGCAAAGAGAGGGTGGGGAGGATCCAGGCCACGATCTGGTAGTAGCCCGCTGTAACGCCCAGGGGATCGCTCATGGGCTCCCCAAAGAGGGCGTTCTCCCGGATGAGGATGGTGAGGAAGGCCAAGGGGAACAGGGCTCCAATGAGGGACGCGCCGCCCCACAGCGGCCAGAAGCGGCTGAGGTTCTTTTTCAGCAGCGTGGGGTTAAAGTACGATGTCTTTGACCGCATAGTCGGCGCCTCCTAACTCATAGATAAAGATTTCCTCCAGGGTCAGCGGCACGGCGTCCACCAGCATGGGCTCGTAAACCGCCAGACGGTTCTGCGCCTCCGCCGCGCTCATCCGCATGATGAGGGTGTGAATGCGCCCGACGTTGGACGCGTGAAGCACCTCCAGGTCCTCCGGCACGCCGCCGCCGTCTTTAAAGACCACCTGGAGCTTGACCATGTTGTCCTGCAATTGGGCCAGGGACCGCTCCAGCAGTACCTTTCCGTGATCCAGAATGCCCACGTGGTCGCACACGTCCTCCAGCTCCCGAAGGTTGTGGGAGGAAACCAGCACCGTGGTTCCCCTCTGGGCCACGTCCCCCAGCACCAGCGACCAGACCTGCCGCCGCATGACGGGGTCCAGGCCGTCCACCGGTTCGTCCAAAACCAGGTAGTCCGGCATGGCGCTGAGCGTCAGCCAGAAGGCGGCCTGTTTCTGCATGCCCTTGCTCAACCGGCGCAGGGGGCGGCGCTCGTCGATCTGGAAGACCTCTTTTAATTTCTCATAGCGCTCCATGGAAAAGCTGGGGTAAAATCCTCGGTAGAATTTGCACATGTCCCGGATGGCGGCCTGGGGGAAGTAGTACCAGTCGTCGGCAATGGCGGCCACGCGGGATTTCAGGCTTTCGTTTTCCCACACGCTCTGGCCGTCGATGGACAGCTCCCCTTCGTCCTGGCGGTAGATGCCCGTCAGGCATCGGATCAGGGTGGATTTCCCCGCGCCGTTGGGACCCACCAGGCCGTAGACGCACCCCGCGGGGACGGACAGGCTTGCGCCGTCCAGGGCGGCAAAGCCGTCGAAGCGCTTGACGGCGTTTGTAATCTGAATCATCGTGTTCCCTCCTTGTTCCCCCCGGCGGGGGCCCCGCCGGATGGCTCTTCCGCAAGAAGAGCCATCAGCTCCTCCTGGCTGACGCCGAGATACCGGAGTTCCGCCAGCAGCTCCCGGGTCTTTTCCCAGAGCTCTTGCCGGCGGGCCGTTCCGGCGCCCGCTTCCCCGGTGGCGAAGCTGCCCTTGCCGGGGACGGAATAGATGTACCCCTCCCCCTCCAGCTCGTTGTAAGCCCGCTGGATGGTGTTGGGGTTGATGGACAGCTGCGTCGCCAGGGCCCGGACCGACGGAAGCTTTTCATCCGTCCCGATGGCCCCGGTGACAATCAGCTTGCGGAGCCCGTCCTTGATCTGTTCATAGATGGGGCGGGAGTCCCGGTAATTGAGGCTGATCACCGCGTACCTTCCCTTCCGCGGCGGATTTTCCGCCGCTGTGTTGGTGAACTGTATTAACTGTACTAATAAAATTAACACAGTTGAGGGCGTTTGTCAAGAGGCGGATGCAAAAAAGAAAGCGGACGCCCTTGATAACGGCCATACGTTGAATGGAAGGCGCGGGATCTGGAAAAAATACCGGGGATAAAGGGCGGGAGAAGGGCCGGGGAAAATTTTTACCTTTTCGGTGAAAAAAGCCTGGAAAGCCTCTTTACAATGGGAAACCACTATGATATAGTAACGAAGTCCGCCCGGCGGACACAGCCATCCCCAACGCTTTGTGCCGCGGAGCTTCACCGGCCCGGCGCACAGTGTTGCGGGGCATTATGACGAAAGGTGGAAACACGCCATGCTGCGCAAAGAAGAAAAGACCGCGATTATCAACGCCAACCGCACCCACGAGTCCGACACCGGCTCTCCGGAGGTCCAGATCGCCATTTTGACCGAGCGGATCAACGTCCTCACCGAGCATATGCGGGCCAATCCCCAGGATAAGCACTCCAACCGCGGACTCCTGAAGATGGTCGGTAAGCGCCGCAGCCTCCTGGACTATCTCCAGAAGAAGGATGTGGAGCGTTACCGCGCCCTCATCGCCAAGCTGGGCATCCGTAAGTGAGAAAAAAGGGGCGGCGGTTTCCGCCGCCCTTTTTTCCGTGCGGCGAAACAAGTTTCGCCGCAGCAGGTTTTCAACAAAGTTGAAAACCTGTGATTGAAATGGTGCAGGAAACCCCTCCTGGGTTTATCTCCGGCCTAAGCGCCGCCCTACGGGCGGTTGGCCTCCGAAACGCGCCTGTGGGCGCAGCCCGCGCACACCCTTCCTTCCCGTTGAATCGGTTTACCATGACGGGAGCCGTTGCTTTTTGTGTTTGAACGTTTGCCCAGGGTCCCTGGACAAAGGTTCAAATACGAAAAGGACGCTCCCGCCCATTACAAAAGAAAAGGAGCGTATCTATGTCTACTATCATCACCCAACGGCAGTTCCCCCACTACCGCAAATACGAAATGGAGCTGGCGGGCCGGCCCCTGACCCTGGAGGTAGGGAAGCTGGCCGAGCTTGCCAACGCCGCCGTCATGGTGGGCTACGGCGACACCCGGGTTCTGGTCTGCGCCACCGCCTCCGCCCGGCCCCGGGACGGCATCGACTTCTTCCCCCTCAGCGTGGACTTTGAGGAGAAGCTCTACTCCGTGGGCCGCATTCCCGGCAGCTTCAACCGCCGGGAGGGCCGCCCCGGCGAAAAGGGCGTCCTCACCAGCCGGGTCATCGACCGGCCCATCCGTCCCCTGTTCCCCCACGACTTTAGGAACGATGTCTCCATCATGGCCACGGTCATGAGCGTGGACCACGACTGCTCCCCCGAGATCTGCGGCCTCATCGGCGCGTCCGCCGCCCTGGCCATTTCCGACATCCCCTGGCACGGCCCCGTGGGCGCGGTGAAGGTCGGGCTCGTGGACGGCAAGCTCATCTTCAACCCCACCAGCGAGGAGCGGAAGATCTCCGACCTGGACGTGACCGTGGTTTCCACCGGGAAAAAGGTGGTCATGATCGAGGCCGGGGCCAACGAGGTGGACAACGACACCATGTTCAAAGCCATCCAAATGGCCCATGAGGAAAACCAGAAGCAGGTGGCCCTCATCAACCAAATGGTTTCCGAGATCGGCAAGGAGAAATTCGACTATCCCCACGCCGACTTCGACGAGGAGCTGTTTGAGAAAATCGTCTCCGCCACCATGGAGGACGCGAAAGCGGCCATGGACACCGACGACAAAAACGTCCGGGAAACCCGGTGGAACGCCCTCATTGAGAAGTGGCACGAGCTCTTCCTGGAGGACTATCCCGAGATGGACAAGTACCTGGACGAGATCACCTACAAGTTCCAGAAGAAGATCGTCAAGGCCTGGCTCCTGGAGGGGCACCGGGTGGACGGCCGGCAGCGCAACGAGATCCGGCCCCTGGCCTCCGAGGTGGGCGTACTGCCCCGGGCCCACGGCTCCGGCCTCTTCACCCGGGGGCAGACCCAGGTCCTGTCTGTTGTCACCCTGGACACCCTCTCCGCCAACCAGAAGCTGGACACCATCTGGGAGGAGACGGAGAAGCGCTATATGCACCACTACAACTTCCCCGGCTACTCCGTCGGCGAGGCCAAGCCCGCCCGCTCCCCCGGCCGCCGGGAGATCGGCCACGGCGCGTTGGCCGAGCGGGCCCTGCTGCCCGTGATTCCCGACGTTGAGAAGTTCCCCTACGCCATCCGGGTGGTCAGCGAGGTGGTGAGCTCCAACGGCTCCACCTCCCAGGGCTCCGTCTGCGGCTCTACCCTGGCGCTGATGGACGCCGGCGTCCCCATCTCCGCCCCTGTGGCGGGTATCTCCTGCGGACTGATTCAGGACGACGACGGCGGCTTCACCACCTTCATCGACATCCAGGGCGTGGAGGACTTCCACGGCGAAATGGACTTCAAGGTGGCGGGCACGAAAAAGGGCATCACGGCCATCCAGATGGACCTGAAAAACGACGGATTGACCATGGAGATCATCAAGAATGCCCTGGACATCACTTACGACGGGCGCTGCCAGATTCTGGATCAGATCATGCTTCCCGCCATCGCCGAGCCCCGGAAGGACGTCAGCAAATACGCCCCCAAGATGCTGACCATGCACATCGACCCCACCCGCATCCGGGAGGTGATCGGCTCCGGCGGAAAGGTCATCCAAAAGATCGTGGCGGACACCGGCGCAAAGATCGACATCAACGACGACGGGTCCATCTTCATCGCGGGGGTGGACGCCGCCAGCTGCGACGCGGCGAAAAAATGCATCGACGACATCGTCTTTGTGCCGGAGATCGGCGCGCTGTACTATGGCCGCGTGGTGCGGCTGATGACCTTCGGCGCCTTTGTGGAGCTGGCTCCGGGCAAGGACGGGCTGGTCCACATCTCCAAGCTGGCGGAGCACCGGATCGAGAAGGTGGAGGACGCCTGCAAGATCGGGGACATGATGTGGGTCAAGGTCACCGACATTGACGAAAAGGGCCGGGTGAACCTGAGCCACAAGGACGCCGTCCGGGAGATCAAGGCCAAGGAGGCCGCGGGCGAGCGGGCGAAATGATGGAAGCACCGGTGGGGCGGGCCTTTCGGGCCCGCCCCTTTCCCGGCAATTTTGTGGTTGCGGAGCGGGAAGGTTTGTGCTATGCTGTATGAGTAAAAATGGCGCGTAACGCGTAAGCGAGACAGGAGGAGCGGAACATGAGGCGTTGGGTATGGAGCTTTCTGCTGGCGGCGGCGGTAATCGCCTGCCTGGCGGGGACCGCCCTGGCGGCGGAAACCCGGGGACTGGAGTGGGAGCAGGTTGGAAGCGAGTGGAGGGTGAAAGGTTATACCGGCACCCAAAAGGATGTGGTCATCCCGGCCAGGCACGAGGGCGGCTTGGTCACGGAAATTGGGCCGGCCGCCTTCGCGAACAAAGGGATTACCAGCGTAGACATCCCAGGCACGATCAAGACCATTGGAAAAAATGCGTTTGTGACCTGTAAAAGCCTGTCGCGGGTGACGTTCCACGACAGCGTGGAGGACGGCGAGACTTCCGGGAACACGGAAATCGGCGAGGGCGCGTTTTTGGGCTGCGAAAACCTGACCACGCTGAACCTCTCCGGCAGTGTGGGGAGCATTCAAAAAAACGCCTTTGCGAGCTGCGCTATGTCTGAGGTAATTATCCTGGACAGCACCAACAGCATTGCCTCCGGGGCTTTTGCGGGCTGCACGAAGCTGACGAAGGTGGCGATTTCCGGGGAAAATTCGCCAATTACCGTGGACGCCACCGCTTTTACCTCCGGCGGGAATCTGAAGGTCATCCATTGCCAGGACAATGTGACCTTCACCAGCCCGACGCCGGATGACAACCCCTGGAAAGGCGAGGCGCTTCACCCGGCGATCATTATAAGCACCGCGACAGCCGCCACCTGCAAGGACAAGGGAAGCCTCACAAAGTTCGTAACCTGCGTCAAGACCCCGGGTGTGGCTGCATGCAAATTTACCGGTGAAAACCGGGAGATTGCCAAACTGCCCCACGATTACAAGCCGAGCGACCCGGGGTACACCGCGCCGTCTTACCCCTCCTGTATGACCTGGACGGAGGAGTATGACGCCGCCTGCTCCAAGTGCGGAAATAAGCGGACCATGTCCGTGGCGCACCCGGGAGATGGAAACCACGATTTCAACGATCCGGCCCCCAAGGAGGAGACGGTTCCCGCCACGTGCATCAAGGACGGCGTGAAAACCGTCACGAAAAAATGCCAAAACAAGGCTCCGGGAGGCCAGGGCTGCACAGCGGAGGACGTGAGCCAGGAGGTCCTGCCCAAGGACAAAGCGCCGCATGACTATGAGACGAAGATCCGGGAGCTGCTGGGGGCCACCTGTATAAAAAGCGGATACAAGGCGCAGTTTCAGCAGTGCAAGGTCTGCGGAATCATGGACTCCGCCGCCTGCGCGGATTGGGATCACGCGGCCAAGGATGAGGAAGCGAACAAGAAGCTGGCGCAAGGAGAGTTTGACCCGGATTACCAGGCGCATTTGGAACAGTATCACAATCTGGAGGAGCTTCCCGCCCTGACGGGAAGCCACGATTGGGGCGAATGGGGCTACGGATACATGAAGGAGGCGGATAAGCCCACCTGCACCACAGGAGGCAAGGAAACCGCCATGCGGGAATGCAAGGTCTGCGGCATGCAGGAGTTCAAGGACACGGACACCCGGGAGGTCCTGCCCCTGGGCCATGACTTTGACGTGACCCAGAGTACCTATAAAGAGGAGACGAAGGAAGCTACCTGCACGGAAACCGGCAAAAAGACCACAACCGGTTTTTGCAAACGGGAGGCCAAAGTGGTGACGGAGGAGGAGATTCTCCCTGCCACGGGCCACAACTATGTTCCGATCTCCGGCTCAGACCCCAGCGGAGTGATTCAGGAGGCCACCTGCACGGAGCCGGGCAGACGGGTGAGCGGCGGAGAGCAGTGCACGAAGTGCCATGACATCAAGGACAGCGGAGAAGACATCGAGATTCCCGCCCTGGGCCACCTCTGGGGCAATCCCGTGATTGACGAAACCGCCGCAGACTATAAGGCCCCCACCTGCACGGAGGCCGGCGAGGGCGCCGGGACCGTTACCTGCACCCGCCCGGGCTGCCACAGCGACCCGGACGACCAGAACAGCCCCCCGGTGACGCAGACCCAGAGAATTACTCTTCCCGCTTTGGGCCACGACTGGGGTGAGTGGACCGTGACCAAGGAGGCCACCGCCACAGAGGCCGGGAGCCGGGAACGGACCTGCAAGCGGGAGGGCTGCGGGGAGAAAGAGGTCCGGGAGATTCCGCCCCTGGATACCCCGTCTACGGACCCTGACAAGCCCACGGACCCTGACAAGCCCACGGACCCCGGAAAGCCCACCCCTCCGGAGGAGTCCACATACAAAATCAATCTTGTCCAGGCCAGCAACGGTACCTTCTATGCCAACAGATCCACCGCCAAGCAGGGCGAGACGGTCATCATCACGGTTCTTCCCGACTCCGGCTATGTGTTGGACATGATCCGGGCCATCGGCGGCTCCAGCGTCCTGTCCCTCACCGACTTGGGCGGCGGACGCTACAGCTTCCGTATGCCCGCCGCCGATGTGGAGGTCCGGGCGACCTTTGACCGGTCGGGCTCCAGCTCCGGAAACAGCTGGTCCGACGGTTTTGGCAACGGCGGGTCCGGCACCAGCGGCAACCCCCGCCGGACAACGGACATGATGCCCTCCCAAAATCCGGTTCTGCCCGCGCCTCAGGCCGGCGTTTCCGAGCAGCTGTTCCGGGACGTCCCCATGGGCCATTGGGCGGCGGGAGAGATTAACTGGGCCAACCAGATGGGCTATATGAGCGGTACGGGCGGCCGCTTTAACCCCGGCGGAAACATCAGCCACCAGCAGATGTGGATGGTTCTGGCCCGGCTCACCGGTTCGAATCCCGCCAACATGACGGAGGCCCGGCGCTGGGCCGTGCAGGGCGGCTTTGCCGACGGCTCCGCCCCCACCGGCGCGGTGAAGCGCCACCAGCTGGTAACGGCGCTGTACCGCTGCGCCCGCCTGATGGGCAGGGTCAACCAAAACACCACCAGCCTGGCCGGCTACACCGACAGCCGCACGGTGCCCGCCGTGGCCCGGGACGCCTTTTCCTGGGCGCTGGCCAACGGCATTGTCAGCGGTGACGACAGCAACTGCCTGAATCCGAACAAAACCGTCACCCGCGACCAGTTCGCGGTGATCCTCTACCGTTACAGCCAAAGGACCTAAGAGCCTCTTTAAGATCTCCCCGCGCGTGTCTTGGCGGCTGATTTTCCGCCCTGACTGCGTTAAAAATTCTTGTAACCCGTCAGGACTGCCGCGGCTTTTTGCCTTGCAGGGGAAGAATTCCCTTGCCAATCCGTACAGGTTGAGATATTAAACGGGTTCTGACATTTTTCCTGCGGGAACAACAGCCGCGTGACATGCGGCGGGGGCGGGCGCCTGCCCGCCCCTGTTTTATTCAGAGAGGAGACGCCTATGGATACGATTGCCGCCATTGCCGCCGGAGGAAGCGCCCCCTCCGCCATCGGCGTGATCCGGGTTTCCGGGCCGGATTGTTTCAGCCTGTGCGGCCGGGTTTTCCGGGCCTCCCGGCCCTTCGGGGAGCTGGAGGCCCGCCGGATGGTCTTGGGAGAGATCCTGGACAAGGAGGGGCGGGTTATTGACCGGGGGCTGGCCGTCCGCTTCCCCGGCCCCCACAGCTATACGGGAGAGGACTCCGCCGAATTTCACTGTCACGGGTCCCCGGTGGTCCTCCGGGAGGCGCTGGCCGCCCTGTTCGCCGCCGGAGCCCGCCAGGCGGGGCCGGGGGAGTTTACGAAACGGGCCTTTTTGAACGGGCGGCTGGACCTGACCCAGGCGGAGGCCGTGATTGATCTTATCGACGCGGAAACCGCCGCCGCCGCCCGAAACGCCGCCGCCCAGCTGGACGGAGGGCTGCGCCGCCGCCTGGAGCCGGTGCAGGAGGCGCTGTTGGAGGTGGCCAGCCGGTTTTATGCCGTGGTGGATTACCCGGACGAGGACATTGAGGATGTGAAGCCGGAGGAACTATCTTCCGCCCTTCGAAAGGCGGAAGGAGCCCTGACGGCGCTCTTGAATACCTGCAAGCGGGGGAGGGTGCTGAAGCGGGGGGTGCGGACGGCCATTGTGGGACTTCCCAACGCCGGGAAGTCCTCCCTGCTGAATGCTCTGGCGGGGTATGACCGGGCCATTGTCACCGGGATTCCGGGGACCACCCGGGACACGGTGGAGGAGTCCGTCCTCTGCGGCGGAGTCCTGCTGCGCCTTGTCGACACGGCGGGGTTGCGGGAGACGGAAGACGCGGTGGAAAAGCTGGGCGTAGAGCGGTCGCGGAAGGCCATGGAGGAGGCGGAGCTGATTTTGCTGGTGCGGGACGGCTCCGTGAAAATGTGCCCGGAGAACGGGGCCCACTGGGAGGCGGAGGCTCTCCTCCTGAATCAGGTTTCCCAGTCGGGCAAGCCCTGGATCTGTATTGAGTCCAAATGCGACCTTACCGGCCCCCACGCCTTTTCCATAGGCGTGATAAAAGGGGATGCCAACAACCCCGCCGCCTGCCTCTGCGTCTCCTCCGTCACCGGACAGGGTTTTGATAAGCTGGAGGAGGCCGTCGCCGCTCTCTTCCCCCCCGGCGCGGCGGAGGAGGGCGGGAGCCTTTTGACGGACCAGCGGCAGGAGGAGGCGGCGTCCCGGGCCAGGGCCGCCGTCCGCCGGGCGCTGGAGGCCCTGGAAGGCGGGCTGACCCCCGACGCCGTTCTCACCGACGCGGAAGAGGCTCTGGACGCCGTCGGCGAGCTGACGGGCCGGACAGCCAGGGAAGAAATTGTGGAACGAATTTTTTCCCGGTTCTGCGTGGGAAAATAAACAGGTTTCCCTCCGGAATCCCAGGATTCTTGTGCAATCCGCCAATTGCATAAAAATTCATTGCGGATGTATAATTCATTCATCATAAATGGCTTTAGGAGGCATTGTTATGAAGAAGGATATCAAGAAGATTGTACTCGCCTATTCCGGCGGGCTGGATACGTCCATCATTATCCCCTGGCTGAAAGAAAACTACAACAACCCCGAGATTATTGCCGTGGCCGGGGATGTGGGCCAGAACGACGAGCTGGACGGCCTGGAGGAAAAGGCCATCAAGACCGGGGCCAGTAAGCTGTACATCGCGGACCTCACCGACGAGATGGTGGACGAGGTGATTATCCCCTCCCTGAAGATGGGGGCCAGCTACGAGCAGTATCTGCTGGGCACGGCCTTCGCACGGCCCATCATTGCCCGGAAGCTGGTGGAAATCGCCAAGGCCGAGGGAGCCGACGCCATCGCCCACGGCTGTACCGGCAAGGGCAACGACCAGGTCCGGTTTGAGCTGGCCATTAAGCGCTTTGCCCCGGAGATGACCATCATCGCCCCCTGGCGGGAGTGGGACATCAAGGGCCGGGACGAGGAGATCGACTATGCCGAGGCCCACAACGTCCCCCTGAAAATCAGCCGGGAAACCAACTATTCCAAGGACAAGAACCTCTGGCACCTGAGCCACGAGGGCCTGGACCTGGAGGACCCTGCCAACGAGCCCCAGTATGAGAAACCCGGCTTCCTGGAGATGGGCGTGAGCCCCGTGGCCGCCCCGGATCAGGCCACCTATGTGACCATTGACTTTGTCAAGGGCGTCCCCGTGGCGGTGGACGGCGAGAAGCTGAAGGCCAGCGATATTATCCGCAAGCTCAACCGCTTAGGCGGAGAAAACGGCATCGGCCTGCTGGACATCGTGGAGAACCGGCTGGTGGGCATGAAGGACCGGGGCGTCTATGAAACCCCCGGCGGCACGATTCTGTATAAGGCCCACCAGTGCCTGGAAATGATTACGGTGGACAAGGACACCGCCCACATGAAGAGCAAGCTGGCGGTGGACTTCGCGGACCTGGTGTACAACGGAAAGTGGTTCACCCCTCTGCGGGAGGCCCTCAGCGCCTTCGCGGACAAGACCCAGGAGCACGTGACCGGCTCCGTGAAACTGAAGCTTTACAAGGGCAACATGATTACGGCTTCCATCACCTCTCCCGAGAGCCTGTACTCCGAAGAGCTGGTGACCTTCAACGAGAGCGCCTATGACCAGACCAACGCCACGGGTTTCATCAACCTGTGGGGCCTGCCCGACACGGTTCTCGCGCTTAGAGACGCGGGGCGCCTCTAAGCGCTTCAAGGGGGAGCCCGCTCCCCCTTGAGAATTCTCCCCCACCAGTTTGAGAACTGGTGCGTGTGCCCCAGGGGCACACTGGCCGGGGTATTTTTCTGGCGCCGCAGCGGCTATGCCGCGAGAAGAGGCGCTGCCATGCCGCCAGAAACATAATTTCTTTTTCCGCGAGGCGGAGAAACCAGGGGCCGCGGCCCCTGGACCTCTCATAAAGGAGAATGAAGCTCATGAAACTTTGGGGCGGACGGTTCAGCAAGGAGACGGACACTCTGGCCAACGATTTCCACTCCTCCATCCACTTTGACCAGCGGCTCTACCGGGAGGATATCCAGGGCAGCATGGCCCATTCGGAAATGCTGGCTGCCCAGGGCGTCATCTCCCAAGAGGACAAGGACGCGATTCAAAAGGGCCTGACGGACATTCTGGCGGACATCGAGGCGGGAAAAGTGGAGTTCTCTCCCGAGGACGAGGACATCCACATGAACATCGAGGCCCTGCTGACGGCGCGGATCGGCGAGGCGGGGAAGCGCCTCCACACCGCCCGGTCCCGGAACGACCAGGTGGCCTTAGATTTTCGCATGTACGTGCGGAAGGAGATCAGGACCGTCGCCGGCCAGCTCTTGGACCTGGAAAGGGTCCTCTGTGCCCAGGCCAAGCGGCACCAGGGCACAGTGATGCCGGGCTATACCCACTTGCAGCGGGCCCAGCCGGTGTCCTTTGCCCAGCACCTGCTGGCTTACGCCGCCCAGTTCTCCCGGGATGTGACCCGTCTGGAGGACTGCCGCAGGCGGCTCAACGAGTGCCCCCTGGGGTCCGGCGCCCTGGCGGGGACCACCTACCCCATTGACCGCTGGCAGACGGCGGCGGCCCTGGGCTTTGACCGCCCCTGCAGCAACTCCATGGACGGCGTTTCCGACCGGGACTACGCCCTGGAGCTGCTGAGCGATCTCTCCATTTTAATGATGCATCTCAGCCGCTTCGCCGAGGAGGTCATTCTCTGGTGCAGCTGGGAGTTCAAATTCATGGAGCTGGACGAGGCGTATTCCACCGGCTCCAGCATCATGCCCCAGAAGAAAAACCCGGACATGGCGGAGCTGGTCCGGGGAAAGACGGGCCGGGTTTACGGGGATCTGATGGGCCTTTTGACAGTGATGAAGGGCCTGCCCCTGGCCTATAACAAGGATATGCAGGAGGACAAAGAGCCGGTCTTCGACGCTCTGGACACCGTGGAACTTTGCCTTCCGGTGTTCACGGGGATGATTGACACCATGCGGGTCCTCCCGGACAACCTGCGCGCCGCGGCGGGCCGGGGCTTTATCAACGCCACGGACTGCGCCGACTACCTGACCAAAAAAGGCATGCCCTTCCGGGACGCCTATACCGTCACGGGACAGCTGGTGGCCGCCTGCGCCGCCCAGGGGAAGACCCTGGAGGAGCTGACCCCGGAGGAGCTGAAGGCCGTCTCCCCCCTGTTCGGGGAGGACGTGTACGAGGCGCTGAAGCTGGAGAACTGCATGGCTCTTCGGAAGAGCTTCGGCGGTCCGGCGGAGGCCGAAACGGCCCGGCAGATTGCGGAGATCGAGGCATTTATCCAGGCCCGGAGCAAGTGAGAGGGAGGCGGTTCCATGAAACCGAAGGTTTATATTGACGGCAAGGAGGGCACCACCGGCCTCCAGATTTACGACCGCCTGGCGGCTCGGGAGGACATCGAGCTCCTCCTCATTGACGAGGGCAAGCGCAAGGACCCGGCAGAGCGGAGGAAGCTCCTCAACGCCGCCGACCTAGTCTTTCTGTGCCTTCCGGATGCCGCCGCCGTGGAGGCGGTGGGCCTGATGGAAAATGAGAATACCCGGGTCATCGACTGTTCCACCGCCCACCGGACGGCGGAGGGATGGGTTTACGGCTTCCCGGAGCTCACCGGGCAGCGGGAGGCCGTCCGAACGGCGGCCCGGGTGGCAAACCCGGGGTGCTACGCCACGGGCTTTCTCTCCCTGGTCCGGCCGCTGGTGGAAAAGGGAGCGCTGTCTCCCGCCGCCCGGCTGACCTGCCACGCCCTGTCGGGCTATACGGGCGGAGGGAAGAAGGCCATTGCCCAGTATACCGCCCCGGACAGGGAGAAGGAGCTGGAGGCCCCCCGGCATTACGCCGTGACCCTGGAACACAAGCATCTGCCGGAGATGGCGGCGGTGGCGGGCCTGAACCGCCCGCCCCTGTTTGCGCCCATGATCTGCGGCTATCCCCAGGGAATGGTGGTCGCCGTCCCCCTGTGGGCGGAGGACCTGGAGGGCGGTCCGTCTATAGAAAGCCTCCGGGCCCTGTACGCGGACTACTACGCCGGCAGTTCCGTAGTGACCCTCCGGCCCGCCGGCGCGCCCTCCTGCGGTTTTATCGGCTCCAACAATCTGGCCGGGACGGACGGCCTGCAAATTTTTGTCAACGGGAACGGCGGACAATTTCTGCTCTCCGCCCGCCTGGACAACCTGGGCAAGGGCGCCAGCGGCGCGGCGGTGCAGAATATGAACCTGATGCTGGGCTTCGAGGAAACGGCGGGCCTGAATCTCTGAGGACGGGAGAAATCCATATGCTGAAATTTATTGACGGCGGCGTCTGCGCCGCCCAGGGCTTCCGGGCGGCGGGGGTCCACGCGGGGGTCAAGACCCACGCGGAATGGAAAAAGGACGTAGCCCTGATCGTCTCGGATACGGACTGCTCGGCGGCGGCGGTGTTTACAAAAAATGTAGTCAAGGCCGCCCCCATCCGGGTGGACCTTCAACATCTGGCGGACGGAAAGGCCCGGGCAATTATCGCCAACAGCGGAAATGCCAACGCCTGCGCCCCCCAGGGAGAGGAAAACGCGGAGCGTATGTGCGCCGCCGTGGCCGCGGCCATCGGCTGCAAGCCGGAGGACGTGCTGGTGTCTTCCACCGGCGTCATCGGCCAGCGAATCCATGTGGAGGCCGTCGAGGCCGCCGTCCCGGCCCTCTGCGCCGCTTTGGAGCGCTCGGCGGAGGCCAGCGACGCGGCGGGCCACGCCATCATGACCACCGACACGGTGAAAAAGGAGGCGGCGGTGGAAACCGTCTTGGGCGGCAGGACCGTCCGCCTGGGCGGCGTGGCGAAGGGCAGCGGCATGATCCACCCCAACATGGGGACCATGCTCTGCTTCCTCACCACGGACTGCGCCATCTCCCCTGAGATGATAAAAGCTGCCCTGCTGGAGACGGTGAACGTCAGCTTCAACCGCATCAGCGTGGACGGGGACACCTCTACGAACGACACCTGCTGCGTCCTGGCCAACGGCTTGGCGGGCAATGAGCCCATCACCGCCAGGGGGGCGGACTACGACGCGTTTTTAGAGGCGCTGAGGGTCCTCTGCACGGAGCTTGCCAAGAAGATGGCCTCCGACGGCGAGGGGGCCCGGCACCTCATCACCTGCCATGTGGCGGGGGCGAAGAGCGAAAAGAGCGCCGAAACCATCTCCAAGTCCGTCATCTCCTCCACGCTGACCAAGGCGGCGATTTTTGGCGCGGACGCCAACTGGGGCCGGGTGCTGTGCGCCATGGGCTACTCCGGGGAGGATTTCGACCCGGAGCGGGTGTCCGTCCACTTTGCCAGCGCCGCCGGGGAAATTCAGGTCTGCGCCAAGGGACGGGGACTGGACTTTGACGAAGAGTTGGCCAAGAAGATCCTGACGGAGCACGATGTGGAGATCAACATCGCCATGGGCGAGGGAGAGGCCTCCTGCACCTGCTGGGGCTGCGACATCACCTATGACTATATCAAAATCAACGGAGATTACAGAACATAAAACCTGCCACGCGGGGATTCCAAAGGGGCGGCGCCCCTTGGTTTTTCCGCTGGAGGCGGAGAACTAAAATTGGATCATTTTCCTGACGACATGCGCGTCAGGAAAATACCAAGACTCCAGCCGCCTAGGGCGGCGGCTCCAGTGACCGACGTCACTGGAGGGGGAAATCTAAAGGGGGGACGGAGTCCCCTCTTTAAGGAGTGAAACGCCATGTCTTCCCATGAACAGCAGGCCCAGACTCTGATCGAGGCCCTGCCCTACATCCAGAAATTCACCGGCAAGACCATCGTGGTCAAATACGGCGGCAACGCCATGGTTTCGGACGCCCTGCGCCAGGCGGTGATGAGCGACATCATCCTGCTGAATCTGGTGGGCATCCGTGTGGTGGCCGTCCACGGCGGCGGGCCGGAGATCTCCGCCATGCTGAAGATGATCGGCCACGAGTCCAAATTTGTGGACGGCCTGCGGTACACCGACGTGACCACCATGGACATCGTCCAGGCGGTGCTGTGCGGCAAGGTCAACAAGGACCTGGTGGCCCAGCTGAACCGCCTGGGGGGCCGGGCCGTGGGCCTTTGCGGCATGGACGGGCAGCTGTTCCAGGCGGAACAGCTGGACGAGAAATACGGCCTGGTGGGCCGGATCACCGGCGTGAACCCGGAGCCGGTGAAAAGCGCCCTGGAGAACGGGTACATCCCCATCGTGTCCACCGTGGCCCAGGGAGTGGACGCGGACACGGCCTACAACATCAACGCGGACACCGCCGCCGCAAGACTGGCGGAGGCTCTGGGAGCGGAAAAGCTGATCCTGCTCACCGACGTCCGGGGACTCCTCCGGGACCCCAAGGACGAGAGCACCTTGATCCACGTGGTCCGCACCCGGGAGGTCCCGGCCCTGGTGGAGGAGGGAATTATCTCCGGGGGCATGATTCCCAAGATGCAGTGCTGCGTGGACGCCATCCACGGCGGCGTGGAGCGGGTCCATATTCTGGACGGCCGCATTCCCCATTCCATCCTCATCGAGCTGCTCTCCGACGAGGGCATCGGCACCATGATGAAAAAGGAGGAAACCCTATGACTTCCGAGGGCATCAAAAATCTGACCGGGCAGTATATCATGAACACCTACGGCCGCTTTCCCGTGGCCCTGGACCACGGGGAGGGCGCTACGCTCTATGACCCCGAGGGCCGGGAGTACATCGACTTCACCAGCGGGATCGGCGTCATGGCCCTGGGCTATGGCCATCAGCCCTGGGCGGAAGCTGCCGCGGCCCAAGCCAAAAAGCTGGGCCATACCTCCAATCTCTTCTATACGGAGCCCCCGGCGAAGCTGGCGGAGATTCTCTGCAAGCGCACCGGGGAGAGCGCCGTCTTTTTCGCCAACGGCGGCGGCGAGGCCAACGAGGGCATGATTAAGCTGGCGAGAAAGTACAGCTTTGATAAGTACGGCCAGGGCCGCAGCACCATTGTCACATTGAAAAACTCCTTCCACGGCCGGACCATCACCACGCTGAAGGCCACGGGCCAGGACGTGTTTCACAACTACTTCTTCCCCTTTACCGAGGGGTTCCGCTACGCCGCCGCCAATGACCTGGAAGATCTCAAGGCCCAGGACCAGGGGGACGTGTGCGCCGTCATGGTGGAACTGGTCCAGGGAGAGGGCGGCGTGCTGCCCCTGGATCAGGGCTATGTGAAGGCCCTGGAGGCCCTCTGCGCCGAGAAGGACTGGCTGCTCCTGGTGGACGAGGTCCAGACCGGCGTGGGCCGGACGGGTACGCTGTTTGCTTTCCAGCAGTATGATCTTCTTCCCGACGTGGTGAGCTTTGCCAAAGGGATTGCCGGGGGCTTGCCCATGAGCGGCATTATGGCCAACGAGAGGTGCAGGAACGTGCTGGGACCGGGCATGCACGCCACCACCTTTGGCGCCAATCCCGTCTGCGCCGCCGCGGGCCTGGTGGTCCAGGAGATCCTCAGCGACGCATTTTTGAAAGAGGTTCAGGAAAAAGGGGATTACCTCCGCAAGGGCATAGAGGCGCTGGACCTGCCCTGCTTCGGGCAGACGAGGGGCCTGGGGCTGATGATCGGCGTCGAGGTCCGGGAGGGCTGGACCAACAAAGATATCGCGAACGAGTTGATTGAAAACGGCCTGCTGATTCTCACCGCCGGGCCGGGAATGCGGCTGCTGCCGCCCCTGGTTATTACCAAGGAGGAGATGGACAAGGGCCTGGCCATCATGAAGAAGGTCCTGTCCTAAAAGGGAAAGGAAATTGTAGGGGCCGCCCCCCTGGGCGGCCCGTTTTCCCATTTTGGAACGAAATGAAAGAGAGGCGTCACCTATGGAAAACCACAAGCATTTTTTAAAGCTGCTGGACTTTACCCCGGCAGAGATCGGGCAGTTCCTGGACACGGCGGCGGACCTGAAGGCCAAGAAAAAGGCAGGCGTCCCCCACAGATACCTGGAGGGGAAGAACGTGGCCCTGATCTTTGAGAAGACCTCCACCCGGACCCGCTGCGCCTTTGAGGTGGCCGCCCAGGACTTGGGCATGGGCAGCACCTATCTTGGCCCCACCGGCTCCCAGATCGGTGTGAAGGAGTCCATCGCCGACACGGCCCGGGTGCTGGGCCGCATGTACGACGGCATTGAGTACCGGGGTTTCGGACAGGCCATTGTGGAGGAGCTGGCGGCCTGCGCCGGGGTCCCCGTGTTCAACGGCCTCACCGACGAGTTTCACCCCACCCAGATCCTGGCGGATTTCCTGACCATCCGGGAGCACTTTGGGAAGCTCCGGGGCGTGAAGCTGGTCTACCTGGGGGACGCCCGGTTTAATATGGGGAACTCCCTTATGGTGGGCTGCGCCAAGATGGGAATGCGCTTTGTGGCCTGCGCCCCGAAGTCCTATATGCCGGACCCGGCTCTGGTGGAGACTTGCCAGGTCATTGCCAAGGAAACCGGCGCATCCCTGGAGTTCATCGAGAACCCGCAGGAGGCGGCGCGGGGCGCGGACGTGCTCTACACCGACGTGTGGGTTTCCATGGGCGAACCTGCGGAGGTTTGGGCCGAGCGGATCGCCGCCCTGGGCCCCTATCAGGTTACCAGGGCCCTGCTGGACGCGGCGGGTCCCCAGTGCCGGTTCATGCACTGCCTTCCCGCTTATCACGATCACAAGACCAAGGTGGGCAAAGAGATGGGCGAGCGCTTTGGCCGGGAGGCCATGGAGGTGACGGACGAGGTATTCGAGTCCTCCCGTTCCATCGTCTTTGACGAGGCGGAAAACCGGATGCACACCATCAAGGCGGTCATGTACGAGCTGATGAAGTGAGAACCGAGGAGAGGCGGAAAAACGCCTCTCCTCTTTTTTACGTTCCAGGTATAATTTTCCCCCGGCGCTGGAAAACTGGAAGTAGGATGGACGGCGCAGTGGAAAAGAAGGAACGGTTTCTGTTCCACTGTGCCGGCGATAACTTGCAGGAGGCATACGTACAAAATGGTGAAAGGCATTTCCAGAAGGGTGGTCGTGGTGGACTCCCCGGACCAGCGGTTTTTCGAGCAGGCAATCTTTATTGTGCGGAACGACGCCGCCGGGGAGGGGGTCACCTCCCGGGAGCTGGTGGAGGAGGCCCGCCGGGTGGCCCGGAACTACGCCGGGGGAGACCACGGAAGGTTCAGCCGTGCCTGGCGGGATTTGAGCCCGGCGGTCTACACCCTCACGGGAGCGGCGGCCATCGGCCTGCTGTGGCTCATCGTGGCGCTGATCTGAAAAGGGCCCTGGAGGCCCCTCCCGGGGGAGGGCTTCCAGGGCCCTTTTCTATAATTATAATAGAACCGTCTCCGTGGCTACAGCTTCCTGAAAGGCCCGGTCGTGCTCCACGAAGATCATCGTGGGGGCGAAGGCCCGCAGCAGCTCCTCAATCTGGAGCCGGGAGTCGATGTCGATGAAATTCAGCGGCTCGTCCCACACGTACAGGTGGGCCCGCTCACAGAGGCTGGCGGCGATGAGAGCCTTTTTCTTCTGCCCGCCGGAGTAGTCCTCCAGGAGGCGGTCAAATTGCTCCCGGTCAAAGCCCAGCTTCCGTAAGATCGCCTTGAACAGGCTTTCCTCGATACCCCGCTCCAGGATGAAGTCCCCCAGGGTGCCCCGGAGGAAAGAGGTGTCCTGGGGCACATAGGAGATTTTCAGTCCCGGGGCCAGAGCCAGCGTTCCGTCGTGCCGGATGTTTTGCCCGGTCAGCAGCTTTAATAGACTGCTCTTCCCGCTGCCGTTCCGGCCCTCCAGGGCCACGCGCTCCCCCTGCTCCAGGGAAAAGGCCAGGGGTCCGCAGACCCGCCGGTCTCCATACCACAAGCTTAGCTCCGAGCAGGAGACCAGCCGCCTGGCGTGGTGGGCCAGGGGGCTGAGCTTCAGCGCCTCCGCCGTCTCCCGGTTTTTTAAAAGCCCCTGCTTTTCCTCCAGGGCCTTTTCCTGCCGGGCCTCCAGGGCCTTGGCCCGTTTCATCATCTTGGCGGACTTGTGGCCCACGAAGCCTTTGTCATAGGCTCCGATTTTGGACGCCTCCACCCGGTCGGACCAGGCGGAAGTTCGCCGGGCCGCGCTCTGGAGGCGGCGGATGTCCTTCCGGAGGCGCTCGTTTTTGGCCTCCTCAAACTGCTGGACCCGGTCAAAGTTCTCTTTCCAGGAGCTGTAGTTTCCAGCCTGGACCTGGATGTCCGCCCGGTTCAGGGCCAGGATGTGGTCCACGCAGCCGTCCAGGAAGCGGCGGTCGTGGGACACCAGGATAAAGCCCCGCTGCCGCCGGAGATAGGCGGAAACCAGTTCCCGCCCCTGGGCGTCCAGGTGGTTGGTGGGCTCGTCAATGAGGGGGAAGCGCCCCTCCCGCAAAAAGAGCGCCGACAGCAGCACCTTAGTCCGTTCCCCATTGGAAAGGGTGGAAAAGGGCCTCCACAAGGCCTCCTCCTCCACGCCCAGCAGGGACAGCTCCTTAGGGAAGCGCCAGCCCTCCGCCTCCGGGCAGAGGTCCTCCAAGACCTCTGCCGTCAGCCGCTCTGGTTCTGGGACGGGGCTGGGGAAGTAGTCGAAGCGTTCCGAGGAGATCAGATTCCCCTCATGGAGATATTCTCCCATCAGCAGCCGCAGCAGAGTGGTCTTTCCCCGGCCGTTCCGGCCCACGAGACCCAGCCGCCAGCCGGTGTCGATTTGAAAACAGGCGTCCCGAAACACGGGGTCGGGACTGCCGGGATAGGAAAAGGTCAGGCCGTCCGCCTGGATCATAGACATACGCGTCATCTCCTTGCCGTGATACAGCCAACGCAGCCGAAAAGGAGAAAACACTTCTTTTCAACTGTGCTGACGATAAAAGATAAGAGCCGCAGGAAAGCCTCCCGCGGCCCGTCCCAACACGGCGCAAGCCGCCCCGGAAACGGGCGGCATGGCGGTATCTGACGCGAGGGCTGGAGGTGAGCTGCGCTTTCCCGCTTGACGGCGCAAGGCCGCCCCGGCCCCGCCTGAGCGGCGCCGGAAACCAAGTCACTTGGCGTTCAGCAGGAAGTCAGTCTCACATTTCCACCCCTTTCAGTATGTTCAGGAAAAGTATATCATGTCTCCGCTCCTCCGTCAAGGGCATCCCCCCGGCATAAAAGTCCAAATGGTGCGGAAAATTTACCGGTTTCCCCTTGACATTCCCCCCTATGGAAGGTGTATTCTGAAAGCGCAACCCTCAAGAGCGCCCCGGCAGCCGCCCGGGGCGGGAAAGGAAACAGAACATGAAACAAAAAATTCAAACAATCCGAGCCTTGGCGCTGGTCCTGGTCCTAAGCCTGAGCCTTGCCGTCCCCGCTTCGGCGGCGGAGGCAGCGAAGGGGTCCACGGTGGAGATCACCGCCGAGAAGGCCGTTTCCTCCGTAATGGAATACGGCCAGGCCACGCAGGCCAGCTGGGCCGTGTGGCAGGACGGGGAGATCATCTCCTCCGGTTCCCGCAAGGCGGAACTGGACACAAACGGCGCGCGCAAGGAGGGCGAGGGCGACGTCTACTGCATCGGTTCCGTCAGCAAGATGTTCACCACCGTGGCCGTCATGCAGCTGGCGGAGGCGGGAAAGCTGAATCTGGATCAGCCCGTGGTCAAATATCTGCCGGCGTTCAAAATGGCGGACCCCCGCTATAAGGACATCACCGTCCGGATGCTGCTGAACCACTCCTCAGGGCTGATGGGCTCCTCTTTCAGCAGCGCCCTGCTCTTCAATGACGCCAGCAGGCAGGCCACAGGCCAGCTGCTGGAGCGGCTTTCCACCCAGCGGCTTAAGGCGGACCCCGGAGCTTACAGCGTTTACTGCAACGACGGTTTTACCCTGGCGGAGCTGGTCGTGGAGGCGGTGACGGATATGAACTTCGAGGATTATCTCCACGCCAAGGTCTTTGATCCCGCCGGACTGGAGGAAACCTGGTCCCCCGACGGCAGCTTTGAGAACCGCCGGGCGGCGATTTATGGACAGGGTGTGGAAGCTCCCCTCCCCAAGGAGTGCCTGGGCGTCGTCGGGGCCGGAGGGCTCTATGCCACGGCGGAGGACCTGGCGGTGTTCGGCGGGGCCCTGACGGACGGAACCCTTTTGAAAAAGGCCTCCCGGGACGCCATGGCGGCCCCGGAGTACGCGAAGGGCCTCTGGCCTCAGGAGAATTACCCCTCCGCCCTGGCCTTCGGCCTGGGTTGGGACCACATGGAGTGGTATCCCTTTGCCCAGAATGGCATCACCGCTCTGGTAAAGGGGGGAGATACCGGATACTATCACGCCGGGCTGGTGGTGCTTCCGGAACAGAAGATGGCGGCGGCGGTTCTCAGCGCCGGAGGCGTGTCCACCTATAATGAGATGGCCGCCTCTCAGATGCTGATAGCGGCGCTGCGGGAGAAGAATGTGGAGGTTTCCGAGATTCGCTTCAAGCTCCCCGCCGCCAAACGGGCCGACCTGCCCAAGGAATTGCTGGACAGCGCCGGGTACTATGGCTCTCAGATGGTTTTTGAGGTAAAGCTGGAAGAAGACGGCACCCTGACCATGGGGTATCTCGACATGCCCGGCGTCCCGGACCGGAGCTTTTACTATCACGATGACGGAACCTTCCGGGATGAGGGGGGAACCTCCGCCCTGCGGATCGTGAAGGAGAAAAACGGCCAGACCTATCTCTATCAGTGGACGTTTACCGGCCTCTCCGGCCTGGGCTATCTGCCCGGCTCCAACTACGCGGCCATGAAGCTGCCGGAAAATCCGATTGACCCGGCTCTTCAGGCAAGCTGGGAGGAGCAGATGGGCAAGACGGTTTTCCTGCCCGCCAACGAGCGCTACAGCTCCCAGGTCTACCTGGCCCTGGGCACGGCGCTGAAGGAACTGGAGGACACGCCGGAAACGGACAGCGTCCCCGGCTACATCGGGAATCTGCGGATCGACGACGAAACCCACGCCAGCTACGTGGCCCAGGTCCCCGGCAACGCGGGGCGGGACGGCTATGACGTGGAACTGAGAAAGGATGAAAAAGGCGCGCTGTGGATGTACTATTCCAACGGAACGGTGGGCATGGACTTAAATGCGGTTCCGGTTCTCTCCACCGGAAAGGACAACGCCGCCGCCTGTACGATCCAGCCCAACGGCTACGCCCGCTGGTACAAGGTGGGGGACAATGCCGCCGGAAAGACCATGGCCGTTCAGGTCCCCAAGGACGCCGGTTTTTGGGTTTACGACGCCAAGGGCAATGTCGCGGCCTCCTCTGTTCTATGGGACAGCAGCTCCGTCAAGCTGGAGGAGGGCGGTCTGATTGTCTTTGCCGGGAATCCCGGGGCGCGGTTTGAACTGACCTTCCAATAATTGGCGGGGCGCCCGGCCCTGCGGGAATAAGAAGACAAGAAAAAAGGAAGTCCTCCGCCGGAAACGGCGGAGGACTTCCGGCCTTTTGAAAGAGCGGCGAAGAGTTAGAAAACGGGAAGGAAGAGCGTTACGAGAGGAACCCGGGGGGAGCTTTTGAATTATCCCCGGGCCAGATACAGGTTCAGCCAATAGCATAGATCCTCCAGAGGCAGGTAGGTGGCGCCGCCCTCTTTGAGGCAGGGGGCGGAAATGGTTGTCTCACCATCCGGGGTCTGAAGGACATCCTGGCCGGGAAAGACGCTGAACACCAGCTCTTTATTTTCGTCATACACCACCGCGCCCCGCTCCTTGTCCCAGGACACACTGCACCCGGCGGCCTCGGCAATGGAACGGATGGGGGCCATTACGCCCTGTTCCGTCCGCTTGCCGGAGAACTGGGGAACGTCCTTGTCCCGCTCCGCGTCAAAGCCGCCGTTCACTGCAATCGGCACGTCGTGCATGGTGGCGAAAGTGCATACATAACCCCGGTAAACGCTGGGGAGCAGCTGGATTTTTTCCGCCGCGCCGTCCTTGCCCTTCCACGCCAGCACCCGGTCGCCGGGGTTCAGGTCTTCCATCCGCAGGATCTGCCGGGTCAGCCAGGGGGTGTAGACGGTCTTGTCCGTCACCTCCAGCTCCCCGCCGCCGGTGAGGGGGAATTTGGGATTGCCTTTATCCCCGGGGGCGGGAGACACGGCCCGTCCGGCGATCTCACAAAACTCCGGGGCGGCGGCGTCCGCCGGGACGTTGCCCACGATCACCAGAGCGCTGACCTGGGCCGGCTGACTCAGGGCCATGGCGGGACCTGTCCAGACATAGAGGACGTCCCCCTCCTTGACGGTCTTCAGATCCAAGGGCAGGCCCGTAGTCCCGTCCACCGCAGGGGCGTCGCCCGGGTGGACCACCACTTCGCTCAAAGAGCCGTCCCCACTGTCGTTCTTCAGATAAATGCCGTTCCCCTCCCAGGGGGAAACCTTGCCCCACATCCGGACGAAGGCAGGGGCTTTCTCGGGGGCCTCAGCGGCCTCCTTAGCCTCCTCGGCGGCGGCGGGGAGGCATAGAACGGCGGACAGGGCCGCCAGGGTTAGCAATACGGACAGTAGTTTTTTCATTATAATTTCCTCCTTGTATTGAAATGCTTATCCAACCGGCTCCGGGTATGTCACCTCCGGCCTGGGACAGCCCAGGTGAGAAATGCTTACCTCCTCCAGGGGGCGGTAGGGGATTTTCAGGGGCTCCGCCCCGCCGGTATAGGTGTTTAGCCAGTCCTCCAGCGCCGCCCCGTCCACAGGGTCGGCCCCCCAGAGCGTGGCGAAGTGGTCCTCCTCTGAGGCGTGGGGATTTTGATACCACTCCCCGGTGAGGATGTAATAGACCAGCCCGTCCCCGTCGGCGTCCGCCTCCCGGGGGAAGGCAGCGGTGAGGGATTCGTCTTCCCGGGTACACTCCAGGTCCCAGGCGTCCACGCTGGCGACCTCCTCATAGACGCCGCTGTCCGGGCGGTATTGATAGAGGGTGCAGGGCCAGAAGCGCCCGGCCCAGCCCTGGTTGTGGGACCAGTCCGCCGTCAGGGTGCCGTTTTCATAGAAGGTCAGGGCGGGGAACTCCGAGAGGACCAGCCGCAGCTCCTCCTCCGGGTAGTCGTAGGTGTAAACCAGCCCCTGCATTCCGGCCATGCAGGCCTGGTCCCAGCAGATAATCAGCTCTTCGGCGCCGTCGCCGTTTACGTCAACAATGGCAAACTGGTTTCCTTCGGCGGGGCCCAGGCCGCTGGCCCGCTCCAGCTCCTCCCCGTCGGGGCGGAGGCCCAGCAGGTACATGTCCCACAGGGCCTTGCCGTAGGCCAGCATCCGGGCCTCGTCCTCCTCGGCGGTGATAGCGGCCCCGGGCTTGGGGTCCGGCGGGTCCTCCGGCAGGTCCTCGGGCGGGAGAGCCGCCTCCGGGGCGGAGGATTTGGCCGTCGTGATGACACACGTGCTGAATTGGTCCGCTCCGCAGGCGCTGAGAGTCCCCAGCAGCAGTCCGGAGACAAAAACCCCGCAGAGCATCCAGATAAAATGCTTCATAGCGTCTCTTCCTTTGTATGTAAGTTTTCACCTCCTTCATTATAGACGTTTAGAAGATGGCTTTTGTTACAAACTTTCCCGAATTTTTTTCAAATTTTTCTCTCCGTATGCCAGCCCCTCCCTTCACATATACTATAGGAAGCAATCAGCATGAAAGGAGAATTCTATGGAATCACATTACCCCTTCACCCTTCCGCCTCTGCCCTACGGCTACGACGCATTGCTGCCGGAGATCGGAGAACGGACCTTGCATTTTCACCATGATAAGCACTTCGCCACCTATGTTGAAAATCTGAACAAGCTCCTGGAAAACCATCCGGAGGTCCAGAACTGGCCCCTGGAGCGGCTGGTCCAGGAGTGGCCCCGCCTGCCGGAGGAGATTCGCCAGGGCGTGCGGAACAACGCCGGCGGCGTCTATAACCACGACCTTTATTTTAAAACTATGGCTCCCGGCGCGGTCAGCTCTCCCGCCGGTCCGTTGGAGGACGCCGTTGTCCGGGATTTCGGGGACCTGGAGGGCCTGAAAACCGCCATGAAGAACGCCGCTCTGGGGCAGTTCGGCTCCGGCTGGGCCTGGCTGGCCAGCGGCAGCGACGGACGCCTCTCCGTGGTGAAGACGCCCAATCAGGACGCGCCCCTGCCCCTGGCGCCCCTGCTGCTGTGCGACGTGTGGGAGCACGCGTATTACCTGGATTATCAGAACCGCCGGGGAGACTATTTTGAGAGCTGGTGGCGGAAGGTGGACTGGCCGGGCATTTCCAAAACCTACGACGCCCTGCTGGGCAGCCGGCCCCGCCGGGCGGAGTGACATTCATCCTTGACGCTGCCCCTTCGGGGGCGGTTGGGAGAGCGCCTTAGAAAGCGGCAGATGCCAAGACGAAATCCGAACCACACCAAAGCGCCCCGGAAGCATAGGCTTCCAAGGGGGATTGGGCCGCTGCCGCCATCATTTTTCTCAAGGCAGGCCGGTCCCCTCTTGACAAATACGGTTCGTGTGCGTATGATAGGCCTTGCAGGTGTCTTGACACCTGCAAGGCCTATTTCCGCGTCCGGCGCAATACTCGGAAACAGACTTGAAAAACAAATTCTACGAAAGAAACAGGTGCTTCCCATGGAAAATGTCCAGGCGTTTTTGAAACGCAAAAACATCGTCCTATCCGCCCGCCGCTATGGGATCGACGCCCTGGGGGCAATGGCCCAGGGCCTCTTCTGTTCCCTGCTCATCGGAACGATTCTCAACACGGTGGGCTCCCAATTCCACATCGGTTTCCTCACCGCCCCGATCATCACCATCAACGACGTGGGCTACACGATCGGGGGCATGGCCTCCTTCATGAGCGGCGCGGCCATGGCGGTGGCCATCGGCTATGCCCTCCAAGCCCCGCCCATGGTGCTGTTCTCCCTGGCGACGGTGGGCTACGCCTGCAACGCCCTGGGCAAGGCGGGAGGGCCCCTGGCGGTCCTCTTCGTGGCCATCATCGCCGCCGAATGCGGCAAGGCCGTCAGCAAGGAGACGAGGGTCGACATCCTGGTGACCCCCATCGTCACCACCCTGGTGGGCATTGGCACCGCCTGGGTTATCGCGCCTCCCATTGCCGGCATTGCCAGCGCCTTCGGGGGGCTTATTATGCGGGCCACAGAGCTTCAGCCCTTCCTGATGGGCATCCTGGTGTCCGTACTGGTGGGTGTGGCCCTGACGCTGCCGATCTCCTCCGCCGCCATCTGCTCCGTCCTGGGGCTGACGGGCCTGGCGGGGGGCGCCGCCGTGGCGGGCTGCTGCGCCCAGATGGTGGGCTTTGCGGTCATGAGCTTCCGGGAAAACGGCTGGGGCGGTTTGGTGAGCCAGGGTCTGGGCACCTCCATGCTCCAGATGCCCAACATCGTTCGAAACCCCAAAATTTGGATTGCCCCCACGGTGACCTCCGCTGTCACCGGGCCCATCGCCACCTGCCTCTTCCGCCTGGAGATGAACGGCGCGGCCATCAACTCCGGCATGGGCACCTGCGGCCTCTGCGGCCAGCTGGGGGTCTGGACGGGCTGGATTGCCCCCAGCGAGACGGCCCTGGCCAACGGCGCGGCGGCCATCGCCCCCGGGGCCATGGACTGGGCGGGGCTGATTCTGATTTCCTTCGTCCTCCCTGCCGTGATCTGTCCGCTGGTCAACCGGCTCTGCCGGAGAGCGGGCTGGGTGAAGGACGGGGATTTGACCCTGGCGGACTGAGCCGGAGGGACATAAAAGGAACCGGACCGCCAAAAAGGCGGGAAAGAGAAACGCTGCGGGGCCGCGCCCGCAGGCGCGCATCAGAGGCCAACCGCCCGCGGGGCGGCTCTTGGGCCGGAGATCACCCAGGAAGGGTTTTCCGTTCCATTTCAATTCTTCAAATCCAACACGTTTTCAACGTTTTAAAATTGCAGACAGCTTGGTGAAAAGACGCTTCGCCAAGCTGAGAGGAGGTTTCCTTTTCGGGGGGAAGCCTCCTCTTTTCATGTTTCCCCGCCGGCTGCAAGCGCCTGGTCTGCCCCGTGTGTTCCCTTCATTTTTCCCCGGAAAAGTTTCCGGCACCTTTCCCGACGGGTTTTTCCCTTTCCCAGCGCTACAATGGGAGAACAACACTTCGAGGAGGGACAGGCTGTGGCATACGGTCAACTGACATTGGAACGGGGGAGGGCTGGGCGTCTGGTGAACCTTGGGGTCCGCTTTTTCCTCTCGGCGGCGCTGACCGCCGGACAGACCGCCGGAGGAGCCGCTCCCTTTGCCCTGGGCTGGGTTGCGGCGGCGGGGCCGGGACCGGAGGGGATCGCGGCTCTGACCGGGGCGGCGGCGGGGGCGGCTTTGTTTCTCCAGTTTGCCGAAGCTCTGCCGTTCCTGGCGGTGGCGGTGCTGGTCCTTGCCGCCTCCACTGCCTTGGGGGGAACCCGGCTGTTTTCCAAGGCCCGGAACGCGGCCCTGACGGCGGTGGGGCTCTTTGTCACCGTGGAAGGTATCTACATACTCCAATCCCTCTCCCCTCTGGACCGCTTGGCGGACTGTCTGGCGGCGTCGGCGCTGCTGGGGGCCTCCGCCTGGCTGTTTTTCCCTCTTCTTCGGGGCGGGGAGGGCCGGGAGGTGGTGGACGGCCTGATCTTCCTGGCCGGGGCCCTGGTGACGGCGGTGGAGGGGCTGGAGCTGCTGGGTTTCTCTCCCGCCCGGACTCTGCTGTGCTTCCTGGCGGCCCTGGCGGCCTATGACCGGGGCCCCGCCGCCGGGGCGGCCTTCGGCCTGGGACTGGGTTTGACAGCGGAGCTGTGCGGAAGCCGCCTCCCCCTTACCGCCGCCCTGGGGCTGGCGGGCCTGGCCGCGGGGAGCCGGCAGGGGCGGCGGCGGACCGGGGCGGCCCTGGCCTTTCTGGCCGCCGCCGGGACGGCGGCCCTGGCGGAAGGGCAGATTCTGCCTCTTGTGCCGGAGGCGGCGGCGGGGACGGGCCTGTTCCTGGCCCTTCCGGGGCGCTTTGTGGCGGGAAAACGGGTCCGGCCCGCCATTCCGGTTCCGGCGGCGGACCGGAAGGAGGACCCCACCCCCTGGCGGCAGCGGCTGGACCGGGCGGCAGCGGCCCTCCGGGACCTGTACGACAGCATCGGCCGCTCCGCGCCCCCCGTGGCGGACGAAAATCCCGCCATTGTCTTTGACCGCTCCGCCGAGAAGGTCTGCCGGGGCTGCGCCCTCTGTGAGCTCTGCTGGCAAAAGGACTATACCGGCACCTTTAACGCCATGAACGACGCGACGCCCTACCTCCTGGAGCGGGGCCGGGCCCTGGCAAAGGATTTCCCGGAGTATTTCACCGGCCGCTGCGTCCACCTGCCGGACCTCCTGGCGGCCATCAACGCCGAACTTTCCGCCTTTCTCCTCCGGCGGCAGTACCGCCGCCAGCTGGAGGAAACCCGCCGCAGCGCCCGGGGCCAGTACGCCCAGCTCTCGGAACTGCTGACGGCCACCGCCGCCGGGCTGGAGTCCGCCGCCCCCGCTATGGCGGCGGAGAGCCCCTGCCGGGTAGGGGCCGCCCTCCGGCCCAAGGCGGGGGAAACCGTCTGCGGGGACACCGTGGCGTCCTTTCGGACGGACCGGGGGCTCTGGTGTCTCCTGCTGGCGGACGGAATGGGCAGCGGCGAGCCCGCCCGGAAGGAGTCCGCCCTGATCTGCCGTCTGCTTCAGCAGTTTCTGGAGGCGGGAGTGGCCCCGGAGGCGGCTTTGAAAACCCTGAATTCCGCCATGGGCCTCCGGGGAGCGGACAGCGGGGCCTTCACCACCGTGGACCTCTGCGTCTACGACCCCGCAGCCAAGGAGGCGGCGTTCTACAAGTGCGGCGCGGCCCCCAGTTATATCAAGCGGGGCGGCGTGGTCCGGCGGATCACCGGGGCCAGCCTTCCGGTGGGACTCCAGGGCCCGCCGCCGGACGTGACGAAAGCGCCCCTGCCCCCCGGCGGCTTCGCCGTCATGGTCAGCGACGGCGTGGCGGACCCGGCAGAGGATGAGTGGCTTTTAAATCTGCTGGCGGGCTGGGTGGGGGACGACCCCCAGGATTTGGCGGGGCTGATTCTGGCGGAGAGCGTCCGGAGGGAACGGCTCCGGGACGACTGCGGGGTTCAGGTGCTGTACTGCCCGGAAATAAAAGCGAGAGAGGTGTGAGCCTCTCTCGCTTTTTGCGGGGTCCGGCCTGGGAGTCAGGCCATTTTCTGTTTTTGTGGTTCCCTATTCCACCGCCGGGAATGTGACGACGGCCGTAAACAGATCCGCCAGCGTCTCCACCCGGAAGCTCCCGCCGCAGGCCTCTGTGAAGCTCTTGGCGATGCTTAAGCCCAAGCCGCTGCCGCCGTCGGTGCGGCTGGCGTCCCCCCGGACAAACCGGGCGGTGAAGTCCACCCCCTCCGGCAGCTCGCTGCGGGAGGTGTTGCGGACGGATGCTTCCGCCGTCCCCTCCGCCGTCTTCAGGCTCAGATATACCCGGCTGCCTTCCAGGGCATAGCGCAGGGCGTTGTCGATGAGGTTTTGGAACACCCGGTAAAGCCGCTTGCCGTCGGCGGTAATCATGACGGGCTCCTCCGGCAGCTCCACTTTAAAGGCCAGGGCGCTTTGCTGAATGGGCCCGTCCATGTCCGCCAGGGTCTGGCGGAGGAGCTTTCCGAGATCCAGCCGCTCCAGGCGGACAGGAAGCTGGTCCGCCGCCGCGCGGCTGACCTCAAAGACGTCCTCCACCATAGTCTTCAGCCGCTGGGCCTTCTCGTCGATGATCTTCGCGTAGTCCGCCGCCGCCGGGGGCAGGTCCTCCTGCCGGAGGAGCTCCGCATAGGAGAGGATGGAGGTCAGGGGGGTCTTGAGGTCGTGAGACACGTTGCTCACCAGCTCCACCTTCATCCGTTCGCTGCGGGTCTGCTCGGCCAGGGCGGCCCTCATGCCCGATTGAATGTCGTTGAGGCTCTCCGCCGTCTGCCGGAGGTCCGTGTCCTCCGGGAGCTCCAGGGGGGTTTCCAGGTCCCCGGCCCGGACGGCCTCCACCTGGCCCGCCAGGCGGCCCAGGTCCCGGGCCAGACCCCGCTGGCAGAGCTGGAACAGGGAGAGAGCCCCCGCCGCCAGCAGCACCGGCAGCAGATAGACCGTCCAGAGCAGCCAGGAGGGATAGCCGGCCACCGTCAGGTTGATGAGGAGACTCAAGATTTCCGCGGCCAGAAGAAAGACTGCCAGAATGATCAGCGCCGTCCGGCGGCTGAGCCGCTTTTCAACGGGACGCTTCAGATCTCTTGCCCGGAGGGCCCGAAAGAGCCCGCCCAGGAGGGACCACCGGCCCTCCTTCGGATTGTGCTTGTGGTCGTTGTGAATCAGCCAGCACAGCCAGAAGAAGGCCAGCGCCCCCGACAGGTTCATGGTCGCAAGGCGCAAAGCCGCCATGCCCCAGCCGGAGAAGGAATACCCGCCGTCCCACTCCCAGTAGTAACCGTTCAGCAGGTCGTAGACGGAATCCAGGCTGAGGAAGCCCGGCAGAAAAGCCCACACGGCGCAGATGGCGACTAGCAGCACCCGGGCCTCCGTCCAAACGTGAAGGGTCCAGGAGGCGATTTTCCGGCTTACCGTCTCCGCGGACCTTCGCAGGAGGAACCAGAGGATCAGGCACGCCAGCCCCGCGCCCAGCAGCAGCCCCTGGGTTTTGTAGAAGGACCTGCTTGCCTCCACCTGCCGGGCGATGTTATAAAAAGCACTGGAGTAGTAGGTCCCGCCGTCTTTGTAGTCTATACCGTAATACCGCTGGGGCTCCCGCCGGACGGCCATGACCACCTTCACACCCTCCAAGTCCTTACTGACGGGGAAGTTGTCGTAGCCCGGGACAAACCACTGGGATTCCCCGGTATACAGGCCGTTCCCGTATACGTCCAGGCTTTGCCCGTCCTTGAAGATGGAAACCTTGCCGTCCACAAACTGGAGGTAGAAGTTATAGCCCTCCACGGACCGGGCCAGGAGCTTGTCCAGGCCGCTGCCCATGTTGCTGTAGATCTTCCCGTCCTTTACCTCTCCCGTTCGGATGTAGTAGAGGACGTTCTTGTCGTTCCGGTAGGCCTCGTCCGGGTCCCGGTCCTCTTTAGGCTTGCCCGGATCGGACTCGGAGAAAACAGTCCCCTGTTCCGCGCTTCCCCGGTCCACCACCACGGCCTCGGTAAAGGGGTAGAACCCCCACCAGGAGCGGTAGGCCTCCGCCTCCTGGACCACGGACACGTCGCCGCCGTATTCCGCCCAGTAGGCGCTGTCGTAGAAGTCCACGGTTCCCCCGGCGCCGATGGTCAAAAACTCCCGGAGATACCGGGCAGCCTCGTCCCGGAAGGCGTCCGTCTCCTGCCAGTCCCACTCCCACCAGGGGGAGGGGTCCCGCTCCCAGGCGATCCGGTTTCCCAGATTCCCCAGGCCGGAGAGAACCAGCGTCACCCCCAGGAAGAAGGCCAGGAAACCCGCCGGGCCCTTGACCCGCCCGCCGCCGGGCCGGCCGTCTTTGAGAGGGGCGGCGTAATATTCCCGCTCTTTGTCAGTGCTGTTCCATTTTGTATCCAATGCCCCACACCACCTTAATGTAATCTGGCTCTTTGGGATTCAGTTCGATCTTCTCCCGAATGCGGCGGATGTGGACCATCACCGTGTTCTCACAGGAAAACGCGTCCTCGTTCCAGACCCGGCGGTAAATTTCCTCGGCGGGGAAAATCTGCCCGGGGTGGCGGATCAAGAGGTCCAGAATTTTCATCTCCGTGGGGGTGAGTTTCACTTCCTCCCCGTCGGCCCGGAGAACCCGTCCGGCGGGGTCGTAGCTGAGCCGTCCGTTGAGAATCAGGCCCCGCCGCCCTTCGGCGTTCACGTCGCCCAGGGACGTGTACCGCCGCAGCTGGCTCCGGACCCGGGCGATGAGCTCCTGGGGATTGTAGGGCTTGGTCACGTAGTCGTCGGCCCCCATGGAAAGGCCCAGAATCTTGTCCGTGTCCTCGCTCTTGGCGGAAAGGACGATGACGGGCAGGTTCCGCCGCTCTCGGATGCGCAGCAGGGCGGAGAGGCCGTCCAGCCTGGGCATCATCACGTCGATGAGGATCAGCTTCACGGCGGGGTCCAGGCACGCGTCCAGGGCCTGGAGGCCGTCGTAAGCCTTTCGGACCTGCCAGCCCTCCCGCTCCAGGGTGATGGCGATGGCGTTTACGATTTCGGGGTCGTCGTCCACAACTAAGATGCATTCGTTCATATCGGGTTCCTCCCTTGAGCTGGGTACAGGATACCAGGCAATTCTTACAAACGGCTCGACAAAATTCTTACGGTTTTCTTACGATTGCAAAAAGAAAGGCGGGACGCTCCCGCCTCAGTTTGTCGAAAACCGCAGAAAACCGGCATGACGGGAAGGAAGGGTTTGTGCGGGAAACCCAGGAAGGGTTTCCCGCGCCATTCCAATCCTAAGTTTTCAAAACTTTCGTGGAGCTTTGAAAACTTGCTCAGGCTGTCAAATATACTTTTTGACAGCCTGAGGCGGGCCTCTCCCGTTTTTACACAGAAGCCGTCCCAAGGCCAAGCGTTCCGCGACTCCTATTTTTTCAGCGGCATGGCAAACAGAAACCGGGTGGATGCGGAATCGCTCTCCGCCCGGAGGGTTCCCCTGTGCTCCTGGGCAATCACGGCGGCGATGCTCAGCCCCAGGCCGGAGCCGCTTTTCTCCCCCCGGGAGGCGTCCGCCCGGTAGAACCGCTCGAAAAGCCGCCGCAGCTGGCCGGCCGGGATGGGTTCGCCGGGGTTGGAAACCGCCAGGCGGGCCTGCCGCTCCGTCTTCTCCAGAGTCAGGGTAATGGTCCCGCCTTCCGCGCCGTATTTCACAGCGTTGTCCAGCAGGATGGACGCCAGCCGCCGCAGCTTGTCCCCGTCCCCTAGGACAAAAATGCCCTCCGCCACATGGTATTTCAAAGGCTTCCCCGCCTCGAAGGCCACCGGCTCAAAAGCCAGGGCGCAGTCCTCGGCAACGTCGGACAGGGAAACCTCCCCCAAAACGGCGGGCTGGGCCATGTGGTCCGCTCGGGCCAGGGTCAGCATCTCTTCCACCAGGCGCTTCATCTGCCGGGACTCGGAGAGAATGTTGTCCGTCCACCGGGCGGGCCGCTCCTCCAAGGGCAGGGCGGAGAGCAGTTCCGCGTTGGATAAAATTACGGTCAAAGGCGTTTTCAGCTCGTGGGACGCGTCGGAGAGAAACTGCCTCTGTTGGCCCCAGGCCCGTTCGATCGGCCCCGTCACCCAACGGGCCAGAACCGCCGACACCCCCAGCAGCAGCAGAAATGCCGCCAGGGCAATGCGCAGGTAGGAGCCCATCATCTCCCGGAGCATGGCCCGCTCCATGGACATGTCCACAAAGGCCAGTTTCTGGTACAGTCCGTTGTCCCGCCGGAGATAGCGGAGGCTGTAACTCTGGACCACACCCTCGGGAGGCTCCTGGTTCAGGCAGTCCTCTAAAATGGCGGTGAGCTCCGCCGTGTCCTCCAGCCCGGCGTAGGTGCCGCCGGTGACATAGGCGGTGTAGGTTCCCCCGCCGCCGGGCCAGACGCTGACGGTGAAATAGGGCAGCAGCAGCTTGTCCCCGCCAATTTCCACGCCGATTTCCGGCTTCCGTCCTCCGGGGAGCGCCTCCTCCTGAATCACCCTGTGGAGCACTTCCCGGCTCAGATCCTCCACGTTTCCCCGGAGGGCGGCAAAAATGGCGAAACACACCACCGCCAGCACGGCGGTGACCATGGCCATGCAGACCGCCACAAATTTCAGCCGCAGCTTTCGAATCATGCCTCCGATACCCCTTGTGCATAAGTTTGTGGAAATTGTGTAAAACCCCCAGAAAGCGGCGGGCAAGATAAGAGGAATTCACAATTGACGAAACACCCGTTTCAGCCGCTGTCCTCCTCCAGGCAGTAGCCTACCATGCGGATCGTGCGGATGCGGACCTTGGCGTGAATGTGGGCCAGCTTTTTGCGGAGGAAGGAGATATACACTTCCACGTTGTTGTCCTCCGCCTCGGACTCATAGCCCCAGATTTTCAGCAGCAGGGACTCCTTGGTCAGTACCAGATTCCGGTTCAGCAGCAGCAGCTCCATCATGTCGAACTCCTTGCGGCTGAGGCGGACGGACCGCGGTCCGCAGGAGAGTGTGAAGCTGCTTTTTTCAAGCTTCACGCCGCCGAATTCCAGGGAGTCCGGGTTCCGCAGCTCCGGCTGCCGCCGGGTCAGGGCCCGGACGCAGGCCAGCAGTTCCTTGGGGTCGAAGGGCTTGGTCAAATAGTAGTCCGCCCCCAGGTCCAGGCCCTCTACTTTGTCGGAAACCTCCGACCGGGCGGTGAGCATCAGCACCGGCGTGGCGTTTCCCGCCTCCCGAAGGCGGCGGAGAAGGGTGAAGCCGTCCAGCTTGGGCAGCATCACGTCCAGCAAAATGACATCGTAAATATTCGTCAGGGCGTCGTCCAGGCCGGACTCCCCGTCGCGGCGGACGTCGGCGGCGTATCCGTTCAGCTCCAGCAGGTCCTGAAGCGTGGCGGCCAGCCGGGTTTCATCTTCAATCACCAGTACCCGCATGGGCGTTCCTCCTCATTCCTGGTTCCCGTCCGGGGCGGGTTCCTGAGCCGCGCCCCGCATTCCGGCCACGGAGATCGTCATCACCGCGTCGATGCTGTCGGCGGACAGGGCATAGATGGCCCCGTCCTCTTCCAGGCGGACATACCGCCCCGACTCGTCGGGCATCCGGGCCCCTACCGTGAGGGTGAAGGTCTGGTCCATCCCATTTGCGGCGTACTCCACTTTTAAAATGGCGTCGGCGCTGGCAAAGCCGCAGATTTCCGCCGCCTCTTCACTGGGGAAGTAATCCACGCATTTGGCCATGGACATCGTTCTCAAGTCATAGAGCAGATCTTGAAGCAGGGGGCTGGCGGTGACGTTGTCGCTGCCTTCAAACCAGAGGGCCGGCTGGTCCTCTCCGTTGGAGCGGCGGGCGTTCAGGGTGACGGCGGGCCGCTCCGGCTCCTCCGCCGGTTCGCCGCCTTCCCCGCCGTCCTCTCCTTGGCCGTCTTCCCCTTCCTCTGAGGACTCCGGCACAGGGGCGGGCCCCTGGATCATGATGGCCCGGAGAGCTCCCTCGCTGAGGTCCGGCAGCTCCGGCAGGGCGCACATGTCGTAAATGGGGGTCTGCAAGAGATTTACCAGAGTGTCGGCCACAATGTAGACGGTGGACTCGTCGCCGTTCATCATCATGTAATAGCTGTCGCCGTCGGTGGTGGTCTTGCCGAAGGATAAGCTCTGCTCCCCGGTTCCCGCCGTGGCGGTGAGGGTGGCGGAGGGATTGTCCAGGCCGTACTCCTCCTTACTCTCCCCGGCGGGAAGAACCTGCTGGAATTTCAAAGAGGCCAGTGTTTCCAGGATCGACGTCACCGTGTCCGCCTTCAGCGGGAAATCCGGCCCGTCGGCCCAGATCCACGTCCCCTGTTCGTCCAGGACGAAGGAGAGGGTGGCGGAGCCGTTGTAGTAACGCAGGGCGCTGTAAGCCCCGGGGTCCGCCGGGGCGCCGCTTTCGGAGAGGCCGGCAGCGGCGGCGTCCGTCCCCGCCAGAGCTTCCTCCAGCCCTTCCCGGTAGATCATGCCGAAGACGATCAGCAGGGCCAGGAACAGGGCTCCGGCGATGCTCAGCAGGATGGTGACGGTCCGTCGTTCTTTCCAGGTCATGAAAGATCCTCCTATTTCAGTCCGGCGCGGAGCGCCGGCAAGTTGAGACGTTCATCTGTATGCAGAGGCCATTATATCCCATGGAACCCGGATTTGTCAATTTTACGGCCCCAAACTGAAGAGAGCCTGAAATGTTCCGGCCCAAGGTTTACAAATTATTTATAAAAAATCCAGATTGATTTCAAATTTCCCGGGTATGCTAACGCCATCCTCCAAGTTGGAGGCACGATTTCCTCTCTTTCTGTTTCTTTTCCCTCTTTGCAGCCGGCGGCGGGTTTTCCCGTCCGCCGGGTTTTTTTATTTCCTCCACAATTTTCCTGCTATTTTTTGTGGCATTTAATCGGTTGCCTGGGAGCAAGAACCTCTTGCAATGTGACGGAACGTCCGCTATAATAAGCATGGACCGAATTGGTTACTTATTTCACAATTAATCGGGCGGGGCGCGCCGCCTGAAAAATAGGAGGAGACTGCTATGAGAGGTGTACACAGCGCGGTAGACGATATCCGCCGCACCGTATTCAAAGAGGTGGCCAAGCTGGCCCTGGAGGGCGGGGACCCCCGTCTGCTGGACCAGATTCCTCTGAAGATGATTCAGGGCGACGTGGCCAAGCACCGCCACGACGTCTTCCTGGAGCGGGCCATCGTCCAGGAACGGGTCCGGCTGGCCCTGGGCCTGAACATCCGCTATGCCGGGGAAACCATTCCCGTCAGCGAGGACCTGCGCTCTGCCGAGGAGTCGGAAAAGCACTATCAAAACCCCCTGGTGAACATTATCCCCTTCGCCTGCAACGCTTGCCCCCCCAAGCAGCTCCGCATCACCGACAACTGCCAGGGCTGTATTTCCCACCCCTGCATGAACGTCTGCCCCAAGGACGCCATTTACATGGATAAGGACAAGCACTGCCACATTGACCAGGACAAGTGCATCAAGTGCGGCAAATGCTTCAACCAGTGCCCCTACCGGGCCATCAGCAAGATTGAGCGGCCCTGCGCCGCCGCCTGCGGTATGGACGCCATCAAATCCGACGAGCTGGGCCGGGCGCAGATCGATTACGACAAGTGCGTCTCCTGCGGCATGTGCCTGGTGAACTGCCCCTTCGGCGCCATCGCCGACAAGAGCCAGATCTACCAGGTCTGCCAGGCTCTGCGGAACAATGAGAAGGTGGTGGCCTGCGTGGCCCCGGCCTTCGTGGGCCAGTTCGGCAAGGACGCCACCCCCGCCAAGCTCCACGCCGCCATGAAGGTGCTGGGCTTTTACGACGTGGTGGAAGTGGCTATCGGCGCGGACCTTTGCACCGTGGAGGAGGCCCACGACTTCCTGGAGGAGGTTCCCGCCAAGCAGCCCTGGATGGGCACTTCCTGCTGCCCGGCCTGGAGCGTCATGGCGAAAAAGCTCTATCCCGAGTTCACCGACTATATCTCCATGGCTCTGACCCCCATGGTTATCACCGCGCGGATGGTGAAGAAGGACCACCCGGACGCCAAGACCGTCTTTATTGGGCCCTGCTCCGCCAAGAAGCTGGAGGCCAACCGCCGGACCATCCGCTCCGACGTGGATTTCGTCCTCACCTTCGAGGAGATGCTGGGCATCTTCGACGCGGCGGACATTGACTTCACCAAGCTCCAGGCCAACCCGGAGGACGAGATGGACGAAGGCACCGGCATGGGCCGGGGCTTCGCCGTGGGCGGAGGCGTGGCCGCCGCCGTGGTGGAGGCCGTCAAGCACATTGACCCGGACCGGAAGATTCAAATTGAGTACGGCGACGGCCTGAAGAACTGCCGGAAGATGCTGGCCATGGCCAAGGCGGGCAAGCGGGACGGCTATTTGCTGGAGGGCATGGGCTGTCCCGGCGGATGTGTGGCCGGCGCGGGCACCATCGCCCCGGTGCGGGACAGCATGATGACCGTGGAGAAGTTCAAGAATCAGGCCCCCTCCATGAGCTGCACCGAGAGCCCCTATCTGGACCGGCTGGAGGAAGTGGAGCAGAAATACGAGATCACGCCGCATGACTGAAGTCTGTTTTAAAACCGCCAAAACGCCGCTTGGGGGCGTCTGCTCCCGTCGGGACCGCGTTGAGCTGCCTTGAAATCCGTCCGGATTTCCGCATCAAGCCGCCTTGCCGACAGGAAAATCCAACCCAATCCGGCGTTCCGCCACGGTTCCATTAAAGCCAAAAAATTTGACGGGTTTTTGCCCGTCAAATTTTTTGGCTGAGGGTGTAACATTTTTTCCGGCCGGGGGATATATAGCCGGTACCGTTGAGCGGAGTCCAACGGATTTTGCTCAGCGCCGGAAGGATGTATAAGCGGCTTTTTGCGTTTGACGGTACCGGCGAAACCGGCGAGAGGAGGGTCAGCCCATGGAAGATCTGCAAAAGGTCTATCAGCAGCACGCCCGGACCGTGTATAAGTTTCTCCTGGCCCAGTGCCATGACCCCGGTTTCGCCGAGGAGCTGACCCAGGAAACCTTTTACCAGGCGGTTAAATCCGTGGACCGGTTCGACGGGTCCTGCAAGGTTTCGGTCTGGCTCTGCCAGATTGCCAAGCACTTGTGGTATCAGCAGCTGCGGAAACGAAAGCGGGAGGGGCCGGTCCCGCCGGAAAAACTGCCGGAGTCTCCCAGCCCTTCGGCGGAGGAGGACATTCTGGAACAGGAGGGCCGGATGGACCTTCTCCGGCTGGTCCACAATCTGCCGGAGCCGCAGCGGGAGGTGGTCTACCTCCGGGCCTTCGGAGGGCTGAGCTTCCGGGAGATCGGGGACGTAGTGGGGAAGACGGAGACTTGGGCCCGGGTAACCTTTTACCGGAGCAAGGAGAAATTGCGGAACGGAGGCGTGAGCGATGAAGAATGATTTGACCTGCGGCGTGGTGCGGGATTTGCTGCCAAGCTATATCGAGGGATTGCTGGGAGAGGACTCCCGGGAGGCGGTGGACCGGCACCTGGAAACCTGCCCGGAGTGCCGGGAGCGGAAGGAGGCCATGGCCGCCCCGGCGGAGGAAGCGGCGGAGCCGGAGAAAGAGGTGGACTATCTCAAGCGGGTGAAGAAGGGGACGGTTCATAAAATCGTCCTGGCGGTACTCTGTACCGTGCTGGCGGTGGCGGGGGGATATCTGCTCAAGGAGTACGTCATCGGCCGGACGCCGGAGGCGGAGTATATCAGCATTGAAAACCCCCAGGTGGACGCGGAAAATAATCTAAACCTGCTGGCGGATACCTACTGGGGAGCCTATGAGCTCCGGGGCCTGAAAAGCACGGAGGAAAACGGAATCCTCACCTACACCGCCCGGGAGGTCCGGGTGAATCCCTTCCAGACCGCCCAGGGAGGATACCGCAAGCAGATTCCCCTGTCCATCCCCCTGGACGGCCTGACGGAGGTGTGGATCTGCGGGCGGCTGGTGTGGCAGGACGGCGTGGTGATTGACCGGGATACGCTGCTGCTGCTGGACGCCAAGACCCCCTACTGCGGCGACGCCCCGGCCCTGGGGAACATCGCCAAGCTCTTGCAGGTGGGGAGCCGGATTGGACGGTATAACATCTCCCTCCAGACCAGCGAGCGGCCCTACCGCTGGACGTTGGAGTTTGAGACGGCGGAGGAAACCACGTCCGCCACCTGGGGGATGTCCCGGTTCCTGGGCTATCAGATGCTGGCGCTTGTGGAAAACCTGGACGAGGTGTGCTTCCACTTCCCGTCCTCCAGCGGGGTCTTTACGGCGGAGCTGGCCTCCGCCTCCCTGGCCAGGTTGACGGAGGAGTACAACGACAAGCACGCCGCCAGCTGGCCCGTCCACGAGAGTATCAAGGAGTACGCGGAGAGCCCCCTGGAATACCAGCGCCTGGTGACGCTGCTGGAGCAGATGTTCATCGGGACCAGCGGGACCACCGTCACCGTTGTCAAACCGTAACCGTAAAAGAAGGACCGCCCGGAAGGGCGGTCCTTTTGGTTATGCGCGTCAGGGTTCCCGGCAAACGGGCCGGCCAGGGGGTCGGCCCCTACGGATGATGGGTAGGGGCCGCCGCCCTCGGCGGCCCGGTGCCGCTCAATATTCAATCTCCCCCGTATACACCAGCTTCGCGTCCCCCGTCAGGGTGACGCCCCCGTCGGTGTAGTGGACAATCAGCTCCCCGCCCTTCACCCGGACGGTGATGTCCCGGCCCTTCTCGCAAAGGCCGTTGGCCACGGCGGCGGCCACCGCCGCGCAGGCCCCGGTGCCGCAGGCCATGGTCTCCCCGCTGCCCCGCTCCCAGACCCGCATTTTGATGGTGCTGGGGTTTACCACCCGGATGAACTCCGTGTTGATGCGCTCCGGGAAATAGGGCGCGTGCTCGAACCGGGGGCCGATGAAGTCGATATCCACCGCGTCCACCCGGTCGCAGAAGACCACGCAGTGGGGGTTGCCCATGTCCACGCAGGTGATGTTGTAGGGCCGCCCGGCGATGCGGACGGGATAGTCCACCACCTGTTTTTCCGCGATGGTGAATTTCAGCGCGGAGGTGTCCAGAGCGGCTTTTCCCATGTCCACGCTGGCGGAGGTGGCTTTGCCGTTGGTGGTGTAGAGGGTGACGGCCTTCACGCCGCTGGCCGTTTCCACCGTCAGGGTTTCCGCGTCCACAAAGCCGTTGTCGTGGAGGTATTTGCCCACGCACCGGAGGGCGTTGCCCGCCATTTTTCCCTCGCTGCCGTCCGAGTTGAACATGCGCATTTTTGCGTCTGCGATGTCCGAGCGCTCCATAAGGATGATGCCGTCGGCCCCCACGCCGTAGTGCCGGTGGCAGAAGGTGACGCAGAGAGATTCCGGGCAGGTGATCTGCCCGTCGAAGTTCTCCAGGAAGATGTAGTCGTTGCCGCAGGTCTGCATCTTGGTAAAGGGCAGCTTCTCCCGGCGCTCCCGGAGGTGGCAGATGTCCACCAGCTCCGTGTTCCCCTGGTTATAGCGGGACTCCAGGATGTCCGCCAGGGCCCCGGCGGTGTCCAGGGATGTGAGGCAGGGGATCCCTAACTGGACGCAGCGGTGGTTCAGGCGGATGAAGTCCCGGATATACTCCGGCTCCGTGGAGCCGGTGAGAATGACGTAGTCGATCTTCCCGTCCTCTAAGAGCTGGAAGACCCGGTTGTCCTGGCCCAGCTTGCCCACGATCTCCACGCTGGTGCCCAGGCGCTCGATCTCGCGGGCGGTGCCGTCTGTTGCGTAGAGCCGGAAGCCCAGCTCGTCCAGCTTCCGGGCGGTGTCCAGAATCTCCGGCTGGTCCCGGCGGTTGACGGAGATCAAAACGCCCTTTTTCTCTTCGCTCTCCACCTTGTACCCGGCGGAAACCAGACCTTTGAACAGGGCCTCCTGCATGTTTTTGCCAAGCCCTAATACCTCCCCGGTGGATTTCATCTCCGGGGACAGGGCGGCGTTGGCGTCGGTGAGCTTTTCGAAGGAGAAGACGGGGACTTTCACGGCGGTATAGGGGGGCTGCTGATAGAGCCCGGTCCCATAGCCCAGGGACTTCAGAGGCTGGCCCACCATGACCCGGGTGGCCAGGTCCACCATAGGGACCCCGGTGACCTTGGAGATGTAGGGCACCGTCCGGCTGGCCCGGGGATTTACCTCAATGACGTACAGCTCCCCCTGGTAGATGAGGTACTGGATGTTGATAAGCCCCCGGGTCCCCAGGGACAAAGCCAGCTTTTCGGAGCAGTTCACGATGGTCTTGAGCATCCGGTCCCCGATGGAGAAGGGCGGGTAGACGGCGATGGAGTCCCCGGAGTGGACCCCCGTGCGCTCGATGTGCTGCATGACGCCGGGGATCAGCACGTCCGCGCCGTCGGAGATCACGTCCACCTCCAGTTCCTTGCCCATGAGGTATTGGTCCACCAGGACGGGATTTTCCACCTTCCCCGAGAGGATGACGTTCATATAGGTCCGCACGTCTTCGTCGTTGTGGGCGATGACCATGTTCTGTCCGCCGATGACGTAGCTGGGCCGGAGCAGGACGGGATAGCCCAGCTCGCCCGCCGCCGCCAGGGCCTCCTCCATGCCCAGGACCCCCCGGCCCTGGGGCCGCTTGATGTGAAAGCGCTCCAAAAGCTCGTCAAACCGCTCCCGGTCCTCCGCCATGTCGATGGACTCGGCGGAGGTGCCCAGGATGGGGATGCCGTGGCTGTCCAGGTACTGGGTGAGTTTAATGGCCGTCTGCCCGCCGAAGGCCACCACGACCCCCACGGGCTTTTCCACATCGATGATGTGCATGACGTCTTCCGGGCACAGGGGCTCGAAGTACAGCCGGTCCGCGGTGTCGTAGTCCGTGGAAACCGTCTCCGGGTTGTTGTTCACAATCACCACGTCGTAGCCCAGTTCCTTCAGGGTCCAGACGCAGTGGACGGAGGAATAGTCGAACTCGATGCCCTGGCCGATGCGGATGGGGCCGGAGCCCAGGACCATGATGACGGGCCGGCCGGACCGGGGAAAGGTTCGGGACTCGCAGAACGCATCAAAGCTGGAGTAGAAATAGGGGGTTTCCGCGTCGAACTCCGCGCCGCAGGTGTCCACCATCTTGTAGACGGCGGTCTTGGGCCCCTCCGGAAGGCTTTCCGCCCCGGAGAGACGGAGGAGGGTTTCGTCCGGGTAGCCCAGGCGCTTGCCCTCCCGGTAATGCTCCGCCGTCAGGCCGTCCTGTTCCAGGGCTTTTTCAAAGTCCGCCATCCCCCGGAGCTTCCAGAGAAAGAAGCGGTCGATTTTGGTGATGGAGAAGATTTCCTCCACGGAAATGCCGGTCTTCAGCGCCTCGAAGACGGTGAAGAGCCGCCGGTCGTCCACCCGCCGGAGCCGCTCCCAGATGGGGGCGCTTTCCGTGTTCTTCCGGTTCAGGCTGTCCATTCCGATCTCCGCCCCCCGGACGGCCTTCATCAGCGCCATCTCAAAGCTGGGGGCGATGGACATGACCTCGCCCGTGGCCTTCATCTGGGTGCCTAAAGAGCGGGAGGCGTCGGCGAATTTGTCGAAGGGCCATTTGGGCATCTTCACGACGATGTAGTCCAGCGCCGGTTCGAAGCAGGCGCAGGTCTTCCCGGTAATGTCGTTTTTGATTTCGTCCAGGGTGTACCCCAGGGCGATTTTGGCCGTGATCTTGGCGATGGGGTAGCCCGTGGCCTTGGAGGCCAGGGCGGAGGAGCGGCTGACCCGGGGGTTCACCTCAATGACGGCGTACTCGAAGCTCTCCGGGTTCAACGCCAGCTGGACGTTGCAGCCGCCCACGATGCCCAAATGGGCGATGATATCCAGGGAGGCGGAACGGAGCATCTGGAACTCCCGGTCCGCCAAAGTCTGGGTGGGGGCCACCACGATGGAGTCCCCGGTGTGGACCCCCACGGGGTCCAGGTTCTCCATGGAGCAGACGGCGATGACGTTGCCCGCGCCGTCCCGCATGGTTTCAAACTCGATTTCCTTCCAGCCGAAGATGGCCTTTTCAATCAGCACCTGGGTGATGGGGGAGGCGTCCAGGCCCGTCTGGGCGATGACCCGGAGCTCGGCTTCGCTGGCCGCCGCGCCGCCGCCCGCGCCCCCCAGGGTGAAGGCCGGGCGGACAATGACGGGGTAGCCGATGCGCCCGGCCGCCTCCAAAGCCCCCTCCACGGTTTCGGCGATGTCGGAGGCGATGACCGGCTGGCCGATCTCCGCCATGGCCTCCTTGAAGAGCTCCCGGTCCTCGGCCCGGGAGATGGCGGCGGCGTCTGTGCCCAGGAGGCGGACGTTCTGCTCTTGGAGGAAGCCCTCCTTGCTGAGCTGCATGGCCAGGGTCAATCCCGTCTGACCCCCCAGGCCCGCCAGAATGGAGTCGGGCTTCTCCTTGCGGATAATGCGCTTCATGGTTTCCACAGTGAGGGGCTCTAAGTAGATCTCATCCGCCATGGCCTGGTCCGTCATGATGGTGGCGGGGTTGGAGTTGCAGAGGACCACGTCCACCCCGGCTTCCTTCAAAACCCGGCAGGCCTGGGCCCCGGCGTAGTCAAATTCGGCGGCCTGGCCGATGACAATGGGGCCGGAGCCGATAACCAGAACTTTTTTGATACGTTTGTCCAGAGGCATTACCGCTCGCCTCCCTTCATCAAGTCCATAAAGCGGTCAAAGAGGAACGCGGTGTCTTGGGGACCGCCCCGGGCCTCCGGGTGGAACTGGACGGTGAAGGCCCGGAGGCCGGGATAGTCCAGGCCCTCGCAGGTTCCGTCGTTGGCGTTGGCGAAGGAAACCCGCCCGGTTTTCACGGAGTCCCCGTCCACGGCGTAGCCGTGGTTCTGGCTGGTGATGTAGGTTCGCCCGCCGCCCAGGTCCCGGACGGGCTGGTTTACCCCCCGGTGGCCGTACTTGAGCTTATAGGTCCGCCCCCCCGCCGCCAGGGCGGTGAGCTGGTGGCCCAGGCAGATGCCGAAGAGGGGAACCTTGCCCAGGATCTTTTGGATCTGCTCAATTTGAAAGATGTTCTCCGCCGGGTCCCCGGGGCCGTTGGAGAGCATGACTCCATCAGGCTCCATGCCCAGCACCGTTTTTGCCGGGGTGGAGGCGGGGAACGCCGTCACCTCACAGCCCCGTTTTACGAGCTCGTGAATGATGTTGTTTTTTGCGCCGTAGTCCAGCAGGGCGACGCGGAACCGGGGAGCCCCCTCCGTGGGGAAGACGGCGGGTTCCGCCCGGGTCACCGCCTCCACCACGCCGGTGACGGCGTAGTTCCGAAGAAGGGACCGGTCGGCCGGGACCTGGCCGCAGATCAGGGCGTTCATCACACCGGACTCCCGGATGACGCGGGTGAGCTGGCGGGTATCCACGCCATAGAGGCCGGGGATGTTCCGCTCTTTCAGAAAGCTGTCCAGGTCCCCGCCGCAGCGGAAGTTGGAGGGATGGCCGCAGTGCTCCCGGACCACGTAGCCCCTGACATGGCAGTTCCCCTCGAAGTCCTCGGGGATGATTCCATAGTTGCCGATCAGGGGATAGGTCTGCATGACGGTCTGCCCTGCGTAGCTGGGGTCCGTCAGGGTTTCCACATACCCGCACATGCCGGTGGTGAAGACCAGTTCCCCCACGGTTTCGGTTTCCGCGCCGAAGCGGAGCCCCTCAAACACCTGGCCGTCCGCCAGCACCAAATAACCTTTTTTCATGAATGCCTCCCTGGGTGTTATTGACGCGTTATCTTCTTTATTATGAGGGTTTTCGCCCTCAGCGTCAATCCTGGATTGATTTCCCGGCGGCAAAGTTTAGCGGTGAAAGGTATGACTTTTTGGTGAAAACGTGGAGGGCGGCGCCTGTTCCTCTGGGGGGGTCCGGCGGTTTCAGGAAACGGGCCGCCCAGGGGGCGGCCCCTACGGTTACGCCTTTTGAGGAAATACCCGTAGGGGCCGCCGCCTTCGGCGGCCTGCGTCTTGTTCACGTATTCTCCCGGCTGATGGGCTCCCGCACCAGGAGGCGCCACAGGGCCTTGCCGTGGAAGGGGATCAGGGGATAGAGATAGCCCCGGCCCACCAGGGGTTTCGTCGTGGCCAGCAGAATCAGGATGGCCAGAATCCCCAGACCGTAGCCCCAGACGTCAAAGGCCGCCGTCAGCAGCAGCAGGACCACCCGGAGGAGCTTGAAGGCGTAGCCCATTTCATAGCTGGGCTGGGCGAAGCTGGCGACGGACACGAAGGCCATATACACCAGCACCTCCGGCCCCAGCCACCCGGCCTGGACGGCGAAGTCGCCCAAAATCAGCGCCCCCAGCATGGAGAAGGAGTTGGACAGGGAGTCCGGCGTGTTCAGCGACGCCAGCTTGAGAACATCCACCAGGAACTCCACCACCAGCAGCTGCCACAAGAGCCCCAGGGCCGCGGGCTCCGGGGAGGACAAAAACTCCAGCCACTCCGGCAGCCGCCCGGATTCCTTTACCATCAGATACCAAGTGGGGGTGATGAGCAGGGAAATCAGGAAAACAATGATCCGCAGCAGCCGGAGGTAAGACCCCACCAACGGCGGGAAGTAAAACTCGTTGGCCTCCTGGGTGAAGTCAAAAAAGGTGGTGGGCAGGATCATCACCGACGGGGAGTTGTCCACCATCAGCACCACGTTGCCCTCCATGATGCTGGCGGCGGCGCTGTCGGGCCGCTCGGTATAGCGGACCTTGGGAAAGGGGTTGTACCACTGCTTGGGCCGGATGGCCTCCGCCACGCTCTCCTGGGCCATGGAGAGGGAGTTGACGTCGATGCCGTTCAGCTTCTCCCGGATGGCGTCCAGCAGGGCCGGGTCCGCCTTGTCGTCCAGGTAGCAGAGCACCGCGTCGGTGTGGGAGCGCCTGCCCACCTTCAGACCCTCCATGGTGAGATGGGGGTCCCGGATGCGGCGGCGGAGCAGGGCCATATTGGGCACCACCGCCTCCACAAAGCCGTCGTGGGAGCCCCGGAGGACCTTGCCGTCCGGGGGCTCGTCCACACCCCGGCTGGGGTAGTTCTTCGCGTCGATCTGAGCGCCGCCCCGGAGGCCCTCCACCAGGAGCAGAGTCTTGCCCATAAGGACGGAAGTGATCAGCTGATCCGGGTCGAAGCCCACATCCACCTCAGAGAAGGAGATAAGGCGGTCGGCGAAGTCCTGCATGTCCGTCAGCCCCTCCAGGGCGTTTTCAGGACGGGAGAGCCAGAAGGCCCCCATGCGCTCCAGCGTTTCGTCCAGACCGTAGCCGTCCACCACCCAGATCCGGGCCCGGCGGCCGCCAATGATATAATCCCGGCTCACCATGTCCACACTGCGCCCCACACCCAGGGCCTTGTCGAAGAGCCGGACGTTGTCCGTGTAATTATCAGATAGTGTTCCCATGCGCACCTCCTGGAAATGGAGGTAGTATATGCGGGAACAGGGAGGTTATCCATGGAAGCCCGGCGGGGGACCGAATTTGGAAAAGCGTGGGCCGGAGAATAAAAATGCCCCCTTCTCTCGGAGGAGCGGGCAGGCTGTCAAATGGGACGGCAGCCTTTTCAAATGCTTGAAATCATGCTATACTTAATGCCTGTAAATCCAATTTGAAGGAGGAGAGACGTAGGATGCTAAGACCAAAGGAAGTTGTTCAATTGTGGGTAGACGCTTTTAACGAAAGAGATGCGGAAACCATTTCCGCCCTGTACGGTGAAGACGCAGTGAACCACCAGGTGGCCAACGAGCCGGTCTGCGGCCGCGCCGCCATTCGGGAGATGTTCGCGGAGGAGTTCTCCGCCGTCAAGATGGCCTGCATTGTGGAAAACCTGTTTGAAGACGGACAGTGGGCGATTTTGGAGTGGCGGGACCCGCTGGGTCTGCGGGGGTGCGGATTTTTCCAGGTGGTAAAGGGAAAAATCATATTTCAAAGGGGCTATTGGGATAAGCTCTCCTTCCTGAAGCAGCACGGACTCCCGATTGAATGACGGAGAGCGCCGGGCATCCTTTTTTCATGCTCCCTGCTCTTTTCGCATCGCCACCAGAGTGCCGTTGAGTTCCGCCCCCAGGATCAAGACGTTTGCGGACATGTACAGCCAGATCATCAACACCACCACGGTGCCGATGGAGCCGTAGAGCAGGGAGTAATTGGCGAAGTTGTCCACATACATGGCGTACAGCCAGCTTAGGGCCATCCAGGCTGCCAGGGCCGCCAGGGTTCCGGGCCACAGGTCCCGCCAGGGCCGCCGGACGTCCTGGGCCAGGGCGTAGAGGAAGAAGAGGGCGAAGTAGCCCACCACCGCCGCCGCCGGGAAGCGCATCCGGGCCCACAGCTCCGCCAGAAACAGCGGCAGGCGGAAGTTTCCCACGGCGTAGCCCAGCAGCCGGTCGCCGATGGTCATGAGGGCCAGGGTCAGGGCGATGGCGGAGATCAGCACCATGGTGTAGAGCAGGGTTTTCAGCCGGTGGACCGCCGCCCGCTTGGGGGGACCCAGGTGGTAGGCCGTCCGGACGGAAACCATCAGGGCGTTGGTGGCCCGCATGGGAAACCAGATGGAGAAGAACAGGCCGAACACCATCAGTTTGGGACTGGGGTTTTGACCCACGTGGAGCAAGTAGGCCCGGACGATGTCCACCACGTCCCGGGGCAGAAACTCCCCCAGGGCCAGGAGGATGGCGGTGACGTTCAAATCCAGCAGGCCCAGCAGGGCGCTGATGAAGATGAGAAACGGAAAGATCATAAACAGCAGGTAAAAGGCCAGGGCGGCGCTTTGGACCCCCACGCCGTGGCGGAAGTAGCGCTGGATCAGAAGATAGATTCCCCGGGGCAGCTTGCGGGTCATAGGCGTGTCACCAGCTTTCGTCTCAGGTTGCGGGTTTTTATCCCCGGTTATTCCCATGTTTCCCAGACCTCGGGATGATAACCCACCGTGGCTTCTTTGCCGTTGCGGACAATAGGGGTTTGGAAAAGGACCGGATTTTCCAACAGCTTTTCCTCCCGGGCGGCGGGCGTGACATAGGCCATGTACAGGTCCTCATAGGCCCGGCATTTTGTGTTTACCAGGGCCTCAAAGCCAATTTTCTGCTTGACGGATTGGTACTCCCGGGGGGATAATCCCTTTGAGGGGAGATCGATGTACTGAAACTTGATGCGGCGCTCCTTAAACCAGCGCTGGGCCTTCTTGGTGTCAAAGCACTTGGAGGAGCCGAAGATCTGAATGTTCATGGGCGGTTCTCCTTAAACAATTCTATTATAATACACGGGGAGGGATCATTATGACGGAAGCAGTCGAGACGCTGAAGGCCTGGGTGGCGGAATCCAGGGCCATCGCCTTTTTCGGCGGGGCCGGAGTCAGCACGGAGTCCGGGATTCCGGATTTCCGCTCCACCGGCGGACTCTACCATCAGGAGTGGAAGTATCCGCCGGAAACCATTTTAAGCCATACGTTCTATAAAAGCAACCCTGAGGAGTTTTTCCGTTTCTACCGGGCAAAGATGCTTATCCCCGAGGCCAAGCCCAACGCCGCCCACCGGAAGCTGGCGGAGTGGGAGGCGGCGGGGAAGCTTACCGCTGTGGTCACCCAGAACATCGACGGCCTTCACCAGGCGGCGGGGAGCAAACATGTCTGCGAGCTTCACGGCAGCGTCCACCGGAACTACTGTGAGCGGTGCGGGAAGTTCTATGGCCTGGATTTTATTCTGAACGGAAGCGGCGTGCCCCGCTGTGACTGCGGCGGCGTGGTAAAGCCGGATGTGGTGCTCTATGAAGAGGGCCTGGACCAGTCCGTCATGAACGACGCGGTGAATTCCATCGCCAGGGCGGACCTGCTGATCATCGGCGGCACATCCCTGAATGTCTGGCCCGCCGCGGGGCTCATCAACTACTTCCAGGGAACCCGGCTGGCCCTCATCAACAAATCCGCCGTGGCCCGGGACCTCTCCGCCGGGCTGGTCATCACGGATCCCATCGGCGAAGTGATGGCCCAGCTGTAGGCCTTTGGAAAAGGCGGCCCCTCCGCGGCCGGGCGGAGGGGCCGGGGCGGTTTCTCCCAGGAAAAAAATCGGGAAAAACGGAAAATGGGTGTTGACAACCGGGGCGGTCCCGGCTATAATAATCAAGCAGTCTTTTTTGGGGGATGCAACGTTTACGCGGCTGTGCTGGAACTGGTAGACAGGCCAGCTTGAGGTGCTGGTGTCGATTCGACGTGTGGGTTCAAGTCCCGTCAGCCGCACCAAAGGTCCCCTTCAGGAGGCCCTACACCATGCGCGAGTGGTGGAATTGGCAGACTCGCTAGATTCAGGTTCTAGTGTCCTTTACGGACGTGCGGGTTCAAGTCCCGCCTCGCGCACCAGAACGAAAGGGTCCCGTCTGACCGGGACGGGACCCTTTCATTTTTCCGAAAGGCCCGACAAGTTTATAAAGATGCGCGCGAGTGGTGGAATTGGCAGACTCGCTAGATTCAGGTTCTAGTGTCCTTTACGGACGTGCGGGTTCAAGTCCCGCCTCGCGCACCAGAAGGGAAAAGACAGGCATTGCCTGTCTTTTCCCTTCTGGTGCATCGGTTTGCTGCGCAAACAGGCCGCTGGCGGCGGGCTTATTGAACATGAGGAGAGGCCCCTCATGGGGTTATCTCCGCGCCAAGAGCCGCTTGCGGAAGCTGCACGCTGAGACGCGCCTGCGGGCGCAGCCGCATACACCCGCCTCTCCGCGGCGTCAAGGGGGCGGGTTCTGGTTTTTGCCGTTGAAATTTGCGGATGTGATGGGAGGATTACGGAATTGTGAGATTTTCAAAGGAGGACCTAGCCGAAGCGAAACGGCAGATTGACTCCACCCTGCACAAGCTGCGGGAAACCGCCAAAACGTTCCGGGAAAAGGAAAACCCAGAGCGGTATAAGTCCCAGCTTACCCTGACAGAACGGCGGATTAAGGCGTTTGAGATCGGGGCCTGTTTGATCGAAGAAGAGTTGAATGGCCGGCGGAAAGAACTTCATGAACAGGAAAAGGGGCCCGGCTGACCGCCGGGCCCTTAGCCTACGAGAAAGGACGGAAAACGGATCGGACGGGAAGGAAGGGTGTGCGCGGGAAACCCAGGAAGGGTTTCCTGCGCCATTCGGATTGTAAGGAAGTTTTCAGAACTTCCGCGAAGTTTTGAAAACTTCCTCAGGCTGTCAAAAAATATTTTTTGACAGCCTGAGGGCCCGGCTGACCGCCGGGCCCGATTTTATGCCGTCAGACATCCTCTTTCTCCGGGGGAACGGCCAGCTGAAAGCTTCTCCAATTATAATGCTGTTCCGCTACAATGTCCCAGGTGTACGCCGCCTGGTGGCACACCGCCCAGGTGAGATAGCGCAGGCGGAATTCCACGCCCAGGTGACAGGGGAGAATGTCCATGATAATTTTTTCGATTTGTTCAAAATCCTGAGGAACACCCGCCGTATCGGGGAATTCAACCAGGACCTGATTGGTTCCCGTTTCGATTGCCCTGGCCCGGATGCCGCAGCCGCTGATGGTGCGGTTGATGGCCTCCGGTGTCAGGCTGTCGCCATCGATCTGGAGCAGGGCCGCTATGGCCGCCCGGCGCTCTTTCAGCGTCGTGGAGGCGGGCCGGCGGAGGAACAGCGATTCCCGGCGGCGCAGTCCTTCGCCCTCTGCCGTCGCCGTGAGGCTTTCTCGTTCCACCGTTTCCAAATGGCCGGACAAGGCGTCCAGGCTTTTCCCAAGAGCATAGAGCTCCGCGCCGCTGAGGGAGTCCCGGTCCAGCCGGTAGACGCCCAGCGGGGCCAGCAGCGCCCGCAAATACGATTCGTACATGTTACGCCTCCAACTCCGTCACTTCCAGCGACCCCAGCACCGGCAGTACCGTACTGTCTGCCGGAATGTCCTCCGCCGGGGCGATGAAGCGATAGTTTTCTACACCCTCCAGGCGGTAAAGCCTATTTCCAAGTTCCGCCAAAAGCAGCGCCTTGCCCAGCAGCCGCCCGCTGAAAAAACCGGCAATAGCCTGCCGCGCGGCTTCCAGCACCGCCTCCTTGTCCGCACCGTCTTTGGGCGCCACCTGTACCGCTACGTTTACGGTCCTGCTGGTGGGGGACAGGACCTTTACCGTGACTGCAATTTCCCGTTTTTCTTGAAGCTCGGCCTGCACGTTTGCCAGCAGCGCTTCATCCGGCAATCCGTTTTCTCCGGTGACATAGACATTCACCGTCCCCGGGCCCTCCGCCCGGCCCACGGCTTTAGCCGCCGTCACGCCCGGGCAGCGCATGGCCGTGGTTTCATACCAGGCCGTGTTGGCGCCGTTGGGCAGGCGTTGATAGCTCTCCAAAATACGGCTTCGGAAGGTTTGGTCGTCTTCTTCATCCGTGCCGCCGGTGAAAGCGGCAGGGTTGGTCACCCCCGTCACCGCCAGAGGGCAGGCCGTCAGAAAACGCACGGAGCCCGGCACCGCATTGCCGCCTGTGCCGGGCTCCACAGCTTCGGCGGGGGCGTCTGCGTACAGAGTTCCCGCCTGAAGCAGCGTGTCCTGCGTGGTTTGAACCCGGACCTCCTCCGCCGTCATGCACACAGTCCCTGCCGGGATGGCAATGTCCATGGCCGGAGCGGTTTTCACGGAAAAGCGCAGGACGCCCTTTGACCGGGTGGCCTTCAGGCGCTTCAGGCCCCGCATGGCTCCATGGCGGTCCAGATAGATTCCCTGGGCGGTTTGTGGAAAGCTCTGGTCCAGCACCCAGTCCGCCTGGAGCTCCAGAGCCTGAAGCTCCGCCGCCGCAGCCCACAGCCGGACTGCCAGATCACAGCCCGCCTCCGGCGTAAAGCCGGCTCGCTCCCCAAAGTCCGCCAGCAGCTTTTCATAGATCTCTTCAACGCTTCGCAAGTGAATTCCCCCTTTTTGCTTTACGGGAGAATCTCCACCGCAACTGGCAGGGATTCTCCCTCATAGCGCAGCCGCACGGTTACCACAGCCGCTCCGGCCTGGCTTTGTGCCAGGGTCACATCCTCCACGGTCACCGGTTCCGCAGACAGCGCCTCCGCCACATACTGCCGGGCGGCGGACTGCCGTTCCGGGGCGGGGACCCGGCCCAGCGTCCACAGGCGGCTCCCCAGTCCCTCCCAAAAGGGGAAACTGCCTTTTTTGGCCGTCAGGCGGAAGAGCACCCGCTGTAAGAGGGCCTCCCGGCCTTGAAGCCGCCGCAGTCCTCCTACGCCGTCGGCAACGTAATCCCCGTTTTTCAGCTCCAGTTCCATTTGTGCCCTCCGTCACTGCCGGGAGGGTTCCCAGAGGCGTCCATTGACAGTCAACTGGCCGTCAATGGACACCTTGCCTCCCCGGATTTCCACGCTGCCGTCCCGGCGCAGGTACAGCGAGTTTCCGCCGGGGCCGTAGATATAGACCTCTCCCGGTTCGATCTGCTTTGCCCCTTCGGGGGGACGGGCCCCGGCTACGCACTGCTCTTCGCCTCCGGGGCCGCCTTTCACCACCAGTACCGCCGTACCGCTGGCCGGGGTCCAAAGATAGCCGCCGGGACCATAGACCGGCAGGTCCCGCACCTCCCCCCTGGTCACGACGCCCACCTGTTTTCCGCTGATGGTGGTGACTCCCAAGTCCGCGTCGGATGTGGGGACGGCCGGTTTCATCTGTTTGGAAAGCCACATAAAGAATCCCTCCCATCCATGTGTATTTGTATTGAAGAAATCGCGGAATAAATCCGGTATGTTGATTTCACCAGCGCTTCCTTAAAGGGGCTTCAGCGTCAGCGCCGCCGTCGCCCCGTTCCGGATGTCAAAGCGGTTTTCTGCCGACGCTACCCGAAAGGTGCCAGACAGCCCCATTCGCTCTAGGGATAGGGCGGCCCGGTCCCCCGGAAAGGCCAGGAAACTTCCCGGAAGGGTGATCTCCGCCGACCACGCGTCTTCCTTTGACCGCTGGATTTGATACTCTCCGGTGTACCGCATGGCGGCCCAGCTGCTCTGGCCCGGCGTATAGACGACCCGGCGGCACTGGCCGCCCTTTTGGATCATCTCCTGATTTTTTACGGAGAAGGATTGGTTTCGGGTTTTGTCAATGACCAGCGCCTCCGTCAACACGCCGTAATGGTCTTCCCGCAGCGTGCAGGAGAGCAGCGGGTCCCCCGCTCCGACCGCAATCGTCCGGCCCTCCTTTTCCGGACCTGCCAGAAGCCGGCCCTCCCGGCTGAAGCGGGGAGAAAATCCCCCATAGGTTTGGCAGAAATTTTCCACCGCCTTCCACTGGCTGGTTCCCGCCGGCACGGTGTACACGGAGCTGGCCCGAATGTCCGCGGCCTCCTCGCAGCTCACGCCGTAAGGCTCCGCGTGGTTTCGCAGAATTTCCCCTAGCGTGGCGCTTTTGTAAGTGACGGGCCGGGACTCGTTGTCCAGCAGCCGGGCGGCGTATCCGCGCCCGCGGACGGCAGCCGTCAGGCCGGCGCCGTCAAGGTCCACCGTATATTCGTCCACAATGGCCCGAAGCACCGTCTGCCCGTTGTGCTCCGCCGTAAAGCCCGCCGCCATGCGTAAGACCGGGGCCATTTCCCCTTGGTATGCAAAGGAGACGGAAAAGCTGTCGCAGGGCACGGTTCCCGTATGAACAACCTGCCAGCTCAAAAGCGGCGGCAGCTGGAAAACCCGGTGGTCCGCCGTGTAAAGCGTTCCCGTCACGGAATTTTCACCGCCTCTCCGGGATAGATCAGGTTTGGATTTTTAACCTGAGGATTGGCCCGAACCAGCGCGGTCAAATCCACTCCGTATTGTCTGGCGATGCCCCAAAGGGTGTCGCCTTTGCGCACGGTGTGTACCCTGGTATTTTGAAGCGGGCTTGTACCGGCCGGGCTTCCGTCATTCTCCGCCGCGGCCTTCAGTCCGCCGCCGTAACCGCCGCGGTCCTCCCAGAACTCAAAGCGGTAGCGCACAAAGTCCGGCAGGGGTTCCTCCGCCGCCTCCAGCGATATGAAATAGGCCCGCTCAATTTGCCAGACCGGGTGAATCAGCATTCCCGGCCCCTCCGACCGAAAGACTTCCGCCAGTTTTTTAAACTGGGCATAGGCGTTGCTCCCGGCGAATACGCCTTCACCTTTCAAAACCCGGTAAGCCTCCCCCAGCTCCTGCATGACGCACGGGCCGAAGGGGACCTGGTGAACGGCGACGCGCCGCCGGTACTCCACCGTGTACACCTCCGGATTGTGGGGCCATGTAAACTCTTTAAACCGCATGGGCGCCAGCCGCATGTGCAATCCCTCCCCTGCCGGGCGGGGCGCTTTAGCCCGGCCCGCCCGGTTTTTCATCAATATATGGTAAAACCGCCGTCATACCGTCTGGCGTCCCGCTGGACTGCCCGGGACAGGGCTTTGGCGTGATCTTCCGCCTGGAGGGCTGCGGTTTCTCCGCCGCTCCAGGGACTGGACGGGTAATCTGAACTTGGAGTCCAGATTACCCGGTTTCCCGCCGGGTGTGCCGTGGAAAAGAAAATTCCCGGCTGCGTTCCGCCGCCGGCCGGCTGAACAAGGTCCGTCCCGGAGCGTTTTTTCCCGGCGGGTGCCGCCGCTTTGAGCGTGCTCTCCTCTTGCCCCGCCGCATGCGCCTTTTCCGGGAAGCCCAAACGCTCCGCCGTCGTGCCCGCCGTTTCCTCCGGCGAGTTTCGGATTTTCTCCACAGCGGCGTTTTCCGGCTGGGCCACTTCTCCCCGCCCAGGGGGACCGTATCCTCCGCCGGTAGGAATTTCCTCCATGTCCGGCGGCCCGGCAGAGCCGCCGTTCTCTCCGGAAGAATGGGGCCCCCCGGTTTCGGGAACCATTCCCCATTCCTCCGGGGCTCCCTTTGCTGGACGCCCGTCTTTCCGGCGTTTTCCGGCGGAGCGCCTGTCCGGTCCGCCGGAACGTTCCTCTGCCGCACGGAGCGCGGCATGGGTCCGCTGCTTTTCACTCGAAATCTGTCCGCCGCCCAGCAGCGCCCACAGCGCCAAACGCTGCCGCTCCAGCTCCCAGTCCGGATAGTTCATGTTCGCTCCTCTCCCTGCAACGCCTGGAACCGCGCCGCGTCGAACGCCGGATTCTCAATTCCACGGCTCTCACCGGAGAAATGGCCGGAGGGACCGCCGCCCTCCGCCAGGCGCAGCAGAAGGGTTTCCACCTGCCGTGCCGTCAGGTCCTCCAGGGCGTCCTCCGCGTCCTGGTAGACCGGTTTCCCCCGGAAAAAGCAACACCTGGCCAAAATGCGTCCGTTGCACAGCAGTACCCGCTCCAGGGGGTCGGCAATTTCCCGGCAATCCCGCCACAGTGCCAGCAGCTGTCCCACTGTCAGGGGCCGCAGCTCGTCGAGATTTCTCATGCCGGAGTTTCGATCCGCTTTGCCGCCACCACGGTGATCTTCTCCGCCACCATGGCGTTGAGCTGGCCGTCCTCCTGAATGCCGCTCCATTGACAGCCGCTGTAGATAACCCGCCGGTCCGGCTTGCAGATCACCAGGGAGAAATCCGCCATGTCATAGAAGTTGATTCCGTCGGAGGCCGCGCTGTCCGTGACATAGAGCCGGGTCAGCTCCAGGGTATAGCGTTTCTGCCCTTCAATGGTAGCCACCGGCTCGCTCTCGCCGAAGGCCTCTACGCTCTGGGAGGTTTTCGACGCCTTGGCGGTGTAGCCTTGTACGACCGCCACTTTCCTGCCGTCCATCTCCAGATAGATGTCGGCGCTGGTGGGAAATCCCATCATGGCTGTTCACACTCCTTTCTCATAGTTCGATGTGTACGGTCAGTCTCACCTGGTTCAGCCCATAGGCCACGGAAAAGCCGAATTCCACCAGGCACACGGTGGGATCGTCGGCGGAGGCCGTTACCGTCACGCCGTCGTAACCGGCAATAATTTCCGCCGCCAGTTTTTTCTCCAGCTCTACAATCACCTGGGACCGGATTGCCGCCCGGTTCCGGGCCGTGTTTTTACTCCGGGAGAACCGGCTCCGCAAGGCGGAGCGCACGGCGGGAATTACATCGTCTACGATCAAGGTGGTGGTCAATTCCCGCCAGGAGGGGTCGCTGACGCCGCCGGTCTTGGTTCGGGTGGTGATGCCCCGCACGGGAGATACCGTTCCCGCCACGCACTCCAGCGGCGTCACGCCGCCCCGGACCAAAAGGTCGATTTCGTTGTCTCCATAGTCCTGGGAAAGCCCCCCCAGGCCCTTTAATTCCGCGCCGTTTAAAGGTACCGCCGGATCGCCGCCCGCCGCGGCCAGGGCGGCCACCGCCGCTGCGGCGAACACGCCGGACAAAGGGTTTCCCCCGCTGTCCAAAGCGTCCGGCCCCACCAGGACCATGCGCTCGCTGTTCAGCGCTTCCGCCCGGGCAATCAGCTCCGTGACGCCGGCGCCGTCACAGCCCACCACGGCGATCCGCTCGCGGCGCAGGGCGGAGGCGCTTTCCACGGCAGAACGCAGAGCCTGCTGAACAGCTTCGTCGCCGCTGTCGCAGACCAGAACCCGCACGTCTTCTTTCCCCAGCGCCGCAAAGGCGCGTTCATAGTCCTCCGCGGTTCCCTCATCGGCCACCCGCACCGCCGTTACGGTGGAGGCGCCGCCTGCAAACAGCAGGCGCAAAAGAATATTCATCCCCGCCGTCTGGTCTTCGCCGAAGGCCGCCGCCCCGGCGGCGTAGCCCGTCACCGTCACCGGTTTTTCCGCGGCGCCCCGGGCCGCCTTTGCCGCCACGCCGATGGCCTGGACGGCCCGCCCTCCGGACACGACTGAGGAGGTATCATAAACCGAGTAGACCCCCGGCCGCTCATGCAGGCTGTTCATTTCGCAAAACCCCTTTCAAAATAAAGTCCAGAAACTCCGGCCCGCCGCTGGTTTCCGCCAGGAACAGCGCTTCGCACCGGAGTGTTCCCCTCCGGAGAAAGAGCCCGGTCTGTTTTTCCCAGGACAGGGCTTCCCAGCTGAGTTCCCCCGGCCGGATGCCTTCCGGCAGCTTCCCCAGCAGCGCCGCCGCCGTTTCGCCGCCCTCCTCACAGTCCGCCGCCCGTTCCGCCCGGAGGTCTATGGTGATGACGCCTTCCAGCCGCTTGCCGTAAACCTCCCGAACCTGGCCGTCCTCTCCCCGGATTTCTCCCAGGTATCCGTCAAACCCCAGAGCCCGGCCCTCCGCGGTTCCCACAGCCACCGTGGCCAGAGGTGTTTTCCGCTCCGCCGCCCATTTTTCCGGAAAAGCGGCCTCCGCCGCCAGTCCTTCGGTCCGCAGGGCAGAGATCACCGCGTCCCGGATTTGTCGCAGTTCCCTCATTCCGCCTCCCTTGCCCGTTCCAGCACAGCCCGCCAGTGGGAGAGCCGTGCTCCGATGTAATGGGGCCGTCCGCTCCGCACCCGGAACCGCCGCCCGTTCCATAAAACTACGTCTCCGGTTTGGACGGCGGATGTTCCCAAATACAGCCACAGCCGCCCGTCCAGGACGCCGGCGGCCAACGGTTCCGGTCCGCCCTCACTGCGCTGCGTCACCGGCTGGAGGAAGGCCCGGACGGCTTCTGTCCGGTCCTCCCGTTCCACTGTGACCTCCTGCCCATAGCGGCGCAGGATTTCCCCCACCCAGCGGGTCATCCCTCCACCCCCTGGGCCCAGAGCCCCGCCGCCCGGACATAGGGTTCCATCAGCCGCTCCGCCGCTTGCCGGAGACGCGCTGCCCGGGCGTTTTCTCCGCCGCTTTGCAGCCGGACGGAGATGTCCCCGGCGGAGAAGGCGGCCACGCCTCCGCCTTCCGCCTCCAAGTCTGCCGCCGCCGTAAAGGCGGCGGCGCAGAGCAGGGCCTCTCCGCAGTCCTCTTCCGACACCCCTTCCTGGAGACGGGCCAGCCAGGCCCGCTCTGCCGCCGCGCAGAGGGGTTCCAGCAGCGTCCGGTCCGCTTCTGCGCCGCCGGCTGCCGCCAGGGCCAGTTCCAAAATCCGCTTCCTCACAGCCGCACCCGTCAGCCCTGGGACTGGGTTTCACCGCCGGCCGCGCCCAGTTTCAGCACCTTGGACGCGCCGGTGAACAGCTTGGCAAAGCCGGAGATGGAGGTAATGGCCGCCCGCTCCAGCTGGCGGTCAATCAGCTTGTCGTATTCCACCGTCACTTCACCGCCAATGACCTGCTCCAGGGCATAGCGCCTGTCCAGGCCGATGATGGTTCCGGCGGGCATGGCGGAAGTCCGCAGCAGCTTGGCCCCCAAGGGCGTGGACAGCGTGCCGGTCCCTTGGAAGTTCAGCCCTGTTAAGGGGTTCTGGAACTCTTTGAGCCGCAGCAGCTTCAGCATGGTGTCGCCCCCCACCAGCAGGGTGTTCATGGTGTAGGGATCGAACCGGTTCCAAAACTCCAGCAGTGCGTTATAGGTCAGCTCGCCGCCGTGGCTCACCTCCTCCGCCGGATTCTCGTTGCCGTCCCCCTCCATCAAAACCTGGATGGCGTCTTGAAGGTGCATCTTTCCTATGTAGGCCCCGATCTGCCGCAGAGTGACGGAAAACAGGTCCAGCCGCTGAAAACGGATGGCCTCATAGGAGGCCACCAGCATCCGCCCCCGCTTCCGCAGCTTCACCAGATTCTCCTGGGTCCGTACGGAGGTTTCGGGAATCGCGGCTCCCTCCGCCACCTGGACCAGCTTTTTCTCCTCCTCCGTGGGCACGGAGGCGATGGAGCGGTAATCCATCCCGTCGAATTTCGTCACCGTGGCAGTGATGTCCGGCAGAATGCCTCCCTCCTCCAGTCCCTGGCGCACCACCCGGGACACAAACTCCGGAAACAGCACCGAGGACTCGGCAGTGTGGAAAAACTTCTCCACCGGGTCGCTGTCCGCTCCCTTGACGTGGATGTCGAACCGTTTCAGCTGCCGCTGAAAGGCGTCCAGCCCCTCCAGGGCCGTTCCCCGGTAGTGCTCGCTGGGGTCCAGCTCCTCCAGCGTCTTGGTGAAGCTGGTCCCGCCGCGGCCGTACATTCCCTTCTCCAGCCGCACGTTCTCGAAATGATAGCTCATCCTCTTCTCCTCCTTTAATGTATCCGGGTATCCGGCACGGGGCTTTGCTCCCTGCCGCCCTCAAACCAGAAACGCCTCCGCGTCCTCTGTCTTTCCGGCATCCCGCCGCCGCAGCTGCACCGGAGCGGGGAAACGTTTTGCCGCCCGGGCCTCATAGGCCCGCCGCAGTTCCAAAAGCTCCGGTTCCTCCAGGCGTTCCGCCGCCTTGGAGAACACGCCGCCGTCCAGTCCGTCGTCTGCCAGCATGGCCAGGCGCACCACCTCCCGCCGCAGCTCCTTGAGGTATTTTCGTCCCAGCTCCGCCTCCTTGCGGAGAATGCGCGCCCCTTCCTGATCCTGGCCGAAACGCTTCAGCACCCCCGCCGCCCTCTGGGCGGGCACCGCCACAAAAGACCATTCATAGGCGTCCCGCACATCTCCCAGCTCCATGAAGCATACCCCGCCGTCATAGACCTGTCCCCGGACATGCGCGCATTCCCCGTTCTCCGCGCCGCAGATGGAGCATATGCTCCGCCCCGCGCTGCACCCCACGCTGACTTCCTTCTTGATGCCTCCCTCAATCTCCGCAATGAGGTCCCCGTTCTTCTCCGTCCGGAGCAGATACGCCCAGCCCTTCAGCCAGCAGTACCCGTCCCCGGCCTCCGTCCGGACGGCGGGTTCCCGCACCACCTCCGTCTTGTAAATTCGGGCCGTCTGCCCCTGGGCGCTCCACTGGTGGTCAAAAATACCGCTCTTGCCCACCATCAGCTTCCCCAACTGCTCCAGCGCCTCCTCTCCGAAGCGCTCGAAATCCCGGTCTACTTCGTTGTCGCACAGCCGCAGGGTAAAGGCGTACACCTGTTCCGCCGTCAACTCCGCCTTGGCCAGACCATTGATGAGCGCCAGATCTTCCGCCGTGACCGGCAGACCCTTCCAATCTTCCATACCTGTTCCTCCCCAGTTTCACGCCTCTGCGCGGTCGTTTTCAATCCGCAGCTTCCGGGCCTGTTCCCGGTACAGCTCCGCCCGGGCCTCCTCCACCTGGTCTTGAAGGTTGATGTCGTCCCACACTACCTGGAAGCCGCAGGTATAGCCGTTCATCCGCAGCCACAGGCGGCAGATCCGCTCTACCACCGGTGTCAGCGTCCGCCGCAGAGCGGTGACCTCCGTGGTGAGCATGTCCGCCTGCTGGCTGCTCATCCGCTCCGTGGAGTTCCAGCTCAGCCCCAGCATGAAGGGCGGAATGCCCGTCTTGGCCACAATCTGCTCCAGAATCTGCCGTACCGGCGTCTGGCTGTCCAGCACCGGCGCGTCCGCGCCGATGATTTTAATGTCCACATCCCCCGCCGCCACAAAGTCCCGTACGCTGCCGCCCCGGGTTTCCCGCATGGCCCTGGACCACTCCCCGGCCAGCAGCTTTCCCCGCTCCGCGGCTCCCTCCCCGCCCTGGCAGGTGACGGCGAAGCGGAGATTTCCGCACCGCTCCCAGTTCACCCCAACGGTGTGGTAAATCTTCATCAGGATGTCCGCCAGAAAGGGCAGGGACCGCAGCAAAGACACGCCGTAGGGGTTCTCCGCCTCCGGATTCAGCGGCGTGAAGAGAATCAGATTCTGATAGGGCAGCGCCGTCATTCTCCCCTTTTCGTCCGGCCCCCAGATGGAGAAAGCCAGGGGGTTTTCCCCCTCCCGGATTTCAATGTCCTCTGCCCGCCCGTACAGCAATGCGGCGATCTCCCGGTTTCCCGCGGCGGGCACGATTTCCCCCACCGCCCGTCCGCAGGTCAGTAGAGAGTCCAGATAGCTGTCCAGAAAGGCGTTCAGCCCGAACTGTCCCCGCCCCGCGGGGACGGCCCGCAGAAACTCCCCCAGCTCCCGTTCCGCCCTCCGGTCCTCACAGGAAACCGTCAGACCTCCCGTCATCCGGACCAGCTTGTAAATTGCCGCGTCCACCACCGGCACAGCCTCCCGCACCGCCTGGTAGAGTCGTACCTCCCCATTTCGCAGCGGCACGTATTCCCCCAGCATTCCGAAGGGGTGTTTCTCCCAGTTCCGCAGCTGCACTGCCGCCGGCCGGACCTCCGCCTGGCCCGTTTCCCGTTTCTTTCGCCGCTTCAAAAGCCCGTTCTCCTTTCAAACCTGTTTTTCCCGGGCCATAGCCCGCCTACAGCCGCTCCACCGCCAGCGCCAGGAAGCCGTCCTCTTTCCGGTCCTCCGCCAGATCCATGGCGAAATACCGCAGATCGTCCATGGCGTGGTCGTCCCTCTTCCGGGGCGCGTCCCGCTCCCCCCGCTGCTCCCAGCAGTACTGGGCGATTTCCCGGAGGCAGTCCGTGCAGCCTCTGCAAATCATGATCCGCCCCTCCCGGAGCAGGTCCGCCGTCACCCGGATGCCGTCGGCCACGTCGTTGTCCGCCTTCACCACCCGAAAGCCCCGCCGCCGCAGGACCTCTATGAAGCTGGCCGCCGACGGGTCCACAATCACCCGCTGGATTTCCCGTCCCCCCGCCAGGCGCTCCAAATCCTCCGCGTACTCCGCGTCGGTCCGCTGCCGCCCCATCTTCCGGGAATCATAGTAAAACTCGCCGGTTCTGTACCAGATTCCGTCCCGGAGCCCCCACAGCCCGAAGGAGGCGGGATTCACCGTCCCATAGTCCGCCGAGATCCGCCACGTGGAGAATCCACCCTCCGGGGCCTTGACCGCGTCCCGGTCCGGGTCGAAGAAGTCGTACACCAGCCCCTCCGCCGCCGTCCACTCCCCCAGCACGAACCGCCGGTAAAAGGCCCCGGAGTAGTTCCGCCGGTAACGCTCCCGAATCCGCTCCGGCAGCGCGGGGTTATCCTCCATGGTGAAGTGGAGCCGCAGGGCCCGCCGCTCCTCCGCCTTCAAGATCCACTCCTGGTAAAACCAGTGCTGGGGTCCCTCCGGATTGCAGTTGAACCACAGCCGGCTTCCCGCCACGCTGCACCGGGCCGCAGCCTGCTCCACAAAGGACCGGGGCATCAGCGCCGCCTCATCCAGCAGCACCCCCGCCAGGGTGCTCCCTTGAATCAGGGCCGCGCTGGATTCGTCCCGTCCGCCGAAAAGCAAAAACCGGTTCTCATGCCCCCGAAACCGCACGGACAGCAGATTTTCCCCCCGCCGTTCCCGAATTTCCATGCCCAGACGCCGGAGATACGGGGCCAGCTCCGAAATCAGATTCCGCCGCACCGAGGCGATCGTCTTTCCGCAGATTCCAAACTGCCTCCCGTCGAACTCCGCCTGAGCCCACAAAAAGAAGCCCAGCCCCATGGCAAAGGTCTTTCCGCTCCGCACCGCCCCGTCGCAGATCACGGCTTCCCGCCCCGGGTCCTGCCACCAAGTCAATACCCGCAGCTGCTTTGCCGAAAACCGCAGCCCTTTACCCGCCATAACGCCCGCCGTCTTCCAGCTGTTCCGCCGCGTCCTCCAGGGCCCGGTACAATTCCTCCGCCCCGGTTCCGCCGTCTTCCTCCAACAGTCCGCACAGGGTTTCCAGAGCCCGCACCCGGTCCACCAGCTTCACCTCCACGCCTCCTTTGTCCGTGACCTTCAATTCCGACACGGCGGAGAGGTCCAGGGTCCCCGGGTCCACCTCCTTCGGCGACAGGGCCAGCCGCGCCGCGTCGTTGGCCCGGCCAAAGGCCAGCTGCGCCAGCCGCCGGAGGGCGTCTTCCCGCTTAAGCTCCCCCGCCGCCGCGCGGCGCATTTTCTCCAGCCGCCGCCGGACGCTTTTCAAAGCCAGCGCGGCGAAGCCGTCTTCCCGGCCCGCCGCCTCCGCCGCCTGTTCCGGGTCCATGGTCCGCAGATACGCGGCGCAGAAATCCCGGTTCTGCCTTCCCCGTTCCATTACGCATCCCCCCTCATATTCCCCTGCCGTTTCCCGGAATGGTTGCACATGCGCGTACACCAGGAAAAAATTTTTTTCGACCCTGCCGGAAAATCATGCTATACTATTTGACAAGAAACACCCAAGGAGGCTTTCCTATGCTGACGCTGTTGACCGGCCGGGCCAAGACCGGCAAATCTCAGACGGTGCTTCGCCGCATTGCCTCCCGCCCCGGCGGGCGGAAGCAGATTCTCCTGGTTCCCGAGCACGCCTCCCACCAGGCGGAGGTGGACCTCTGCCGGGCTTGCGGAGACGCCGCCAGCCGCTACGCCGAGGTGCTGAGCTTCCGCCGCCTCTCGGACCGGGTTCTCAGCATCACCGGCGGCGCCGCCCAGGTGACCCTGGACGCGGGGGGCAAGCTGCTGACTCTGGAAAAGGCTCTGCTGGAGGTCCTGCCGGAACTGACGGTCTACCGCCGTCCCTCCCGAAAGTCCGCCTTTCTCCGCCAGCTGCTGGACCTCTTTGACGAGCTCCGGTGCTACGAGGTTTCCCCCGAAACGCTCTATGAACAGTCCCAGGCCATCGCCGGGGCCACCCATGAAAAGCTCCGGGACCTGAGTCTCCTCTACGCCGCCTATGAGGCCCGCCTTCTCCGCCCCGGTCTGGACGCCAGGGACCGGATGACCAAGCTCTGCGACAGCCTGGAGGCGTCGGGCTATGCCCTGGATAAGGATATCTACATTGACGGCTTCACCTATTTTACCGCCCAGGAGCGCCGCTGCCTCTCCATCCTCCTCCGGCAGGCCCACAGCCTTACCGTCACTCTTCTGGGAGAGCCCGCCAGCCGCGAGGAGATTTTTGAAGCTTCCCTCCGCACTCTGGACCGCCTCCACCGTCTGGCGGAGCGGGAGGGCAAATCCGTGAAAATCGAGAACCTCACCGCCCGGGACGGCTCCGCCCTGGGCCATCTGGAGCGCCATTTTTTCGGCGAGTCCCTCCCCTATGATGGAGATTCCTCCCAGATCAAGCTCCTTCAGGCGGACACGGTGTTCTCCGAGGTGGAGCAGACCGCGGCCGCCATCCGCCGCCTGCTGGCGGAGGGGAAGTGCCGCTGCCGGGACATCACGGTAGCCGCCCGGAACATCGAAACCTACGAATCCGTCATTGAGACGGTCTTCGAGCGCTGGCAGATCCCCGCCTACCTCAGCCGCCGCAGCGACATTCTGGAAAAGCCGGTTCTCAGCCTGCTCACCGGCGTCCTGGCCTCCCTGGGCGGGGGCTGTGAGTACGACGATATGTTCCGCTGGCTGAAAACGGGGCTGGCGGGCCTGACCCCGGAGGAATGCGACCAGTTGGAAAATTACGTCCTCAAGTGGGAGGTCCATGGCGGCATGTGGCTCCGGGACGTGGACTGGGCGGAGAACCCAGACGGCTACGGGGCGCCCTGGACTCCCTCCCGGGAAGCCCGCCTGGCCCGGGTAAACGCCCTCCGCCGCCGGGTACAGGCTCCGCTCTCCCGCCTGGCAGAGGGCCTGAAGACCGGCGAAACCGCCGCCGGAAAGGTCAACGCTCTTTACGGCTTTATGGAAGAGCTGGGCCTCCAGGACGCCCTGGAGGCCCAGATGAAATCCCAGGCTCAGGCGGGCCGCCTCCAGGACGCGGAGGAAACCGCCCAGCTCTGGGAGATTCTCTGCGGCGTGCTGGATCAGTTTGTGGAGATCCTGGGGGAGGAGCCCATGGAGCTGGAGGAGTTCACCCGATTGTTCCGCCAGGTGCTGACAGAGTACAGCGTGGGCACCATTCCCGTCTCCCTGGACCAGGTTCAGGTTTCCGGCGTAGCCCGGAATGACCGCCACACCGCCCAATACTTGTTCCTCCTGGGGGTCAACGACCATGTCCTCCCCGCCCCCGGCCAGGGGGGCGGCATTTTAAACGAGGACGACCGGAGCGAGCTGGCCCGGCGCGGCGTTGAGCTGGCCCCCACCGGAATGGACCAGATGGGCATTGAGCTTCAGAATTTGTACGCCGCCCTGGCCCAGCCCACCAAGGGCTTGACGGTGAGTTGGCCGGCCGCCGACATCTCCGGGGCGGAGCTCCGCCCCGCCTTTGTGGTGGACCGCCTTTTGGCCCTGTTCCCCGCCCTCCGGGTGGAACGGGAGCCCTCCTCCCGCCCCTACCGCCTGACGGCTCCTCTCCCGGCCCTGGAGGCCGCCGTTCCCAACGGGGCGCTCTGGCGGCAGCTGGAGGACATACCCGCGTTCCGCCCCCGCCTGGCGGCCATGGCTCGGGCCGCGTCTCAGACCCGGGGTTCCCTGTCTCCCCGGGCCGTCCGGGCCCTGTATGGGGAGCGGATGGGAATGACCGCTTCCCGGCTGGAGCGGATTCGCACCTGCCACTTCGCCTACTTTATGGAGTACGGCCTCAAGGCGAAGCCCCGGACGCCCGCCGCCTTTGACGCTCCCCAGATCGGGACGTTCCTTCACTTCCTCCTGGAGCGGGTCACCCGGGATGTCCAAGCCCTGGGGGGCTTTGCCCAGGCGGACCAGGAAACCCTCCACGCCCTGACCCGTAAGTACATCGACGAGTATGTCCGGCAGGAGCTCCGGAATTTCCAAAACCGGAACGCCCGCTTCCGCTACCTCTTCGCCCGCCTGCGCAGCACTGCCTACGCCGTGGTGGACCAGGCGGCGGAGGAACTCCGCTGCTCCGATTTTGTTCCCCTGGCCTTTGAGCTTTCCTTTGGGGACGGCCGGGACGCGGATCTCCCCGCCGTGGTCATCTCCGAGCCTGACGGCGAGCTCCGGGTGGGGGGCAAGGTGGACCGGGTGGACGGCTGGCTGAAGGACGGGAAGCTCTATCTCCGGGTGGTGGACTACAAATCCGGCAAAAAGTCTTTCGACCTCTCTGCGGTCCGCATGGGCCTGGATATCCAGATGCTCCTCTACCTCTTTACCCTCCAAAAGACCGGCGCCGCCCGCTTCGGCGCCGGGATCGAACCCGCCGGGGTGCTCTACCTCCCCGCCCGGGACGGCATCCTCTCTGTCCGGCGGAACATCCCTCCGGAGAAACTGCAAGCCGAGCGGGAGAAGCAGCTGCGCCGCTCCGGCCTCCTCCTGGCGGAGCCCCAGGTTCTCCAGGCCATGGAGCACGATGCGCTCACCGAGCCCCGCTACCTCCCCCTCCGGGTGAACAAAAGCGGGGACCTCTCCGGGAGCCTTGCCTCCGCCGCCCAGCTGGGCAAGCTGGGGCGGTATGTGGAGTCCCTTCTTCACGACATCGCCCGGGAGATCCGCCAGGGCAACATCGACGCGGACCCCTGCTGCCACACGGAGGAGGACAGCCCCTGCCGGTACTGCGGCTGGGCCCCCGCCTGCCACTTCCAGGACGGCCGGGACGGCGACCGCCTGAACTACATCCTCCCGGTGAAGCCGGAGGAGTTCTGGAGGGAAATTGAAGAAAAGGAGGCGGACTGACATGGCCGTCACCCTCACGCCCCAGCAGCGCTCCGCCGTGGAGAACCGGGGGGGAAGCCTTCTGGTTTCCGCCGCCGCCGGGTCCGGAAAGACCCGGGTCCTGGTGGACCGCCTCTTCCGCTATGTGACGGAGGAGCGGTACAACATAGACGACTTCCTCATCATCACCTACACCCGGGCCGCCGCCGCGGAGCTCCGGGGCAAGATTGCCGCCGGGCTCTCCCGCCGCGTGGGAGAGGACCCGTCCAACGCCCACCTCCGCCGCCAGCTCCTCCGGGTCTACCAGGCGGAGATCAAGACGGTGGACGCCTTCTGCACCGCCCTCCTCCGGGAGAATGCCCATCTCCTGGCCCGGGAGGAGGACAAGCACGCCCTCACGCCGGATTTCCGCTGCCTGGACGACAGCGAGGCCCTTCTCATCCGCCGCCGCGTTCTGGACCGGGTTCTCTCCGGCTTTTACGAAACCCTTACACCCGGCGGCGAACAGCTGGCGGACACTCTGGGGGCGGGCCGGGACGACAGCGCCCTGGTGGAGCTGGTTCTGGAGTTTTATGACAAGCTCCAAAGCCATGCCTCTCCGGAGAACTGGCTGTATCAAAGCCGCGCCGCCTGGGAGCTCCCCGCCTCCAGCTTTGACGCCACGCCCTATGCCCAGGCCCTTTTGGACTCCGTCCGCCGCCGGGCCGCCCACTGGGCGGGCCAGCTTCGCCGGGGGGCGGAGCGGACGGAGGGAGATCCCGGCCTCACCTCCGGCTACGGCGCGAAATTTCTGGAGTCTTCCCGGGGCTTTTATGCCCTGAGCGAGGCTCCGGACTGGGCCTCCGCCCGGGAGCGATCGGCCTCCGTTCCCTTTCCCCGGCTCGTCACGCCCAAGGGCCGGAAGGACGATCCCCTGGTGGTTTCCCTGAAACAGGCCTGGGAGGGTGCGAAGTCCGGCCTGAAAGCCCTCCGCTCCTGGCTGGACATCACTGGGGAAGAGGCCCTGGAGGACCTCCAGGCCGTGGCCCCCGCCATGCTGGCCCTGCTGGATTTGACGGCGGATTTTTCCGCCGCCTTCCGGGCGGAAAAACTCCGGCTGAACGCCGCCGACTTCTCGGATCAGGAACACCTGGCCCTGACCCTTCTGGTAAAACCCGACGGAACGCCCACGGAGCTGGGCGGGCAGGTTTCCGCCCGCTACGCTGAAATCCTGGTGGACGAGTACCAGGACACCAACGAGGTCCAAAACGCCATCTTCCGGGCCGTTTCCAAAGAGGGGAAAAACCTTTTCACCGTGGGGGATGTAAAGCAGAGCATCTACCGCTTCCGCCTGGCGGACCCCACGATTTTCCTGGCAAAATACGACGCGTTCAAGCCCTGCGGCGAAGCGGCGGAAGGCGAGGACCGCAAACTGGTCCTCTCTCAAAATTTCCGCTCCCGCCGGGAAATTTTGGACACGGTGAATTTTGTCTTTGAGAACATACTCTCTGCCGAAATGGGGGGACTGGAATATAACGGCGACGCGGCCCTCCATTTCGGCGCGGCCTACTATCCCCCCCGGACGGACTGCCAAACGGAGTTCCATCTCCTCACCGCCCGTCAAAAATCGGCGGAAGATCCGCATCCGGTGAAAAAGCTCACCGCCGAGGCCCGGTTCACCGCCCGCCGCATCCGGCAGCTTTTGGACGAGGGCTATCCCGTCACGGACCCAGACGGTTCCCTCCGCCCCTGCAAGCCGGAGGACATCGTCATCCTCATGCGCTCTCCCGGCAGCCGCACGGCGGCCTTTGCCGCGGCTCTGGCGGAGCGGGACATTCCCTGCTCCTTCCAGGAGGAAACCGGCTTTTTTGAAACCATGGAGGTATCCACCGCCGTCTCCCTCCTGGAGCTCATCGACAACCCCCGGCAGGATGTGCCCTTGATCTCCGTTCTCCGTTCCCCCATGTTCGGCTTCACCCCGGACCGCCTGGCGGAGATTCGCTCCTCCGCCCCGGACGGCGATTTTTACGATGCCGTGGCCTCCTCAGAAGAGCCGGACTGCGCCGCCTTTTTGGAAACCCTGAACGCCTTCCGCCTTGCCGCCCGGGACATGAGCGTCCACCGCCTCCTCTGGCATATCTACAATACCCTGAATCTGCTGGGCCTCTACGGCGCGATGGCGGGCGGCCTGGAGCGCCGGGAAAATCTGATCGCCCTGGCCCGGCAGGCGGAAACGTTCGAGTCCGGCGGCTGCCGCGGCCTTTTTGCCTTTGTCACCCAGCTCCGCCGCCTGCTGGAGGCCGGAAAGGCCCCGGATACCGTCTCCGGCTTCGCTGCGGGCGGCGTCCGCCTGATGAGCATTCATAAATCCAAGGGCCTGGAGTTTCCGATTGTAATACTGGCGGACCTGGACCACGCGTTCTCCCGTCAGGACTTCGACTCTCCCGTTCTGGTCCACCCCGCCCTGGGCCTGGGTCCCCGCCGGGTGGATCTGGAGCGGAAAATCCGCTATCCCACCCTGGTCCGCGCGGCCATTGAGGAAACCCTCCGCCGGGAGAATCTGGCGGAGGAGCAGCGGGTTCTCTACGTGGGCCTCACCCGCCCCAAGGAAAAGCTCATCCTGATCGGCTCCCTTTACTTTGCGGAAACCCGCCTCCAGCGTCTGGCGGCCTCCGCCTCCCTTCCCGCCGCGCCGGAGGCCGTGGCCGCCTGCCGGACGTTTGGCGAGTGGCTGGCGTTGGTGCTGCTGTGCCGTCCGGAGGCGGAGCCTCTCCGGGCTCTGGCGGGGGCGGAGGTCCCGGTGGTTTCCTGTCCCGGCGCTCCCTGGGAAATTCAGATTCACGACAGCGGGGACTACCGGGACCGCCCGGCCCCTCCCGGCCTCTCCGGAGAAGAGGGCGGGGCCGAAGTCCCCTTTGATCCCGCCCTCCTGGCCTTTGAATACCCCTACCGCCGGGAGAGCGCCCTCCCCGCCAAGCTGACGGCCACCCAGCTGAAAGGCCGCCTCCTGGACCAGGAGATCGCGGAGAATGCCGCCCACACCCCCTATCTGCGTCCTCTTTCCCAGCCCAAGTTCCGCCGGGAGCGGAAGGGCCTTACCCCGGCGGAACAGGGCTCCGCCACCCACCTGGTCCTCCAATACCTGAATTTCGCAGACCCGGACGTCTCCGCTCAGATTGCCGCCTTGGGGGAAAAGGATCTCCTCACGCCCCAGCAGGTTCAGGCGGTGGATGTCCCGGCCCTGCGGCGCCTTCTGGCCTCCCCCCTGGCGGAGGAGCTCCGAACGGCGGAAGCGGCGGGGAGGCGGCTCCTTCGGGAGTACCGCTTCACGCTCCTGGTTTCCGCCAGGGAGTATGACGCTCAGGCGGCGGAAGAGGATGCCATCCTCTTGCAGGGCGTCGCGGATCTTTGCTTTGAGACGGAAGCGGGCCTGACCATTGTGGACTTCAAGACGGATCACGTGTTTGCGCCCCCGGAAATTGCGGCCCGGACGGAGCGCTACCGCCCCCAGCTGGAGGCCTACAGCCTGGCGCTGGCCCGGGTTCTGGGCCGTCCGGTGACCCGCCGGGTGCTGTATTTTCTGTCCCCCGGGCAGGCGGTAGAGGTTTGAGGACAAAAGTTTTCCACAAGTTTTCCACAGATTCTGGCAAAATGCGGCAAATACATCTTGTAATTTTTGTACACTGTGGTATATAATAGGAGTGAATAAACGCGGCAGTCGGGCGGAAGCGAACCGGCGGCGCGAAAAAAATGAAGGAGAGAACTGTTATGAAGAAGAAGCTGTTGTCTCTGGCCCTGGTTTTCGTCATGGCCGTCACGCTGCTGCCCACCGCCGCCTTCGCCGCGGAGGAGCTCCCGGAGCCGCCGGGGGCGGAGGAATCCACCCCTGTTTCCACGGTTCCCGCCAATTCCCCCTCCGATGATTCCACGGTCAATCCCCCCTCTGCCGCGGACGCCGGCGCCGCGGCGGCGGGCTGCACGAAGCAGTCGGGCTGTCCCGCATCCACCCACGACGACGCGTGCCCGGAGGCCTGCAAGTCCGCCACGAACGAGGGGGCCTGCACAGCCAATACGCATAAGCCCGGCTGTATTGAGACTTGTACCAAGGAGACGGGTTGTCCCGCCACGGCTGCGCATAAAACCGGCTGCTTGAGCCAGAACACCGGGACCACCACGCCCCCCACCACACCTCCCGCCACTCCCGGCGCACCTCATACCCATGCGCTCACGCTGGTCGAGGCCAAGGATGCCACCTGCACTGCGGCCGGAAACAAGGCGTATTACACCTGCACCTGCGGCAAATATTTCTCCGACGCGGCCGGCGGCTATGAGATCACGCTGGCGAAGACGGTGATTCAGGCCAAGGGCCATACCGCTCCCGCCTCCGGCTTCACGCTGGTCAACGACACGCAGCATGAGTATACCTGCGCGGACTGCGGGACGGCCGGCGTCCGGCAGAATCACAGCTTTGGCTCGGACAACAAGTGCGCGGCCTGCGGCTATGAGCGGCCGGCGGTCCCCTCCCCCTCCGGCACGGTGGACATCTCCAGCGTCTACCTGAACACCTACTCCATCTCCTTGACCTGGTACTCCAACATGCCGGAGGGCACCGGGTTTGACATCTACGTGGACAGCGACCGGCGTGTCGCCGACGTGCGCCCCGTCAGGTCCTCCTCCGGTTATTTCAGCTACACGGTGGATTTTTCCCACTATCTGAACGACAGCTATTACACCGTCGCCGTCTATCTCCACGACGACCATGCCGTCTATGACAGCACCCGGGTGTATAACCGCTACTACGATCACGATTACGACTACGACTACTGGTATCCCGGCCACTACTACCCCAACAACACTCCCGACACCAACTCCTACGGCATCCCCTACGCCTCTCAGGTGGGGGGCCGCTACAGCGCGGCTGAGGCTATCCGGATTCTGCGGAACAGCAACCACAATAATCTGCAAAACAATTTGATGAGCAGCAGCTCCGCCCTGGAGAGCTTTGAGAGGCTGGAGCGGGCGGTGAAGTCCGCCAACAATGTCGACGTCAGCGTCAGCACGGACCGGAGCGACGTACCCAGCGCCATCCGCTCCGGCGGCGGCGTCCAGATCACCGGCGCGGCCTTCAACGCCTCCCGGACGGGCAGCACGGTGCGCCTGGTGGTGGACGGCCCCTCCCAGAGCCGTTACGCAGGCCACGGCTATCAGTTCAGCATGACGCTGACCGGGGTGGACAACGCCTCCAGCCTGGATGTCCCGGTGGTGGTTTCGATGCCGCTGCCCTCCGACATCAGCGCCGGCTATGTCAAGGTGCTGCACTATCACAACTCCAACGTTCCCACCGTCATCACCCCCGAGGTTTACGGCGGGAGAATCCGCTTCACCTTGACGGGATTCAGCGATTTTGTGGTCACGGATAACGGCACGCCCTACGGATACGTCTCCGACGGATACGGCGGATATTATGTTCCCGTGGGCAATGTACCCCGCCGGAGCCTGGTCGACGAGCATCTCGCGGTGGTGCTTCCCATCATCGCCTCTACGCCCGCCTCCGGCTATGTCTTCAGCGATGTTTCCAAGAATCACTGGGCGGCCTCCGAGATCGCCTGGGCCCGTGACGGCGGCATTATGAGCGGTTATTTCGACGGCTCTTTCCGCCCCTATGCCGCCACCACCCGCCAGGAGCTGTGGATGGTCCTGGCCCGTCTGGCCGGGGCGCAGCCCGCCGACATGTGGGCCGCCCGCGAGTGGGCTATGAGCGCCGGGATTACCGATGGAACCAATCCCTACTCGCCCCTGAGCACGCAGCAGATGATTGCCATGCTGTACCGTTACGCCGGTTATCGCGGCATGAACCTGGCGGCCCCCACGGCAAATCTCGCCCTCTACCGTGACAGCGGCTCCCTGTCCCCCTATGCGCGGACGCCCATGTCCTGGGCCATCAACCAGGGCATCGTCACCGGGATTGGCGACGGCCGCTTGAACCCGCAGAACATCGCCACCCGGGCGGACTTCGCGGTGTATCTGTACCGCTTCATCCGGTAGAGCCGGAGAGCGCCATAAAGCCGCATTAAAAAGGGAGAGGCTTCAGCCTCTCCCTTCAGCTTGTCGAAAAGTCTTTTCGACAAGCTGCTTACGATTTCAGGACTTTTTCAAAGTCCTGAAATCGAATAATTGAAATAGCGCGGGAAACCCTTCCTTCCCGTAAAATCAGATTTCCATGTTTTTTGACAGTCTGAACGGGAGAGGCTGAAGCCTCTCCCGTTTCCTCTGACGGAAAATTCGTAAACGATTTTTGAATCCCGCCCCTTCCGCCTTTACTTCCCCGTTAAAACGCGCTATAATCGCACATAATATTTCCATAGGAACGGAAAGGAAGGACTCTGCAAATGGAAGAAAAACTGCGTGAATATGCCCGCCTTCTGGTTCGGGTGGGCCTGAACCCCTATCCCGGCCAGCGGATGGTGATCTCCTCCCCGGTGGAGTGCGCTTATTTTGCCCGCCTCTGCGCCCAGGAGGCTTATGACGCCGGCTGCTGCGAAGTGGTCATGAATTGGACCGACGACGCCATGACCCGGATGAAGTACCTCCACGCCGGCGAAGAGGTTTTCGACACGGTGCCCCTCTGGCGGCGGCACTTCTTCAACGATCAGGCCTTGGAGGGCGCGGCCTATCTCGCCATTTCCGCCGCGGACCCGGAGAACCTGAAGGGCGTGGACGGACAGCGCATCATCCGTGCCCAGCAGGCCAGCGGGAAAGCGTTGAAGGATTTCGACCGCCTCCAGATGTGCGGCGGCTTCCCCTGGTGCATCGCCTCCATCCCGATTCCCTCCTGGGCGGTGCGGGTGTTTCCGGACCAGGGGGAGGCAGAGGCCGTCTCCTCCCTCTGGGACGCGATTTTCAAAGCCGTCCGTGTCACCGGGGACGGCAAGGCCGTGGACCGCTGGCAGGAACACCTGGCCACCCTGGACCGCCGCCTGGAAAAGCTGAACGCCCTGCGTTTGAAGTCCCTTCACTATACCAATTCCCTGGGCACGGATTTGACCGTAGAGCTGCCTGAGGGCCACATTTGGGAGAGCGGCGGGGATCGCACCCTGTCCGGCCGGAGCTATATCGCCAATATCCCCACGGAGGAAATTTTCACCTCCCCCCTGAAGACCGGAGCCAATGGCGTGGTATACGCCTCTTTGCCCCTGGTTCACGACGGAAACGTCATTGACAAATTCCACTTTGTCGTGAGAGAGGGAAAAATTGTGGAGGTCCACGCGGAGCAGGGAGAGGAAACCCTGAAGGCCGCCGTCTCCGTGGACGAGGGCGCGGCCTATTTTGGAGAGGCGGCGCTGGTGCCTTACGACAGCCCCATCTCCAACCAGGGCCTTCTGTTCTACAACACTCTCTTTGATGAGAACGCCGCCTGCCACATCGCCTTCGGCGAGGCGTATCCCTGTCTGGAGGGGGGTCAGCGGATGACGAAGGACGAGCTGAAGGCCCGGGGCCTCAACGATTCCATTACCCATGTGGACTTTATGATCGGCACGGCGGACCTCTCCATTATGGGAACCACCCGGGAGGGGAAAGAGGTCCCGATTTTCGTGGACGGCAATTTCTCGCCTGAATTTTAGGCCCTGTAAAAAAAGCAAAACGCCGTCCCGGCGCGTCTTCTTCCGCCGGGGCCGCGTTGATGGGACTTGAAACCCGCCGGGATTCCTGGGGCCAATCGCCTTGTCCAACGAAAAAATCTGCCTCCATCCGGCATCCCGCCTTTTTTAAAACAGGGCCCAGCCGGCCGGGGAAATGGCCCGCTCAGGAGGCCGGGCTCCGCAATCCAATCCCAGAGGGAGCGGAAGGGTCCCAAGCCCCTGCTGCCGGCGGAACATCCTGTGGGGAGCCGCCCTCCAGGTCAGGCCTTTTCTCCGGAACCGCCCTTCCGCAAGAGGAGAAACCCGGCCAATCACATATTCGGAAAAGAGGAAATCACCATGGCTTATAAACTGAAAGAGACAACCCCCGATGTCCTGATCTGCGAGGGGGCCAAGGTCAGCGGCGACGTGACGTTGGGCAGAGGCGTAAGCATCTGGTACAACGCCGTTCTCCGAGGAGACGACGGGGCCATTACCGTGGGGGAAAACACCAACATCCAGGACTGCGCCGTTCTCCACGAGGAAACCCGCGTGGGCGCGGGCTGCACGATCGGCCACGGGGCCATTGTCCACGGCTGCACCGTGGGGGACAACGTCCTCATCGGCATGGGGGCCGTCGTCCTCAACGGGGCGAACATCGGGGACGGCTGCATCGTCGGCGCCGGGGCCCTGGTCACGGGAAAGATGGACGCCCCCGCCGGGTCCATGATCCTGGGGAGCCCCGCCAGGGTGGTCCGCCCCCTGACGGAAGAGGAAATTGAATCCAACCGCCGCTCCGCCGAGGGTTACCTCAAGATGGCGGAAGCCTGCCGCCGGAGCTGAGCCATGGATTGGAACCGGGATCAAATCAAGCAGCGCCTGCTGGTGGTCTGCGGCGGCGTGGCCTTCTTCTGCGCCCTGCAAGATCTCCCCGCCGTGGCGGGGGCCCTTCGGTGGGTGCTGGGCATCCTGTCCCCCTTCTTGGCGGGCGGAGCCATCGCCTTTATTCTGAATGTCCCCATGCGGGCCGTTGAAACCTGCCTTCCCAAGGGGAAACGCTGGAAGCCCTTTCGCCGGCCCCTGGCCCTGATTCTGACGTTGGCCGCCGTGAGCGGCGTAGTGACCCTGGCGGCCTGTGTCATCAGCCCCGGCGTCGGGGATGCGGTCCGTTCCATCACGGGCCAGCTCCCCGCCGCCATCCAGCGGGTCCAGGAACAGCTGGCGGCCCTGGAAACCTGGCTCCCTCAGCTGGAAACCCTGGCGGCGGACCTGCAATTCGACTGGAAGGCCTTGTCGGAGAAGGCCGTCTCCCTGGTCCGGGACTGGGGCGGCGGCCTGGTGTCCTCCGGCGGCGTCCTCATGGCCGGGGTAGTCAGCGGGGTCAGCACCTTTGTCATCGGCCTGATTTTCTCCTTCTATGTGCTGATGCAGAAGGAGCGCCTGGCCCGCCAAGGCCGTCAGGTCCTCTATGCGCTCCTCCCCGAATCCTGGGCGGACAAAACCCTGGAGGTGCTCCGCCTTTCGAACCGCACCTTCTCCAGCTTCCTCTCCGGCCAATGCGTGGAGGCGGTGATTCTGGGTACATTATTTGTGGTGGCCATGACCATATTCCGGATGCCCTATGCCCTGCTGGTGGGAGTCCTCATCGCCCTGACGGCCCTGATCCCCGTGGTGGGGGCCTTCATCGGCTGCGTGGTGGGGGCCCTGCTCATCGCGGTTATGAACCCCTGGCAGGCGGTGGGGTTTGTGGTCCTCTTCCTGGTGCTCCAGCAAATTGAGGGCAACCTGATCTACCCCCACGTGGTGGGCGGCTCCGTGGGTCTGCCCTCCATCTGGGTCCTGGCTGCTGTGACCTTGGGCGGCAAGCTGATGGGTATCGCCGGAATGCTGTTTTTCATTCCCCTCTGCTCCGTGCTGTACGCCCTGTTCCGGGACTTCGTCAAGGACCGGCTGAGGGCCCGAAGCATCCCTGCGAAAAAATGGCGGGACCCCTGAGCGCAAAAACCCTCCGAATGATTTCGGAGGGTTTTTTCAATTTACTCTTGACAACTTTCCTTGTCAGTGCTATCCTAAAATTGACAAGGATACTTGTCAATTCGACAACCGGAGTTGTCAAGAGAGAGGAGGCCAGTGTATGCCCTTGTTGAACCGGCTGAAGGAACACCGGGCCCGCCTGGGAGTGAACCAGCAGGAGCTGGGAAGCCTTGCGGGAGTCTCCCGTCAGACCATCAGCCAAATTGAGCGGGGGGATTACTCCCCATCCGTAACGCTGGCTTTGAAGCTGGCGAAGATCTGCGGCGTGCGGGTCGAAGACATTTTTACCTATCAGGAGGACGAATCCCATGAATGAGAAAAGCGAGAACCGGAAGGCCCTGCCCAAATTTGCCCTGACCATGCTGGGGTCGCTGCTTGCCGGCGGCGTGATGGGCTTTGTCATTGGCTGCACCCGAGTGCTCGGCCTGGAGGCCGCCGCCCTGGCGGAGGGGATAAACGCCGTCCTGGCGGCCATTACCCCCTGGGGCATTCCCGTCACCTCTGTCCTGACCCTGGGGACCTGCTTTCTCCTTTACCGCTCCGCCGCGAAGAAGTTCGCCGTCTGGGACGGCGGGGACGAGGACGAAACGTCCGAGTCCATCGACATGACCTTGAGCTGGGTCCTGCTCTTCAGCGCGGTTCAGCTTCTGCTGAATTTGTTTTTCCTGGCCGCCTTCTGCATCTATGCGCTGGACGGGGACATCAGCGCTCTGGCCACGGTGGGCGTGTTTTTGCTGTCCTGCGGCCTGGTGATCTTTGCCCAGCAAAAGACCGTAGACCTGGAGCGGCGGATGAACCCGGAGAAACACGGCAGCGTTTACGACAGCAAGTTCCAGAAGAAGTGGCTGGACAGCTGCGACGAGTCCGAGCGCCGCCAGATCGGCCAGGCCTGCTACCGGGCCTACATGGTCACCGGCCGGTTCTGCATGGGCCTCTGGCTGGTGCTGGTGATCTTGAGCCTGGTTTTTAAAATCAGCCTCCTGCCCGCCTTTGTCTTGCTCCTGGTCTGGGGGGTCCTCCAAGTGACCTACACCCTGGAGTGCATCCGGCTGGGGAAAAGAAGATGAAGGCCGCTTATATTATATTCACAGAAACTATGGATTAAAAAGGAGCGAACGGTATGTACGAATACAAGGTCCTGTCCCTGACGGTTCGGGAAATGGAGAAGACCCTGAACCAATACGCCAAGGAGGGCTGGCGTCTGGCGGCGCAGTCCCTCAATATCAGCGTGGGAGTCGTCGTGGGCGCGGTGGTCACCCTGGAGCGGAAAGTGGAGGGCCGGGAAGGGCGGGAGGGTCCGCCCGATCTCATTTGATTCAAAAAAAGACCTGTGGGGCCTGCCCCCTCTGGCCAGACCATTTCCCTCCGTTCGGAAATGGCCCGGACAGGGGACCAGGCCCCATAAAGCGCTCTTTTTAGTTTAAGCTGTTTCTTCCGGGTTTCCCGGGTCCGCCGGAAGGACCTCCTCCGGCAGGCCGCCGCCCGCCGGAACACGTTCAAAAGTAAATTCCCCGCCGGCCTTTCGCCCATGAACCAGGACCGTATAGTCCCCCGTTTTGGCGATCTCCACGGACTGGTCCCCATTCAGCGGGGACCCCTCCAGTATAGTTTCCCCGTCCTCATCGCTGACCTCCACCTCCAGCCAGCCGCTGTAGGTTTCAATACGGCCTGCCAGCGCGTCCCCCTTTTCCAGGCGGAGGGTGTGGGAGTCAAAGCCGTTAAAGTAGTCGTAGCTCATCCGGTAGCTGGTTTCATTGGCGTAGCGGGAGCAGTCGCAGGCCTGGAAATACTCCCCGTTCTCATAGGCCCAGGCGGCGGCGTAGAACACCAGTCCCGCCCCCACCAGGAGGAAGCACAGCAGCATCCCCAGCCAGTCGTACTTGACCTTCCCGCCGCCCCGGGCGGACAGCAGCGTCTCCACTCCCAGGGCGATCAGGATCAGAGGCGACGCTTTCAGCAGCCAGCCGATTTCCATCTGGGGCCACAGCAGGGAAAGCAGCATTCCGATCCCCGCCGCCACCAGGACCATACCCAGGGTAAAAGTCCCCACCCGGCGCTGGGGGTGGGCGGCGGTAGTCTCACTGGCCGTCATGGTCCGCCCCCTGTCTTTCCTGAAGCTCCTTTTCGTACTTCTCCACGTTGAATTCCGACTTCCACTCCAGAGTCACAGGAGTGGGCTCCACAGGCTCTTCCGGGACTTCCGGGGCCTGGGGCTCCGGCTCCTGGTGAAACTGCTCCTCCGCCTCCGTCCAGGGGGTCGCTTTCATTTTGGGCGGCTTCACAGGGTCCCTGGGAGGGGTATAAGAGGGGCCGTCATAGGAATCGCGATCGTTGGGGGCCTTGGGCCCCTTGATGAACCAAATGCCCAGGGCCACAATCAACACCGTGCCCAGAATCCGGGGCATATCCCAGACCAGAAGATCGTAGAGCCAGTCGAAGATGGGGAAGCTTTCGCGCAGGGGGTACAGGATATTCCGGGCCAGGATCATATAGAGGCTGTACAGCCCCACCGCCACCAGCAGCCAGCCGATGAGGCTCCCCCGGCGGGCGAGAATGCGGCTGAGCTTCCGGGCGTCCATGTCGGAAAGGCCGAACAGAAACTCATCCTCCGGGGCCCCGCCGTTCCGGAGCTGGCGGCGGAGGTTGAAGCTGTCAAAGAACGAATAGGCCCACAGGGGCGCCACCAGCACTGTCAGCGCCCCCATCTCCAGGAAGACCGCGATAAAAGTCAGAGCGCAGAAGATAATCATCTGGGAGATGCCCCGCTTCATGTAGCCCAGGCACATCTGCCCGCAGCCCGGGACGCAGGACCAGATCAGGTACCAGCAGCCCCACAACATTTTTTTAATGGCTCTCATGCCTTGTTTCCTCCTTCTATCATGCGGCGGGTGTTAAGCCCGTCAAAGAAATCTGAGACGCCCCCCACGGTTTCCCGCAGGGAATCGCTGATGTCCCCGGTCAGTCCGGTGAGCCGCCGGGAGATGCTGGGCCGGTCCTCCGGAAAAGCGGGCCGGGTGAACTCCACCCGCTCCCCGCCCCACAGGACCGTCAGAGCCAGGGTGACGGCGGCCACGGCGGTGGCGTACCGGCTGACGGCCAGCCGGAGGGCCCGGCTCCGGATCCGGGCCCAAAGGGCCTTTTGACAGGACCGCTCCGGGACCAGCAGGGCCCCGTCCTCCAGGGCCAGGGTATACCTTTGTAAACAGTCGTCGCAGAACGCCAGGTGCTCCGCGATCTCCAGCCGCTCCAGCTCGCCGAAGCGGTCCTCGTTTCGCGCCAGGGCCGCCAGGGCCTCCCGGCTCAAATGCCCGTCCTCACGGAATACCATGCCTTCCACTCCTTTCCAGTGCCTCCCGCAGGAGCTTTTTCCCCCGGGAAAGCTGTGTATAAACGGTCTTCACCGGCCGGCCCAATGCCAGGGCGGCCTCCTCCGGACTCCGCTCCTCCAGCAGGCACAGACGGCACACCTGCCGGTAAGGCTCCTTCAGCTCCCGGATGGACCGCAGAATTTCCGCTTCCCCGCTCTTGCGGAGCACGGCTTCCTCAGCGGGCGGAGCCAGGCCCCGGGCCAGCTCTTCCTCCCCCGGGAGCACCGTCCGGCGGTTCCAGGCGCTTTGGAGGTGGTCCTTGGCCTTGTTGGCGGCAATGCGGCTGAGCCACTGCCGCTCGTAGCCCTCCGGCATGCTTTCCCGGTGGATGTAGGCGGAGAGGAAGGTTTCCTGGGTCAGGTCCTCCGCCGCCCCCGGCTCCCGGACCAACTGAAAGCAGACGGTGTACACCAGCCGCTCATATTGCAGGACCAGCTCGGTAAACCGATCCCTTGTCATCACAGCCACGCCGTCTCACCACCCCCTCCTTGGGCCCGCCGGAATGCGTTTCCGGCAGCCCTCTGTCCTCCGACACCCATCATACGAAACGGCGCGTCCGGATTCTTCAAAAAAAGAAAAAATTTTTTGGGTCCAACACGGAGAGCGGGAAGGCAGCTGCCAGAATCTATTCAATATTGAATAAGTTCTATTCGATATTGAATAACCTGGAGCTCAGTCATCCTCTCACTGCACGGTTTTTACAGAAAGCCCGTCCCCAGACCTACGATTTTCACAAAGCCGTCACGGGCTGTCTTGCGTTCTCTGTTGGAAACGTGTATTCAAAAATGAATAGATGTTCCAAATTTCGGAGGAGAGCCCCCGTCCAAACGTAGAAAATGACCTCCGTTTTTTTGGCATTCTGAACAGGAAACTGGCCGTTGCGGCAGAAACTGCGGCTTGCAGAATTGGCACGGAACTTGCTATAATAAACGTCGGACAAAACGGGGCCGTCCCCGAAATAATGAAGGAGGAACCCAACATGTATCAGACCATTCGTTATGAAAAGAAAGACAACATCGGGATCGCCACCATCAACCGTCCTGAGGCGCTGAACGCCCTGAATTCTCAGGTGATTTCCGACCTGGAGGCGCTGATCGGCGAGGTGGAGAAGGACGGAGAGCTCCGGGCCTTCATCCTCACCGGCGAGGGCCGCTCCTTCGTGGCCGGGGCGGACATCGGCGAGCAGAAGCCCATGGACGTTGGACAGGGCCGCAAGTGGGGCCAGCGGGGCAGCGCCCTGTTCCGCCGGATTGAGAAGCTGGAAATTCCCACCATTGCCGCGGTGAACGGCTTCGCCCTGGGCGGCGGCTGTGAGATTGCCATGAGCTGCGACATCATCCTGGCCGCGGGCCCCAACGCCGAGGGCAAGGGCGGCGCGAAATTCGGCCAGCCCGAGGTGGGCCTGGGGATTACCCCCGGATTCTCCGGCACCCAGCGGCTCCCCCGCCGTGTGGGGATTGCCAAGGCCAAGGAGCTGATCTTCTCCGGCAAGGTCATCGGCGCGGAGGAGGCCAAGGCCATCGGCCTGGTGAACGAGGTCTACGCCCCCGAAGCTCTGCTGGATTCCGCCGTTGCCATGGCGAAATCCTTTACCGCCAACGCCCCCATCGCCGTGAAATACTCCAAGGCCTGCATCGACCGGGGGATGCAGATGGACATTGACGACGGCATCGCCCTGGAGAACGAGCTCTTCGCCATGTGCTTCGCCACCGAGGACCAGAAGGAGGGCATGGGCGCCTTCCTGGAGAAGCGCAAAGAAAAGCACTTCCAGAACAAATAACATACTTTCCTTGAAAGGCTGGAACGACACTTGATTTTGCGGAGCAAAATCTTAGTGGAGTACGTCCCCAAAGGGGAAAAGTAAGCAAAAGAACTTTGACCCGCTCTGATTGTCTGGCAGTAAACCAGGCCGGAGCGGCGGCAACGGAGATATCCGAGAACGAGAGCGGAGTTCTAGTGCAGGATTATTCTATCACAGGAAAAGGAGTTCGGAAAGCATGAAAAAAGTTCGTGTGATCACCGCCGAAGAAGCGGCGCTGATGGTCAAGGACGGCGACACCGTCTCCACCGGCGGATTTGTCAGCTGCGCCTGCCCCGAGGCGTTGACCAAGGCCCTGGAGAAGCGGTTTGTGGAAACCGGACATCCCCGGGACATGACGCTGTTTTTTGCCGCGGGCCAGGGCCACCGGGACGGCACCGGCGGCGACCACTTCGGCCACGAGGGCATGTGCAAACGGGTGGTCGGCGGCCACTGGGACCGGGCGGCCAAGCTGGGCGAGCTGGCCTTGGCTAACAAGCTGGAGGCCTATAACCTGCCCCAGGGCGTCATCACCCACATGTACCGGGATATCGCCGCCCACAACATCGGCACCATCACCCACGTCGGGCTCTACACCTTCGTGGACCCCCGGAACGGCGGCGGCAAGCTGAACGAGTGCACGAAAGAGGACCTAGTCAAGGTCGTGAACATCGAGGGCGAGGAGCGCCTCCTCTACAAGCCCATCCCCATCAACGTCTGCCTGGTCCGGGGCAGCTACGCCGACGAGTACGGCAACTGCACGGTACATAGAGAGATCGGCCCCCTGGACGTGACCGCCCAGTGCCAGGCCACCAAGAACTCCGGCGGCATCGTCATCGTCCAGGTGGAGAAGATCGTCCAGGGCGGCACCCTGGACCCGAGGCTTGTGAAGATCCCCGGCATCTACGTGGACGCCATCGTCGTCGGCACCCCGGAAGACAACAACCAGTGCTTAGGGATGCCCTATGACGGGGCCCTCAGCGGCGAGTTCCGCATCCCCGTGGATGACATCCCCTCTATCCCCCTGGACGCCAAGAAGATTTTGGCCCGCCGGGCGGCTATGGAGCTGCCCCAGGACGCCATCGTGAACCTGGGCACCGGCGCGCCGGAGAAGATCGCCAACGTGGCGGCGGAGGAGGGCATCTCCAACAAGATGACCCTGACGGTGGAGGCCGGGTCCATCGCCGGCGTGCCTTACGGCGGCACCCAGTTCGGCGGCGCGGCCAACTCCATGGCCATCCTGGACCACAACGTCCAGTTCGACTTCTACCAGGGCGGCGGATTGGACGTGGCGTTCTTAGGGCTCGCCGAGACGGCCCCCAACGGGGATTTGAACGTCTCCAAGTTCGGCACCCGCCTGGCGGGGGCGGGCGGCTTCATCGACATCACCCAGAACGCGAAAAAGGTGGTCTACTGCGGCACCTTCACCGCCAAGGGCCTGAAGACCGAATGCCGGGACGGCAAGCTGGTCATCACCCAGGAGGGCGGAAAGAAAAAGTTCGTCAACCAGGTGGAGCACATCACCTTCTCCGGGGACTACGCCAACAAGGTGGGCCAGCCGGTGCTGTACGTCACCGAGCGGGCCGTCTTCGAGCTCCGTCCCGAGGGCGTGACCCTGATTGAAATCGCCCCCGGCATCGACCTCCAGACCCAGGTGCTGGACCAGATGGAGTTCATGCCCAAAATCGCCGAGGACCTGAAGCTCATGGACGAGCGCATCTTCCGTGACGAGCTGATGGGCCTGGCAAACGACTAAGTCCAAGGGGGACTGCGTCCCCCTTAGACGCTCCGCCGTGCCTTTGACGCGGCTCCGCTGAACCCCCTCACCGCGTCGAAAGGAATCTCACTTCGCTGCATTTCCGCCTCCCGGCGAAAATTCCGCGTGTTTCATTCCTTTCTCCGTCCCCACCGGACCCACATGGTTCCGGCGGGGACCCGTTGGCGAACGTGACGCGCCCCATGGCGCGGGCAGTGGAGTTCCGGACAGGCAAAGCCTGCCCGGAACGGATTTGAATACCGGATTACCCCCCAACTAAAATCAGGAGGAAGAAAAAATGGCCTTAATGACCGCGCAAGAGTATATCGAGAGCCTGCGGAAGCTGAAGACCCGGGTGTACATGTTCGGCGAGAAGATCGAGAACTGGGTGGACCACCCCATGATCCGCCCCTCCATCAACTGCGTCGCCATGACCTACGCCCTGGCCCAGGACCCCCAGTACGCGGATCTCATGACCGTGAAGTCCAGCCTGACGGGCCGCACCGTCAACCGCTTCACCCACCTGCACCAGTCCACGGAGGACCTGATCAACAAGGTGAAGATGCAGCGTCTGCTGGGTCAGAAGACCGCTTCCTGCTTCCAGCGCTGCGTGGGCATGGACGCCTTCAACGCCGTGTTCTCCAGCACCTATGAGATCGACGAGAAGTACGGAACCCACTATCACGAGAACTTCAAAAACTTCATCACCATGGTCCAGGACAACGACCTGACGGTGGACGGGGCCATGACGGACCCCAAGGGCGACCGCTCCAAGGCCCCCAGCCAGCAGGCGGACCCGGACATGTACGTCCATGTGGTGGAGCGCCGGGAGGACGGCATCGTGGTTTGCGGCGCGAAGTGCCACCAGACCGGCTCCATCAACTCCCACTGGCACATCTTCATGCCCACCATTTCCATGGGCGAGGCGGATAAGGACTGGGCGGTTTCCTTCGCCTGTCCCACCGACGCTGAGGGCATGTACATGATTTACGGCCGGCAGTCCTGCGACACCCGGAAGCTGGAGGAGGGCGCGTCCATCGACGTGGGCAACGCCAAGTTCGGCGGGCAGGAGGCGTTGGTTGTCCTGGACCACGTGTTCATCCCCAACGAGTACATTTTCTTAAACGGCGAATATGAGTTCGCCGGGATGATCGTGGAGCGCTTCGCGGGCTACCACCGGCAGAGCTACGGCGGGTGCAAGGTAGGCGTGGGCGACGTGGTGATCGGGGCGGCGGCCCTGGCGGCGGAGTACAACGGCGTGGAAAAGGCCAGCGCCGTCAAGGATAAGCTCATCGAGATGACCCACCTGAACGAGACCCTGTACTGCTGCGGCATCGCCTGCTCCAGCCAGGGCTTCAAGACCAAGGCGGGCAACTACCAGATCGACCTTTTGCTGGCCAACGTGTGCAAGCAGAACGTGACCCGGTTCCCGTACGAAATCGTGCGTCTGGCGGAGGATGTGGCGGGAGGCCTGATGGTGACCATGCCCAGCCAGAAGGACTTCGAGTCCGGCACGGTTGTGG
>CAJTSM010000008.1:51959-128704 GCA_910578935.1 uncultured Oscillibacter sp. | reverse complement strand
ACTTGACCTCGATGGTGCCCTCGGCGGCGGTATTGGGGGCCTTGTGCTCCTCCAGGGACAGACCGGTCACGTCGTCTACGATGCCGATGGTGAACTTCTTCTTGGCGTCGGCCTTGGCCAGTTCCTCATACACGGCGAACACGCTGCGGGGCGGGGTGTCCTTTGAACCCAGGCCGTACCGGCCGGCGATGACGGTCTTGTCGGTGATGCCTGCCTCGGCCAGGGCGGAGATAACGTCCTGATAGAGGGGCTCGCCCAGGGAGCCGGGCTCCTTGGTGCGGTCCAGAACGGCGATCTTCTTGGCGGTGGCGGGGATGGCGGCGATCAGCTTGTCAGCCCGGAAGGGGCGGTACAGGCGGACCTTCACCAGGCCCACCTTCTCGCCGTGGGCGTTCATGTAGTCCACGACCTCCTCGGTCACGTCGCAGATGGAGCCCATGGCGATGATGACACGGTCGGCGTCGGGGGCGCCGTAATAGTTGAACAGCTGATAGTCGGTGCCCAGCTTCTCGTTGATCTTGCCCATATATTTCTCCACCACGTCGGGCAGGGCGTCGTAGTAGGGGTTGCAGGCCTCACGGTGCTGGAAGAAGATGTCGCCGTTTTCGTGAGAGCCCCGCATGTTGGGCCGCTCGGGGTTCAGCGCGTGCTTGCGGAACGCGTCCACGGCGTCCATGTCGCACATTTCCTTCAGGTCGTCGTAGTCCCACACGGCCACCTTCTGGATCTCGTGGGAGGTGCGGAAGCCGTCGAAGAAGTTCACAAAGGGAACCCGGCCCTCAATGGCGGCCAGGTGCGCCACGGGACCCAAGTCCATGACCTCCTGGACGTTGCCCTCGCAGAGCATGGCAAAGCCGGTCTGGCGGCAGGCCATGACGTCGGAGTGGTCGCCGAAGATGTTCAGCGCGTGGCTGGACACGGTGCGGGCGGACACGTGGAACACGCAGGGCAGCAGCTCGCCGGCGATCTTGTACATATTGGGGATCATCAGCAGCAGGCCCTGAGAGGCGGTGTAGGTAGTGGTCATCGCGCCGGTGGCCAGGGAGCCGTGGACGGTGCCGGAGGCGCCGGCCTCGGACTGCATCTCGCAGACCTTCACGGTGGTTCCGAAGATGTTTTTCTGACCGGCGGCGGACCACTGGTCGACCAAGTCTGCCATGGGGGAAGACGGGGTGATGGGGTAGATGCCCGCCACCTCGGTAAACGCGTAGCTGACATATGCCGCCGCGTTGTTTCCGTCCATGGACTTGAACTTTCTTGCCATAAACTTACCTCCTGTAAATTTGCCGCCCGGGGACGGCAATCTCTCCAAGACAGGGGGCCGAAACTCTCTCCTTCCGAACCCCATGTAATTTTATTATAACACGGCTGTTTCCCGGTGTAAACCGCCGCTTTGTTATTTTTTGCACAAATTTTCCCAGGGATTCTTGGCGAGTAAACGATTCCGTCTGCCTCCCGCGGCTAGCCGGCCGGCCGCTTCTGGCGCAGCACGCCTTTGTACGGCCCGTCCTCGCAGTTTCCCACCGCCGGGAAGCCAAGGAACGCGTCGTACTCCGCAAGAACAGGGTTATCAACCGCCGAGTCCAGCCGCATATATGTTTTCCCCTTTACCCGGGCATACTTCTCCGCTTTACGAAGAAACATGCTTCCCATACCATGACGGCCGGTCTTGGCAACAAAGTTATGAAGGTACCGTGCCGGGGCGTCGCCGTCCCAACGCGCATCATTCTCTTTCAGCACGGCGGCACAAACGATTTCATCCGCCTCCGTATCCTCCAGGGCAAACAATTCTCCCCGCTTCCGGCATTCCTCATAGTAAGACTGAGGATAGACCCGATCATAATTTGTTGCGTTCCATTGCCGGATGCCCTGCTCATCCATCCGCTTCATCCGCTCAAGAACCAGCTGAAGCACCTGCGGAATCTCTTCCTTTCTTATTTTCCGGAATCTATACCTGCTCACCGATTGTCCTCCTTCCGGTCCGCCCTGTTGGCAAATATGCCGCCAGCATACCAGAGCCTCATCGTTTCCGCAGCCTATGGGACATGCTATTTCTTTCCTTCCCATCCTTCCCACTTTGTGGTATAGTATATTTATACAGACTGCGGGAGGTTTCGATTATGGTGGTCACGGTACGTTCCCTTGGCTTGAACGGCGTCTCCGGTTATGTGGTCAGCGCCGAGTGCTTTCTCTCCGGGGGCCTTCCCGCCTTTGACGTGGTGGGTCTGCCCGACGCCGCCGTCCGGGAGGCCCGGGAGCGGGTTCGGGCGGCGGTGAAGAACTGCGGGGCGAAATTCCCCGTCAGCCGCATCACCGTGAACCTGGCCCCGGCGGGCCAGAAGAAGGCCGGGACCCTCTACGACCTGCCCATTTTCGTGGGCCTCCTGGCGGCGAACGGGGACCTCCCCGAGCCCCCGCCGGACGCGGCTTTTATCGGCGAACTGTCCCTCAGCGGGTCCCTGCGGAGCGTGGCGGGGGTGCTGCCCATGGCCCTGGCGGCGGAAAAGGCCGGGGTCCGGTCCCTCTTCGTCCCGGCGGGCAACGCCGCGGAGGCTACCTTGGCGGGAGGCCTGACGGTCTACGGCGTGCCGGACGTGGGGGCCTTGACGGCCCACCTCCGGGGGGAGGCCCCCCTCTCCCCCGCCCCGGCCTGGACGCCGGCGGAGGACGAGGCGGGCCTCCTGGACCTCCGGGACGTGATGGGCCAGGAGAACGTGAAACGGGCGTTGGAAATCGCCGCCGCCGGGGGGCACAATCTTCTCATGATCGGCTCCCCCGGGGCGGGCAAGTCCATGCTGGCCAAGCGCCTGCCCTCCATTCTGCCGGACATGACCCGGGAGGAGGCCCTGGCGGCCTCCGGCGTGTGGTCTGTGGCGGGACTGGCGGACCCGAAGCATCCCCTGCTGGCCCGGCGGCCCTTCCGCAGTCCCCACCATACCGTCTCCGCTTCCGCCCTCACCGGCGGCGGGCCCGCCATGCGCCCGGGGGAAATCTCCCTGGCCCACAACGGCGTGCTGTTCCTGGACGAGCTGCCGGAATTCCGCCGGGACGCCCTGGAGATTCTCCGCCAGCCCCTGGAGGACGGGGAAGTCACCATCTCCCGTGCCGGGGGCACCCTGCGCCTCCCCGCCCGGTTCCAGCTGATCTGCGCCATGAACCCCTGCCGCTGCGGCTGGCGGGGCCACCCGGACCGGCGGTGCACCTGTTCCCAACGGGACCGGGAGCGGTACGTGGAGAAGATCTCCGGCCCCCTGCTGGACCGGATCGACCTCCATGTGACAGTGCCATCGGTGGAGTACGAGGCCATGCGCCGCCGGGAGACGCCGGAGTCCTCTGCGGAGGTCAAGACCCGGGTGGACGCGGCCCGGGCCATCCAGGCGGAGCGTCTGGCGGGCAGCGGCGCGGCCTGCAACGCCCAGATCGCCCCGGCACAATTGGGAGCATTCTGCCGCCTGGACGAGGCTGGGGAAGCGCTGATGAAAAACGCTTTTCAGCGCATGGGCCTGACGGCCCGGTCCCACGACCGGATTCTCCGGGTGGCCCGGACCATCGCCGACCTGGACGGAGAGGCAGAGATCGGGGCCGCCCATCTGGCGGAGGCAATTCAGTACCGGAATACGGATATTTTAAAGGGATGAGGGGCCCCAGGGCCCCCTCCATGAATTCACGCGCAGGGCGCAAAAACCTGTTGACAAACCGGGGGCGGGTATGCTATGCTATAGTCCGTGTTCAAGAGACGGCGCCTTCGAAATGGAGAGATGTCCGAGTGGTTGAAGGAACCGGTCTTGAAAACCGGCGGCGCGCAAGTGCCCGTGGGTTCGAATCCCACTCTCTCCGCCAACTTTTAACCCATATTTGCATACGCGGAAGTACCCAAGTGGCCGAAGGGGCTCCCCTGCTAAGGGAGTAGGCTGGATCAAACCGGCGCGAGGGTTCAAATCCCTCCTTCCGCGCCATAAAATAAGACAGACCGCCAAGAGGCGGCCTGTCTTATTTTATTAAGAACTTCTTCATAAGAACTTCTTCAAGTGAATATACACCAACGTACAACTTTTGCGGTTTGTCTCCCGTAAGCAGTAGTATATTTTGAAACACGGTTTGGGAGGTAAAATTGTATCGGTCAAACCTCTTGGTATCAGGCCAGAGCCTGTCCTACCAAAGGGGTTGTTTTTCTTTCCGTATGTTAAATCGTAATCTTATTTCACAAGGCCGCCGACACTCCGCGGCTCCCTTAAAGCCCACGCTCCATCTTCTTTGCTGCGGCAGCTGGAGACGGTGATCCGTTACGCCAAGGATGAGCGGGACGCCATGACGGCGGCGGGGGACAAGCTGGGGGCCGCACAGGCCCGAAAGAAGTCCGCCGCCCTGGGGCGGGAGTACCGGGCGTTCTGCGAGACAACGGGCCTGACGCCCAGGCCGGAAAGGACAAGGTCCATGACGGGGCCGACGGTGATAAAGGCCGGAAGCGGACTTGCAAAACAGGGCGGATATGGTATACTGAAAAGCAGAGAAAATCAGGGCATTCTTATTACCGAGGAAGCCATCCGCCGGGTTCCCCAAGTGATTCCATCGGGGTGGAGCTTTGACCGCGCCGCTCTTTTGCAGGAAGCCCACAAGGACCTGCTGCGCTTCGTGAAGGACCAGCCTGTAGGAATAGAGGCTACAGCAGTGTACACACCTGAACTGGTGTTGCATAAGCGAAAGCTGGGAACAATGTACAGCGTGCGCATACCTCCATGTTCCGGCAAACACATTGCAATACATAACCATCCTGACGGGCTTGTTTTTTCTCTCGCAGATATTGAAGGTTTCGGAAAGCGTTTTGAAATGGAAATGTTGACAGCAGTTGGGAATAACGGGGCTGTTTACGTTCTGCAAAAAACGGAAAATTATGACCCGGTACGTTTTTCAATAGCACTTGGAAAAGAAATTCCATATTTGGGAGAAACCTCCACAATGCAAGCATTTTCTGATGAGATGGAACGTTTTTTAAGGGAGGCGAAAAAGTATGGCGTGCAGTTTATCACCGGAACAGAGAGCGTATTTTGAGGAAATCTTAAAAAAAGCGGAACCATACCCGGAAGATGATCCAATCTGGGATACGCTTGATGGAGAACGGGACCATGACCGTGTTATGGCCACCATTGCGAAAATGGCATTGGAGGGGCGTCTGCGGTAAATGGACAAACAAACCATCGCGGCCATTGAGGCCATTTTGAAACGCGGCGGCGACGCGGAGGTCCGCCGGAAGAGGGACGGGTACGTCGTCCTGGAGGTTAAGAAGACAATCAAATACAGCGCCCCGCGAATAGGCCCGGGGCAAGGGCAATAAGAGCCAGCTGCCGAGGAAATCTCGGTGGTTGGCTCTTTTCCTTTTGGTAAAACCCGCTCAGGCGGTTTTTATACAACGTTTCCTCCCGGCGCGGAGGTTTAAAGAGCGCCCGCCCCCGCGCTGTGGTGCAGCGGATTTATAAATCAAAACCATCTCGGGGCAGAAAGGACAACTATGGATTTCAAGAGCATTTTCAACGGCGAATCCCTGACCCTGGAGCAGTTTCTGGAGAAGACCAAGGGCATGAAGCTGGCGGACCTCTCCGGCGGCGAGTACGTACCCAGGGACACGGCAGAGGGATTTATGCTCCAAAGTTTAAAAAATACACAACAAAATACCCGCTTCCCCTTGACAGGGGAAAACGGGCGTGGTAAAATAAAGCACTTATCGACAGCGGGCGAAATGCCGCCCGCTTCATACCTTAATCGGAGTATAGCACATTTCCCAGAAGATTGCAAGAGCAGGGCGAAGGGTTTTTAACAACGGCGCCCGGCGTATCTCGATCCCCGCCGCCTGTGGCGGCAGAAAGGTGAATGTGAAGATGGCCAAAGACAAGTATTACGGTAAGACCCTTCGCAAGAACTTTGCCCGGTATGAGGAAGTCGTCTCCATGCCGAACCTCCTGGAGATTCAGAAAACCTCCTATCAGGAGTTCCTGGACACCGGCCTCCGGGAGGTCTTCGCCGACGTGGGCGCAATCAGCGATTACCAGGGCAACCTGGAGCTGACCTTCATCGACTACAAGATGGACGAGAAGCCCAAGTATGACGTGGAGGAGTGCAAGGCCCGGGACGCCAACTATGCCGCGCCTTTAAAGGTCAAGGTCCGCCTGCGGAACAAGGAAACCGAGGAGATCAAGGAGCAGGAGATCTTCATGGGAGACTTCCCCCTGATGACCCACTCCGGCACCTTTATCGTCAACGGCGCGGAGCGGGTTGTCGTCTCCCAGATTGTCCGCTCTCCAGGCGTGTACTACGGCCACGAGATCGACATCAAGACGGACCTTCCCATCCTCACCTCCCAGGTCATCCCCCAGCGGGGCGCTTGGCTGGAATACGAAACCGACGCCAACGAACTGTTCTGGGTCCGCATCGACAAGAACCGGAAGATCCCCGTCACCTGCCTTCTCCGGGCCTTAGGCGGCCAGAAGGGCTACGAGCCGCTGAAAACGGACCAGGGTATCCAGGACCTCTTCAAGGATGATCCCCGCATTGCAGCCACCCTGGAGAAGGACCCCTGCAAGAGCTATGAAGACGCCATGCTGGAGATCTACCGCCGTCTCCGTCCCGGCGAACCCCCCACGGTAGAGGCCTCCGAAACCCTGGTAAACGGGCTGTTTTTTGACCCCCGGCGGTACGATCTCTCTGTGGTGGGGCGGTATAAATTCAACAAAAAGCTCTCGTTGTGGCAGCGGGTCACCGGGCGGAAACTGGTCTACCCGGCGGCAGACCCCGCCACCGGCGAAATTCTCTTCGACGCGGGCTACCTTTTGACTAAGGAGGACGCCCGCCTGCTGGACGCCGCGGGCGTCAGCGACGTGACCATCGACGTGGACGGCGCGCCTCTTCGCGTCATTTCCAACGGCATGTGCGACATGAGCCGTTTTGTGGACTTTGACCCCCTTGAAACCTGCAAGATCAAGGAGCGGGTCCGGTTCAGCGTCCTCCAGGAGCTGCTGAGCCAGTACAGCGGGGAGGAGCTCATCGACCAGATTATCCTCCACAAGGACCAGCTGGTCCCCAAACATATCATTGTGGATGATATCCTCACATCCATCAACTATATGAACGGTCTGGCCCGGGGTGTTTCCGTGAAGGACGACATCGACCATCTGGGGAACCGGCGCCTCCGGTGCGTGGGCGAACTGCTTCAAAACCAGTTCCGTATCGGCTTTTCCCGTATGGAGCGGGTCATCCGGGAGCGCATGACCATTCAGGACATGGACATCGTCACGCCCCAGAGCCTCATCAACATCCGTCCTGTCACCGCCGCCATCAAGGAGTTCTTCGGTTCCAGCCCCTTGAGCCAGTTCATGGACCAGACGAACCCCCTGGCAGAGCTGACCCACAAGCGCCGCCTCTCCGCCCTGGGCCCCGGCGGCCTGAGCCGGGAGCGGGCGAACATGGAGGTCCGGGACGTGCACTACAGCCACTATGGCCGCATGTGCCCGATCGAGACTCCCGAAGGCCCCAACATCGGATTGATTTCCTATCTCGCCACCTACGCCCGGATCAACGAGTACGGCTTTATTGAGGCTCCTTACCGGGCAGTGGACAAAGACACCGGCAAGGTTTCCGAGCAGATCACCTATATGACCGCCGACGAAGAGGACAACTTTATCGTCGGCCAGGCCGCCGAGCCCGTGGACGAAAACGGCTGCCTGATCAATGCCCGTATCACCGGACGCCACCGGGACGAGATCGTGGACGTGGACCGGGAGATGGTGGACTATATCGACGTCAGCCCCCGGATGATGGTTTCCATCGCCACCGCCATGATCCCCTTCCTCCCCAACGACGACGCCAACCGGGCCCTGATGGGCGCCAACATGCAGCGCCAGGCCGTGCCCCTGCTGCGGCCCGAGGCCCCCATCGTGGGTACCGGCATGGAGCACAAGATCTGCATCGACTCCGAAATTGTAGTCCTGGCGGAGGGCGACGGCGTAGTCACCGACCTGGACGCCCGCCACGTCACCGTGCAGTACGACAGCGGCGAGAAGAAGACCTATAAACTCATCAAGTTCCTCCGCTCCAACCACACCACCTGCATCAATCAGCGGCCCATTGTGGAGGTGGGCGAGCGGGTCCACGGCCGGAGCGTCGGCCCCGACGGCCAGGTCATCGACCCCACCGTCCTGGCGGACGGCCCCGCCACCGATCAGGGCGAAATCGCCCTGGGCCGGAACATTCTCGTGGGCTTCATGACCTGGGAGGGTTATAACTACGAGGACGCCGTCCTTTTGAACGAGCGCCTGGTCCGGGAGGACCTGTACACCTCCATCCACATTGAGGAGTTCGAAATCGACGCCCGGGACACCAAACTAGGCCCCGAGGAGATCACTCGGGACATCCCCAACGTGGGCGAAGACGCCATGAAGGACCTGGACGAAAACGGCATCATCCGCGTGGGCGCGGAGGTCAAGGCCGGGGACATCCTAGTGGGCAAGGTCACTCCTAAGGGCGAGACGGACCTCACTGCCGAAGAACGCCTCCTCCGGGCAATTTTCGGCGAAAAGGCCAGAGAGGTGCGGGACACCTCCTTGAAGGTTCCCCACGGCGAGAGCGGCATCGTGCTGGATACCAAGGTCTTTACCCGGGAGGGCGGCGACGAGCTGGGCCCCGGCGTGAACATGGTGGTCCGGGTCTATATTGCCCAGCGCCGGAAAATCCAGGTGGGCGACAAGATGGCCGGCCGTCACGGCAATAAGGGCGTCGTCTCCCGGGTTCTGCCCCAGGAGGATATGCCCTTCCTGCCTGACGGCACGCCGCTGGACATTGTGCTGAACCCCCTGGGCGTGCCTTCCCGTATGAACATCGGCCAGGTGCTGGAGGTCCATCTGGGCTATGCCGCCCATGCCCTTGGGTGCAAGGTGGCCACTCCCATCTTCGACGGTGCCCGGGAGGAGGATATTCAGGCCATGCTGGCCGAGGCGGGGCTGGACCCCGACGGCAAGAGCGTCCTCTACGACGGGCGCACCGGCGAGCCCTTCGACAACAAGGTCACCGTGGGCTACGTCTACTTCCTCAAGCTTCACCATCTGGTGGACGACAAGATTCACGCCCGTTCCACAGGCCCCTACTCTCTCGTAACCCAGCAGCCCCTGGGCGGCAAGGCCCAGTTCGGCGGCCAGCGCTTCGGCGAGATGGAGGTCTGGGCCCTGGAGGCCTACGGCGCAGCCTACACCCTCCAGGAGATTCTGACCGTCAAGTCCGACGACGTGACGGGCCGTGTCCGCACCTACGAGGCCATCGTCAAGGGCCACAACGTTCCCCAGCCCGGCGTGCCCGAGTCCTTCAAGGTCCTGGTAAAGGAGCTCCAGTCCCTGTGCCTGGACATTCAGGTCTTGGACGCCCAAGGAAACCCCATCGAGCTGCGGGAGGACGAAGACGCCATGGATACCTTTAACCTGGCCCGAATGGATGCCGACGACGAACGCAGCCGCAGCGCCTACACCGAGGACCTGGCGGCAGAGTTCCAGGAATCCGGCTATGATATCGAGGACGCCCCCGAGGACGCCGGGGCGGACATCGGCGCCGACTTTGACGACGACGAGGACGACGAATGATGCGTTCATTGAATAAACCCGGAGCAATGAAGGAGGAACGCGCAATATGACCGACAACAAGACCGGCGGCAATATCGCCTTCGATACGATCAAGATCGGCATGGCCTCCCCGGAGCAGATTCGCGCCTGGTCCTACGGCGAGGTAAAAAAGCCTGAAACCATCAACTACCGCACTCTGAAGCCCGAGCGGGACGGCCTCTTCTGCGAGCGCATCTTCGGGCCCACCAAGGACTGGGAGTGCCACTGCGGCAAGTACAAGAAAATCCGCTACAAGGGCAAGATCTGCGACCGCTGCGGCGTGGAGGTCACCAAGAGCAAGGTCCGGCGGGAGCGCATGGGCCACATCGACCTGGCCACCCCCGTCAGCCATATCTGGTATTTCAAGGGCATCCCCTCCCGGATGGGCCTGCTGCTGGACATCAGCCCCCGGATCTTGGAGAAGGTGCTGTACTTTGCCAACTATATCGTCACCGATCCCGGTGAAACCCCTCTGAGCCGCAACCAGATTCTCTCCGAGAAGGAGTACCGGGACTACCGGGAAAAGTACGAGGACGACTTCCAGGCCGGCATGGGCGCGGAGGCCGTGAAGAAGCTCCTCCAGGACGTGGATTTAGATCAGCTCTCCCAGCAGCTCCATGCGGAGCTGAAGGGTTCCTCCGGGCAGAAGAAAGCCCGGATCGTCAAGCGCCTGGAGGTGGTGGACGCCTTCCGCCTCTCCGGGAACAAGCCGGAGTGGATGATTATTGACGTGCTGCCCGTCATCCCCCCGGAAATTCGCCCCATGGTCCAGCTGGACGGCGGACGGTTCGCAACCAGCGACCTCAACGACCTGTACCGCCGGGTCATCAACCGGAACAACCGGCTCAAGCGGCTGATCCAGCTCAACGCCCCGGACATCATCGTCCGGAATGAAAAGCGGATGCTCCAGGAGGCGGTGGACGCCCTGATCGACAACGGCCGCCGGGGCCGGGCGGTCACCGGGGCCAACAACCGGGCCCTCAAATCCCTCAGCGACCTCTTGAAGGGCAAGCAGGGCCGTTTCCGCCAGAACCTTTTGGGCAAGCGGGTGGACTACTCCGGCCGAAGCGTCATTGTCGTGGGCCCGGAGCTGAAAATCTACCAGTGCGGCGTACCCAAGGAGATGGCTGTGGAGCTGTTCCGGCCCTTCATCATGAAAAAGCTGGTGGAGGACGGCACCGCCAACAACATCAAATCCGCCAAGAAGATGGTGGATAAGGGAGTCACCGAGGTCTGGGACGCCCTGGACGTCATCATCAAGGACCACCCCGTCATGCTGAACCGGGCCCCCACCCTGCACCGCCTGGGTATCCAGGCCTTCGAGCCCGTGCTGGTGGACGGCCGGGCACTGAAGCTTCACCCCCTGAACTGCACGGCCTTCAATGCCGACTTCGACGGCGACCAGATGGCCATTCACGTTCCCCTCTCTGCCGAGGCCCAGGCCGAGGCCCGCATCCTGATGCTCTCCGCCAACAACCTGCTCCGTCCCCAGGACGGCGGCCCTGTCACCGTTCCCACCCAGGACATGGTGCTGGGCAGCTATTACCTGACCATGGACCGGATGGGCAGCGCCGAAAAGGGCGCGGCGGAGATCTGGTGCGTGGACGCAGGAGACACGGACCTCACTGCCGGTGAGCCTGTGGATGCGGACGCCTTCCTGGCCGCCAACGCGGCCATTGACGCCGCCAACAAGGCTGCTAAAAAAGCCGGCGCGCCGGAGAAGCGAAAGGCATCCTACAAGCCCCTCCGGGTCTACGCCAATGAAAATGAGGCCCTTATGGCCTATAACGAAGGCGTCATCGGCCCCCACTGTCCTATTCTGGTCCGGAGGACCTGCACCGTGGACGGCACGGAGTACACCCGCATCGTGGAAATCACTCCGGGCCGCATTATCTTCAACCACAACATCCCCCAGGACTTGGGGTTCGTGGACCGGAGCGATCCCGCCCATATCTGCGACTACGAGATCACGGAAACCTGCGGGAAAAAGCAGCTGGGCAAAATTGTTGATAAAACCATCAACAAACACGGTTTCACCATGGCCGCCGAAGTGCTGGACGCCATCAAGGCCACCGGCTACAAATACTCCACCCAGGCCGCCATTACCGTCTCCATCGCCGACATGACCATTCCTCCCAAGAAGTACGAGATGGTCCGTGATACGGAGCAGAAGGTCCTGGACATTGAAACCCAGTACAAAATGGGCTTTATGACCAACCAGGAGCGGTACCGCAACGTCGTTCAGGAGTGGGAGAAAACCACCGAAGACGTGTCCGACGCTCTGCAAAAGAACCTGGACCGCTACAACCCCATCTTTATGATGGCGGACTCCGGCGCCCGGGGTTCCATGAAGCAGATCCGCCAGCTGGCGGGTATGCGGGGCCTGATCGCCAACACCGCCGGTAAAACCATCGAAATTCCCATCAAGGCCAACTACCGGGAGGGCCTGACGGCCCTGGAGTACTTCATCTCCAGCCGCGGTGCCCGGAAGGGCCTGGCGGATACCGCCCTGCGGACCGCCGACTCCGGCTACCTGACCCGCCGCATGGTAGACGTCTCCCAGGAGGTCATTATCCGGGAGGAGGACTGCCATGTGACCCATGGCATCAAGGTTTCCGAAATCAGCGAAAACGGCCAGGTCATCGAAAAGCTGTCCGACCGCCTCCGGGGCCGGTTCCTGGTGGGCAATGTGGTGGACGCGGACACCGGCGAGGTGCTGCTCAGCAACGATAAGATGATGAGCGGGATCGAGGAGGCCAAACTGCTGGAGTCCCGGAAGTGGGTCCAGGAGAACGTCCGTCCCGGCGACCGCTGCGAGTTTGATCCCAACGACAGCCCGGACCGGAAACCCACGGTCATGATCCGCACGGTCCTGACCTGCAAAGCTCCCAGCGGCGTGTGCGCCAAGTGCTACGGCATGAACCTGGCCACCTCCAAACCCGTGGGCCCCGGCGAAGCCGTCGGCATCATTGCCGCCCAGTCCATTGGCGAGCCGGGCACCCAGCTGACCATGCGTACCTTCCACACCGGCGGCCTGGCCGGCGGAGACATCACCCAGGGTCTTCCCCGTGTTGAAGAATTGTTCGAGGCCCGGAAACCCAAACGGATGGCTACCCTGGCAGAAATCGGCGGCACGGTCAAGTTTGAGGAGGCTACCAAGGGCAGCTTGCTGAACATTATCGTCACCGCCCCCGACGGGGATACCCGAACCTATGCCGTGCCCCACACAGGCCTTCTTGTGAAGGATGGGGACGTCATCGAGACAGGCCATCAGCTGACCTACGGCGCGCTGAACCCCCATGACGTGCTCCGGATCCGGGGAGCGGACGCAGTCTACAACTACCTGATTCAGGAGGTCCTGCGGGTATACCGCCAGCAGGGCGTGGATATCAACGACAAGCACATTGAGGTCATTGTCCGCCAGATGATGCGGAAGGTCCGCCTGGAGGATGCCGGAGACACGAACCTGCTGGACGGCTCCATGGTGGACGTCCTGGAGCTGGAAAACGCCAACGACGATATCCAGCGCCGGAACGCCGCCGGGGAAACCCGGGAGGACGGAGAGCCCCTCCGCCCGGCGATGGGCACTCAGCTCCTGATGGGCATTACAAAGGCGTCTTTGGCCACGGATTCCTTCCTTTCCGCCGCCTCCTTCCAGGAGACGACGAAGGTCTTGACAGAAGCCGCCATTAAGGGCAAGAGCGACCATCTGACAGGCTTGAAGGAAAATGTCATTATCGGCAAACTGATTCCCGCCGGGACAGGTCTGACCGCCTATCACAACGCGGCGGAGCAGCTGATCCCCGAAGCGGATAAGCCTGTGGAAGAACCCTTTGCCCCCGAGCCTCAAGAGGCGCCTCTGTTTGCGGAGCCGCTATAAACTCCAAAACGGGAAAGGCCCAAAAGGCCTTTCCCGTTTTTTATCCGTTTCCGGCCCGATACATCCGTCCGGCTTCCGGCGTCACCCCATTCAGCCACAACAGCTCTTCCACCGTGACAAACCAGTACCCCTGTTCCTCAAGCCGGTCCACCACCCGCAGCGCCGCATCCACCGACGTGGGGTAGATGTCGTGGAGCAGGACAATGCTGCCCGGCGTCACCTGTTCCAGAATTGCCTGGACCACCTTTCCCGTGTCCCGGCTCTCCCAGTCTCGGGGGTCCACACACCACTTCACCATGGGTACGCCGAAATCCGCTCCCTCCGCTACCTGGCCGTAGGGAGGCCGCAGCCAGTACTCCCCGCCCCCCAGCAGCGTCTCCAGGGCCGCCTCCGTCCGGGCCACCTCCTGGGCCGCCTCATCTGGAAGAATCCCGTCCAACCGCTGGTGGCTCCAAGTGTGATTTCCAATCTGATGCCCCTCTTCCGCCATCCGCGCAACTAAATCGGCATTATCCTCAATCTGCTGGCCGATCAGGAAAAACGTGGCCTTAGCTCCCCGTTCCTTCAGCCCGTCCAGCAAACGGCTTGTCGTGCTCCGGCGCGGACCGTCGTCAAAGGTTAAGGCTACATATTTCTCCCCCTGGGGAATCTCCGCCCCGCCTTCAGCCGGTACCGTCTCCTCTCCGGGGGACGTCCTCTGCCCCCCGATCAGGCACAGCACAGTCAGAACCGACAGCATAAAAATCAAAACGCTTTTTTGAACCATTGCCCAATTCCCCCTTTTTCACTCGGGGTTAGTATGCACAGGAAATGCGGCGTCAAGATTGTAAATACTTTCTTTTTTAACATATAAAAGCCCTTTGTCATGAGCCTAGGTCCTCATGACAAAGGGCTTTTATCATCCTTTCGGATCGATTACACCAGCTCGATCACCGCGGTTTCCGCGGCGTCGCCCCGGCGGATGCCGGTGCGGATAATACGGGTGTAGCCTCCGTTGCGTTCCGCATAGGTGGGCGCAATCTCTTTAAAGAGCTTTTTGCAGACATCCTCCCGGGTGATGAAGCTCATGGCCTGCCGGTAGGCAGCCAAGTCGCTCTTCTTGCCCAGGGTAATCATTTTCTCAGCCAGGGGCTTGATCTCCTTGGCACGGGTGACGGTGGTTTCCATCTTTCCGTGATCCAGGAAATCCGTGACCTGCTGACGCAGCATCGCTCTGCGCTGGTCAGAAGTCTTGCCGAGCTTACGAGGCATTTCGGTTTCCTCCTTACTTGTTATCTCGTCCGTCAAAAATTCTTTTTGCCGGACCCATGTTTTTCAACAGGCTGAAAAACATTTTATTGAAAGGAAAGACACCCCTTCCGGGCCTGCCCGCAGGGAGCGTGCTCTAAACGGCAGGTCCGCCAAAAGCCGCTGTATCTTTCCGGCGATCTTCCTTCCCGTCGAAGAAAGATTTTTAATTGTTCTCCTCGTCGGCCAGGTGCAGGCCCATCATGGCCAGCTTGTTAATGACCTCCTCCAGGGACTTGCGCCCCAGGTTGCGGACCTTCATCATTTCATCTTCGGTCTTGGAAATCAAATCCTCCACCGTGTTGATATTGGCCCGCTTCAGGCAGTTGAAGCTCCGGACGCTGAGATCCAGTTCCTCAATGGTCATCTCCAGCACCTTGTCCCGCTGGGCTTCCGCCTTCTCCACCACGGTGGGGCGGCTGCCGACGTTCTCACTCAGGTCGGTGAACAGCGTGAAATGGTCGCAGAGGATCTTCGCTCCCAGAGAGACGGCGTCCCGGGCGGAGATGGTGCCGTCGGTCCAGACCTCCAGCGTCAGCTTGTCGAAGTCGCTGGAAGCGCCCACGCGGGTGGGCTCCACGGTATAATTCACCTTATACACCGGCGTGTAGATGGAATCCACTCCAATGGTGCCGATCACATTCTGCTGGGGCTTGTTGCGGTCGGCGGGGACATAGCCCCGTCCATGTGAGAGCGTGATCTCCATGTTCAGAGCGGCTCCGTTGTCCAGTGTGGCAATGTGCAGCTCCGGGTTCAGGACTTCCACTTCGCCGTCGGCTTTGATGTCTCCGGCAGTGACCACGCAGGGGCCTACCGCTTCGATATAGACCGTCTTTGCCGAGTCGCTGTGGAGCTTCGTCAGGAGGCCCTTGATGTTCAGGACAATCTCCGTCACATCCTCTTTCACGCCGGGAATGGTGGAAAATTCGTGCTGGACGCCGGCGATTTTAATGGTAGTCGGCGCGGTGCCGGGCAGTGAGGAGAGCATGATCCGGCGCAGGGCGTTGCCCAGCGTCGTTCCGTATCCCCGCTCCAGGGGTTCCACCACGTATTTGCCATAAGTCGCATCACCAGGCGCTTCAATGCATTCGATCTGGGGCTTTTCGATTTCAATCACGCAGTACCCTCCTTCATCTTCTCAACGGGCGGCGGGTTGCGCCGCCTCTGGTTCGGCTCATTCCCGAGGGTATCCTCCGCTTACTTGGAGTACAACTCGACGATCAGGTGCTCCTCCACGGGGATGTCGATATCCTCCCGGGCGGGAAGGCGGGTGACGGTGCCCTTCAGGGTGTTCTTCTCCCGCTCCAGCCACGCGGGCAGGAGGAAGATGGGAGCATCCTGGCCAAGAAGGCGCTTGAACACTTCGGAAGAACGGCTGCCCTCAGCCACTTCAACAACGTCGCCGGCCTTTACCTGATAGGAGGGGATGTCGACCTTTTTGCCGTTGACGGTGAAATGGCCGTGATTTACCAGCTGGCGGGCCTGACGGCGGGTCATGGCGAAGCCCATGCGGTACACGACGTTGTCCAAGCGGCGCTCCACGTTGATCAGCAGGTTGTCGCCGGTCTTACCGGGAGCGGCGGCGGCGGCCTCATAGTAGCTGTGGAACTGCTTTTCCAGAATTCCGTAAATGAACTTGACCTTCTGCTTCTCATTCAGCTGAATGCCATATTCGCTTTTCTTCTTCCGCATCTGTCCGCCGGGATTCCGGTTGGTTTCCTTCTTGGCGTAACCCATGACGGCGGGAGAAATGCCCAAAGCCTTGCAGCGCTTGGCAATCGGCTGCATATTCCTTGCCATATTGCTTGTTACCTCCTCTTTCGATTACACGCGGCGGCGCTTCGGGGGGCGGCAGCCGTTGTGGGGGATCGGGGTGACGTCCTTGATCATCGTCACTTCCAGACCCACGGCTTGCAGCGCCCGGATGGCGGCCTCACGGCCCTGGCCGGGGCCCTTGACGAACACTTCCACGGTCTTCAGCCCATGCTCCATGGCGGCGCGGGCGGCGGTTTCCGCCGCGGTCTGGGCCGCGAAGGGAGTGGACTTCTTGCTTCCACGGAAGCCAAGGCCGCCGGAGGAGGCCCAGGAAATGGCGTTGCCCTGGGCGTCGGTGACGGTCACCATGGTATTGTTGAAGGAAGAACGGATATGGACCTGGCCACGCTCAATGTTCTTCCGCTCGCGGCGGCGGCGGATGACTTTCTTACCGCCGGATTTCGTTGCTGCCATACTGTTTCTCCCTCCTTACTTCTTCTTGTTGGCGATGGTCTTCTTGGGACCCTTGCGGGTGCGGGCGTTGGTCTTGCTGCGCTGGCCCCGGACGGGCAGGCCCTTGCGGTGCCTGAGGCCCCGGTAGCAGCCAATCTCGCTGAGCCGCTTAATGTCCAGGGCGGTTTGCCGCCGGAGGTCGCCTTCAACGGTGTAGTCGTCGATGGCGTCGCGGAGCTTTTGCTCGTCGGCGTCCGTCAGATCCTTCACCCGGGTGTCGGGATTCACGCCGGACTTCGCCAGGATGTCCTTGGCGCTCTTGCGCCCAATGCCGTAAATATAGGTCAGGCCGATCTCGATACGTTTATCCTTCGGCAGGTCAATACCGGCAATACGTGCCATACTTTTAAAGCACCTCCAATTTCAATTCTCAGCCCTGTCTCTGCTTGTGCTTGGGGTTCTCGCAAATGACCATAACACGGCCTTTGCGGCGGATGACCTTGCACTTTTCGCACATGGGCTTCACGGACGGTCTTACTTTCATAGTCTGCAACCATTCCTTTCAGCGGTTTACGTCGTTTGATGTCATTTGCTGCGCCAGGTGATCCGGCCCCGGGTCAGATCATACGGGGACATCTCCACCGTGACCTTATCGCCGGGCAGAATCCTGATGAAATTCATCCTCAGTTTCCCGGAAATATGCGCCAGAATCATGTGACCATTTCCAATGTCAACCTGGAACGTCGTGTTGGGCAGGGCTTCCACCACAACACCTTCCACTTCGATCATATCGGATTTTGCCAAACGTTATCCCTCCTGGTCCGGCTGGATCACCTCGCGGCACGCCGCGAGAGTCCTGCGAAGATCACTGTTGGTGACCTTCTCCTCGCTCTTGATCTTTTCAGCGAGGCGGGTTTCCTCCGCCGAGACGAAGAGCACATGCCTGCGCTTCTTCCGCTTCGGGGATTCCACCTTTCTCGATTTTCCGTCCGCCAGCAGGAGGTACTCCCCTTCCACCGCCAGGACGACGAAGAGCTTGCCCTTGTCCCGTCCCGCGTTGGAGCGGACGATGTTTGATTTCGCAATCTCCATACGTTCTCTCTCACCTGTTGTCAAATGGCGGGAGCCGTCAAAATTTCCGGCGGGCCATCGGTGATCAGGATCGTGTTTTCATAGTGGGCCGCCCATTTTCCGTCGGCGGTCTTCACCGTCCAGCCGTCGCTCAGCTGCGTGATGGCGGCGTTTCCGGCGTTGACCATAGGCTCGACGGCCAGAGTCATTCCCCGCAGGAGGCGGGGGCCGTGGCCCGGACGGCCGTAATTTGGGATTTCCGGTGATTCGTGCATGTTGGCTCCCACACCGTGGCCCACGTATTCCCGGACCACGGAGAAACCATTCTGCTCCACATAGGATTGGACCGCCGCGGAGATGTCCTGAAGGCGCTGTCCCTCCCGGGCGAATCGGATTCCCTCAAAAAAGCTCTGCCTGGTCACGTCGATCAGGCGCTGGGCCTCCGGGGAAATCTTTCCACAGGGAAATGTCGCCGCGCAGTCTCCATGAAAGCCCCCGATGTACGCGCCCACGTCCACGCTGACGATATCTCCCTCCTGCAAGACCCGCTTGGGACTGGGTATGCCGTGGATGATCTCGTCGTTGACGCTGATGCAGACGCTGGCTGGGTAGCCGTTGTAATGGAGAAAGGACGGGACCGCCCCCTGTTTGCGGATAAACCGCTCCACCGCGTCGTTGATCTCCTGGGTTGTCACGCCGGGCTTTACCATTTCCCCTGCCAAGGCACGGGCAGCCGCGGTAATTTTTCCACTCCGGCGCATCAAGTCGATCTCGTGGGAGGATTTCAGGGTGATCATCCCGTCATCTCCCCAAAACGCGGAGGATCGCCTGGGAATTGGCTTCCACAGTCGGCTGGTTCTCCACCGTCTTCAGCAGGCCCCGCTCCGCGTAGAACGCCTTGAGGGGCTCCGTCTCCTTATGATAGACCTCAAGCCGGGATTTCACCGTCTCGGGGGCATCATCCTTCCGCTGGATCAATTTCCCGCCGCATTTGTCGCAGACGCCCTCCGCCTTGGGGGGCACCGCCACCACGTGGTAGCTGGCGCCGCAGTCCGGACAGACCCGGCGGCCGCTCATGCGCTCCATAATCGTCTCGTCGCTGACTTCCAAAGAGACAACGGAATCAAAGACGATTCCAGCTTTCTCCAGGGCTTCGGCCTGGGCGATGGTGCGGGGCACGCCGTCCAGAATATAGCCCTTGGCGCAGTCAGGCTCCGCCAGCCGCTCGGAGATGATGCCGATGATGACTTCATCGGGCACCAGCTGCCCCGCGTCCATAAAGGCTTTGGCCTTCAGGCCGGTGGGGGTGCCGTTCTTTACGGCGGCCCGGAGAATGTTGCCGGTGGAGATGGTGGGAATTCCCAGCTTTTCACACAGGATGTCGGCCTGTGTACCCTTTCCGGCGCCCGGGGCGCCCAACAGGATCAATTTCATAATTAAAACCTCCTGTGTTCCGGGCGCGGGCGGGGCCCACGGCCCCACCCGGCGCCGGCATCCAATGTCTGGTGGTATTACTCCAGGAAACCCTTGTACTGACGCATCAGCATCTGGGATTCCAGGGCCTTGACCGTCTCCAGCGCCACGCCCACCACAATGATGACGGAAGTGCCGCCGATGGCCACGGAGTTGTTGCCAATGATCCTGCCCACGATCAGGGGGCAGATCGCCACGATGCCAAGATAGATCGCGCCGAAGAGGGTGATCTTATTCAGCACCTTTTTGATGAAATCCACAGTGGGCTTGCCGGGGCGGAAGCCGGGAATAAAGCCGCCCTGCTTCTTCATGTTGTTGGCAATTTCCACGGGATTGAACTGGATGCTGGAGTAGAAATAGGCGAAGCCGATAATCAGGATAAAATAGACCACCATATAGACCACGGACTTCGTATCGATGGCGTCGTAGATGCTCCGGGACACGGTGCCCTCGGCGGGAATGCCCACAAAACTCCAGATGGTAATCGGCAAAGAGGCGATGCTCTGGGCGAAGATGACGGGCAGGACGCCGGCCATGCTCACCTTCATGGGCAGGTTGCTGCTCTGGCCGCCGTACATTTTCCGGCCCACCTGACGCTTGGCGTACTGCACGGGGATGCGGCGCTCGGCGTCGTTGATGAACACGATGAAGGCGATCAGGGCCAGGCCGCCCACCAGGAGCAGAACAATCGCCCAGGGGGCCATGGCACTGTCCAGAATCTGCCGGGCCTGCTCAGCGGTGTAGCCGGACTGGGTCAAGCTCTCCAGTGTCATGTCGCCGCTGTTTTTCGCAGACCACCGGCTCACGCCCTGAATCATGCTGGAAACCATGTTGGGAACCCGGGAGACAATGCCCGCGAAGAGGATGATGGAAATGCCGTTGCCCACGCCGAACTCGGTGACCTGCTCGCCCATCCACATGACGAAGGAGGAACCGGCGATGAAAGACACGATGATAACCAGAGCGGGCCAGATGCCGTCGGCCCCGGGGGCCAGGATGCCGTAGCGCTTCATCATGAAGTAGTAGCCCACGGCCTGGAGAATGGCGATAGCCACGGTGGTGTACCGGGTGATGGACTGGATCTTCTTCCGGCCCTCCTCGCCGCCGTCCTTGGCCAGGTTCTCCAGGTACGGGATGGCGACGGTCAGCAGCTGAATGATAATGGAGCTGTTGATATAGGGCTGGATGCTCAGGGCGAAGACCGTGGCGGTGGCAAAGGCGCCGCCGCTCATCACGTTGTACAGACCCAGGATCGTCGCGCCCATGCCCTTGAGCTGGGCTTCCAGCTGGGTCACGTCGATATAGGGGACGGTGATGGCGTTGCCGATCCGGAAAATCAGCAGGATCAGCAGCGTGAAGACGATCTTCTTTTTCAGCTCGGGGATGGCCCAGGCTTTGCGAACGGTTTGGATCACGTTACTTCACCTCCGCCTTTCCGCCGGCTGCCTCGATGGCCTCCTTGGCAGACGCGGAGAAAGCGTTGGCCTTGACATTGACCTTTTTCGTGAGCTTCCCGTTGCCCAGGACCTTGAAGCCGTACTCACATTTGCTGAGGACGCCCTTTTCCAGCAGCGCCTCGGCAGTGACGGTGTCTCCGTCGTTAAACGCGTTCAGGGCACTGAGATTCACGACCTCCAGGGGCTTCGCGAAGATGTTGTTGAAGCCGCGCTTGGGGACCCGGCGGGCCAGAGGCATCTGGCCGCCCTCAAAGCCCACGCGGACCTTGCCGCCGGAGCGGGCCTTCTGGCCCTTGTGGCCCCGGCCGCCGGTCTTTCCGTTGCCGCTGCCGGCGCCCCGGCCCTTGCGGTAAGCCTGCCGGACGGAGCCTTCGGCGGGAGACAGTTCGCTTAATTTCATGATTGGCGCCTCCTTACTTCTCTTCGGTAACTTGCAGCAGATACCCGATCTTCGCCACTTTTCCGCGGGTGGGATCGTTGTCGGGCTGCACGGTGACGTCACCGATCTTGCGCAGACCCAGGGAATGCGCGGTGGCAACCTGCTTTTCCAGGCGGCCGTTCAGGCTCTTGACGAGCTCAATCCTTAAGTTTGCCACGTTTGTCGCCTCCTTAACCCACGATGTCTTCGACGCTCTTGCCCCGGATGCGGGCGACCTCCTCGGGGCCACGCATGGACTTCAGGCCTTGGAAGGCGGCGGCGACGACGTTGTTGGGGTTGTTGGACCGGAGGCTCTTGGCACGGATGTCCTTGATGCCCGCGGCCTCCACGACGGCGCGGACCGCGCCGCCGGCGATGACGCCGGTACCGGGGGCGGCGGGTTTCATCAGCACCCGGCCCGCGCCGGCCTCACCGATCGTCTCATGGGGCAGGGTAGTGCCCGCCAGAGTCACGGTGATCATGTTTTTCTTCGCGGCCTCGATGCCCTTGCGGATGGCCTCGGGAACTTCGGCGGCCTTGCCCAGGCCATAGCCGACCTTGCCCTTGCCGTCGCCCACGACCACCAGGGCGGAGAACTTCATGACCCGGCCGCCCTTTACGGTCTTGGAAACGCGGTTCAGGTATACGACTTTCTCAATATACTCGCTCTGCTCTCTCTCAAATCTAGGCATTGAACGTTCCTCCCTCCTTAGAACTGCAGGCCGCCCTCGCGGGCGCCCTCGGCCAGAGCCTTCACGCGGCCGTGATACAGGTAGCCGCCGCGGTCGAAGACCACGGTTTCAATACCCTTGGCCTTGGCCCGCTCAGCGACGAGCTTGCCCACCGCCGTGGCGGCGGCGACGTTGCCGCCGTAGCCCTCAACGGCCTTATCCAGGGAGGAAGCGGAAACCAAGGTCACGCCGGCGACATCGTCGATGATCTGGGCATAGATATTGGCCTCGCTGCGGAATACGTTCAGGCGCGGCATCTCGGGAGTGCCGGAGATCTTGGCGCGCACTCTCTTATGGCGCTTCATACGCTGGGCGTTGGTATTGGGTCTTTTAATCATTTCGGCACACCTCCTTACTTCTTGGCGCCGGTCTTACCGACCTTGCGGCGGATGGTTTCATTGGCGTACTTAATGCCCTTGCCCTTATACGGCTCAGGCGGGCGCTTCTCGCGGACCTCAGCGGCAAACTGGCCGACGGCCTCCTTGTCGCAGCCGCGGATGATAATTTTATTCGGGGAGGGAACTTCGATGGTGATGCCCTCCACCTCAGAAACGATCACCTGATGGGAATAACCCAGGTTCATGACCAGGTTGCTTCCCTCTTTGGCCACACGGTAGCCCACGCCGTTGACTTCCAGCTCCTTGGCGTAGCCGTCGGTAACGCCGACGACCATGTTGTGCAAAAGCGTGCGGGTCAGGCCGTGGAGGCTGCGGTGCAGCTTATCCTCGGAAGGACGCTTCACGGTGATCGCAGTGCCTTCCTGTTCAATAATCATCTCCGGGCGCAGCGCGCGGGTCAGCTGGCCCTTGGGTCCCTTCACGGTAACCACATTACCCTCGGCGATGTTCACGGTCACGCCGGCGGGGACGGTAATGGGCATTCTGCCAATTCTAGACATTGTTCAATACCCTCCTTACCAGACAAACGCCAGGACTTCGCCGCCGACATGGAGCTCGCGGGCCTTCTTGTCGGTCATGACGCCCTTGGACGTGGAGATGATAGCGATGCCCAAGCCCCGGAGCACGCGGGGCAGCTCGTCGGCGCCCACGTAGACCCGAAGGCCCGGCTTGGAGACGCGGCGCAGGCCGGTGATGACCTTTTCCTTGCCCGCGTTGTACTTCAGGGTGATGTGAATCTTGCCCTGGGTGCCGTCGTCCACGATTTGGAAATTCTTGATATAGCCCTCATCCAGCAGAATCTGAGCGATGCTCTTTTTCATGTTGGAAGCGGGGACGTCGACGGTGTCGTGCTTCGCGCTGACGGCGTTGCGGATGCGGGTGAGCATATCCGCAACCGGATCGGTGATATGCATAGTTGAATCCTCCTATTTTAGAGTTGCGGCCTTTGGCCGCTTCAGCAGCGAGGTATCATGACCAATTGGGACCAATCCCCGATTGGCCATGACCTTTCGCCGTCTGCCCTTCCTTTTTCTTGAAAGACTGTAGCGACACTTGATTTTGTGAAACAAAATCTTAGTGGAGTACGTCCACGAAGTGGAAAAAGGAAGCGAAAAAGAACTTTATCACGCTCTGTGGCCTAGTATTTATCCAGGCCGGAGCGACGACAACACAGTCTAACCGTTCCAAGCCCCGTCCTTCGTCCCCCGTCCCCCGCAGGGGATGGGGGTTGCTCAAGGGGGAGCCTGCTCCCCCTTGAAGGGAGGCGGAGGGAATGGAGCGGGCGGAGTCCTCGCCGACAGACGGGGACGCAGCAGAGCGGAATTTCCGACGCCTCAGCCTCAGAAGGACGCCTTCCGCACGCCGGGAATCTCGCCCTTGTAGGCCAGTTCCCGGAAGCAGATCCGGCAGACGCCGTAGTCCCGGAGATAGGCGTGGGGACGGCCGCAGAGCTTGCAGCGGTTGTACTTCCGGCTGGAGTACTTGGCAGGGCGCTGCTGCTTCAGAATCATGGATTTCTTAGCCATTCTTCTCTCCCTCCTTAGCGGGCGAAGGGCGCGCCGACCTGGGTAAGCAGGGCGCGGGCCTCTTCGTCGGTGTGCGCGGTGGTGCAGATGACCACATCCATGCCCCGGATCTTGTCGATCTTGTCATACTCGATCTCGGGGAAGATCAGCTGCTCCCGGATGCCCAGAGCGTAGTTGCCCCGGCCGTCGAAGGCGTTGGGGCTGATGCCCTGGAAATCGCGGACACGGGGCAGAGCCACATTAAACAGGCGGTCCAGGAACTCCCACATCTTCTCGCCGCGGAGGGTGACCTTCGCGCCGATGGGCATGTTCTCACGGAGCTTGAAGTTGGCGATGTTTTTCCGGGAACGGGTGATAATGGGCTTCTGGCCGGTGATCTGGGCCAGGTCCCGGACCACGTTGTCCAGGATCTTGACGTTTTCCTTGGCTTCGCCGCAGCCCACGTTTACGACCACCTTGTCGATTTTGGGAATCTGCATGACGCTCTTATAGCCGAACTGCTTCATCAGAGCGGGAGCGACCTCGGCCGTGTATTTCGCCTTCAGATTGGGCACTTTCTGATCAGCCATTTGTAACTCCTCCTCTCTTACAGCTCAGCGCCGCACTTTTTGCAGACGCGGGTTTTCTTGCCGTCTTCGACCTTGTGGCCCACCCGGGTGGGCTTACCGCACTTGGGGCAGACTACCTGGACCTTGCAGGCCGCGATGGCGGCTTCCCGCTTGACGATGCCGCCCTCCTCGCCCTGACGGCGGGGCTTGATGTGGCAGGTGACCATGTTCATGCCCTCCACCACGACTTTATTCTCCTTCGGCAGGGTGGCAATGACCTTGCCCTGGTGGGTGCTCAGGTCCTTGTCCTTACCGCCGTCGCCGGAGAGGCGGACGACCGTGTCGCCCTTTTTGATGTTCATAGACATTTCCTTGCCCTCCTCAAATCACTTCGGGCGCCAGGGACAGGATCTTCATGTAATCCTTGTCCCGCAGCTCGCGGGCCACGGGCCCAAAGATACGGGTGCCGCGGGGGTTCTTGTCGTCCTTAATCAGGACGGCGGCGTTGTCGTCAAACCGGACATAGGTCCCGTCGTTCCGGCGGATGCCCTTGGCGGAGCGGACGATGACGGCCTTGACCACTTCGCCCTTCTTCACAGTGCCGCCGGGGGCGGACTTGCGGACGGAGGCCACGATCACGTCGCCGATGTTCCCGTATTTGCGCTTGGAACCGCCCAGGACGCGGATGCACTTGATTTCCTTGGCGCCGGTGTTGTCGGCCACCTTCAGGAAGGTTTCCTGCTGAATCATGTCTCGACGCCTCCTTACTTCGCTTTCTCGATGATCTCGACCACGCGCCAGCGCTTATCCTTGGACAGGGGGCGGGTTTCCATCACCTTTACCTTGTCGCCGACGCCGCAGCTGTTCTGCTCGTCATGAGCCTTCAGCTTATAGGTGCGGCCGACAATCTTCTTGTACAGCGGGTGGGCCACCCGGTCCTCGATGGCGACCACGACGGTCTTGTCCATCTTGTCGGATACCACCTTGCCAACCCGGGTCTTACGGGAGGAAGTTCTCTTTTCGTCCATGTTTCCTTACCTCCTTCTCACTGCTTGCCGGAAGCGGAGAGCTCCCGGAGCACGGTCTTGACTCGGGCAATGTCATGCTTGGTTTCCCGGATTTTCACGGGATTGTCCAGCTGGTTGGTGGCGTGCTGCATACGAAGGAAAAACAGGTCCTTCTTCAGCCCCGTCAGCTTCTCGTTCAGCTGTTCCGGGGTCATCTTGCGAATCTCACGAATTTCACTTGCCTTCATCTTACTCACCTGCTTCCTCGGCGCGGGCGATGACCTTAGTCTTGATGGGCAGCTTGTGGCTGGCCAGACGCAGGGCCTCGCGGGCAACTTCTTCCGGCACGCCGGCGATCTCGAACATCACGCGGCCGGGCTTCACGACGGCAACCCAGAACTCGGGAGAACCCTTACCGGAACCCATGCGGGTCTCGGCGGGCTTCTTGGTCACGGGCTTGTCGGGGAAAATCTTGATCCAAACCTGGCCGCCGCGCTTGGTGTAGCGGGTCATGGCGATACGGGCCGCCTCAATCTGGTTGCTGGTGATCCAGGCGGGCTCGGCGGCCACCAGGCCATACTCGCCGTAAGCCAGTGTATTGCCACGGGTGGCCTTGCCGGTCATACGGCCGCGGTGCACGCGGCGGTATTTGACTCTCTTCGGCATCAGCATTAGTTGCTTCCTCCTTCCTTGGGGGCCGCGGGAGCGGCGGGCGCTGCGGGGGCGGGACGGGCGGGGGCGCGGTTGAAGCCGCCCTGGGGACGGGGGGCGCCGCCGGCGCGGTTGAAGCCGCCGCCCTGGCCGGGCCGTCCGCCGCCTCCGGCGCGGTTGAAGCCGCCGCCCTGACGGTCCCGATTGAAGCCGCCCCGGCGGTCGCCGTCGCGGCGGGGACGACGCTCCCGGCGCTCCTGATAGGGCTTGGAGGTGTCCATGGTACGGGGGGTGGTGCGCAGGGTCTGGCTCAGCACCTCGCCCTTGTAGATCCACACCTTCACGCCGATGCGGCCGAAGGTGGTGGCAGCCTCCGCAAAGCCGTACTCGATGTCGGCCCGGATGGTCTGCAGGGGGATGGTCCCCTCGTGGTAGTGCTCTACGCCCGCGATTTCGCGGCCGCCCAGACGGCCGGAGCAGCAGGTCTTGATGCCTTTGGCGCCGGCCCGCATGGCCCGGGCCATGGCGTTCTTCATGGCGCGGCGGTGGGAGATGCGCTTTTCCAGCTGCTGGGCGATGTTCTCCGCCACCAGCTGGGCGTTCATGTCGGGGTTGCGGACCTCGACGATGTTCAGGCGGACCTTCTTGCCCACCAGCTTCTCAACAGCCAGGCGGTACTGCTCGATCTGCTCGCCGCCCTTGCCGATGACCATGCCGGGGCGGGCGCAGTGCAGGAACACCGTCACCACGTCGCCGCTGCGCTCGATCTCGATCTTGGGCACGCCGGCGCCGTACAGGGTCTTTTTCAGGTATTTGCGGATCTTCTGGTCCTCCACGATCAGGTCGCCGACCTTCTCGTCACTGGCATACCAGCGGGAATCCCAGTCTTTGATAACGCCCACACGCAGGCCGTGGGGATTGACTTTCTGTCCCATAAACGGTTCTCCTCCCTCTTATGCCTTTTCCGCCACAGCCAGGGTGACGTGAGAAGTGCGCTTGTTGATACGGTAGGCGCGGCCCTGGGCCCGGGGCATCATCCGCTTCAGGATGGGACCGGGGGTGGCGTACACCTCGGACACCACCAGCTTGGCGGGGTCCATGCCGAAATTGTTCTCGGCGTTGGCAACGGCGCTCTTCAGCAGCTTCTGCAGGGGCTCGGAGGCAGCCTTGGGGGTCTGCATCAGGATGGCCATGGCGCTGCCCGCGTCCTTGCCGCGGATCAGGTCGCAGACGATCTGGACCTTCCGGGGGGCGATGCGGACGTAGCGCAGATAGGCCTTCGCAACTTTATTTTCCATGTTCTGCATCCTCCTTCAACTCAGTCCTTCCGGTGTCCGCGGAAGGTGCGGGTGGGGGCGAACTCACCCAGCTTGTGGCCGACCATGTCCTCCTGGACGTAGACGGGCACGTGCTTCCGGCCATCGTGCACGGCGATGGTGTGGCCCACGAAGGAGGGGAAGATGGTAGAGCTGCGGCTCCAGGTCTTGAGGACCTTCTTCTCGTTCTTCGCGTTCATTTCCTCGACCCGCTTCAGGAGCTCGGGGGCAACGTACGGGCCTTTCTTAATGGATCTGCTCATGTTTCATCTGCCTCCCTTACTTCTCGTTGCGGCGCTTGACGATGAATTTGCTGGTGGGGTTCTTCTTTTTCCGGGTCTTGTAGCCCAGAGCCGGCTTGCCCCAAGGGGTCACGGGACCGGGGCGGCCAACCGGGGCGCGGCCCTCGCCGCCGCCGTGGGGGTGGTCGCAGGGGTTCATGACGGAGCCCCGGACGGTGGGACGCCAGCCCATGTGGCGCTTGCGGCCCGCCTTGCCGATGTTGATGTTGGCGTGATCGATGTTGCCCACCTGGCCGATCGTGGCCATGCAGTTGGTCCGGACGATGCGGACCTCTCCGGAGGGCATGCGGATCTGGGCGTCATTGCCCTCTTTCGCCATGAGCTGGGCCGCGGTGCCGGCGGAGCGGACAAGCTGGGCGCCGTTGCCGGGATGGAGCTCGATGTTGTGGATCATGGTGCCCACGGGGATGTTGGCCAGGGGAAGGGCGTTGCCCTCTTTGATATCGGCGCTGGGACCGGACTCCACCTTGTCGCCGGCCTTCAGGCCCACAGGGGCCAGAATGTAGCGGCGCTCGCCGTCCTCATACTCCAGGAGGGCGATGTTGGCGGAGCGGTTGGGATCGTACTCCAGGCGGAGGACGGTGGCAAAGCAATCGTGCTTGTCACGCTTGAAGTCGATGACACGGTACTTCCGCTTGTTGCCGCCGCCCCGGTGGCGGACGGTGATGCGGCCGTAGCTGTTCCGGCCCGCGCTCTTTTTCAGGGTTTCGGTGAGCTTGGGCTCGGGCTTGGCCTTCTTGTCAATGCCGTCGAATCCGGAAACCGTCATCTGACGCCGGGAGGGAGTCGTCGGCTTAAAAGTTTTAATAGACATTTGTCGTTACACTCCTTCCGTAGAATCAGACCATGCCTTCGAAGAACTCGATGGTCTTGGAATCGGGGGTCAGCTGGACGTAAGCCTTTTTCCAGGTCCGGGTCTGTCCGGGACGGCCCGCGCCCATGCGCTTTTCCTTGCCGGGGACCGTCAGGGTGTTGACGGCGGCGACCTTCACGCCGAAGATTTCTTCCACGGCCTTTTTGATCTCCACCTTGCCGGCGTCCCTAGCCACTTCAAAGACGTACTTCTTGCCGGCGGCTCCGGCCATAGCCCGCTCGGTGATGATGGGGCGGATCACGATATCGTATGCGGTCATTACGCGTACACCTCCTCGATTTTGGCGAGGGCGGCCTGATCCACCACCAGATACTTGGCGTTGAGGATGTCATAGACATTCAGCTGCGCCGCGGGGGTGGTCAGCACGCCGGGAAGATTCCGGGCGCTCTTGACGACAATCTCATCCACGGCGGGGGTCACCACCACGGCCTTGCCGTCGACCTTGACAGCGCTCAGGAACTTGCGGAAATCGGCGGTCTTGATTTCCGTCTGCTTAATGGCGTCGATCACCACCAGGCAGCCTTCGGCAGCCTTGGCGGAGAGGACGGACTTCAGGGCCAGGCGCCGGACCTTCTTGTTCAGCACATAGCGGTAGCTCCGGGGCTTCGGCGCGAAGACGATGCCGCCGTGGGTCCACTGGGGCGCCCGGGTGCTGCCCTGGCGGGCGTGGCCCGTGCCCTTCTGACGCCAGGGCTTTCTGCCGCCGCCGGAAACTTCGGCCCGGGTCAGGGCGCTCTGGGTGCCCTGACGGCAATTGGCCAGGTGGTTCTTCACAACCTCATGAACGGCGGACTCGTTGGGCTCGACGCCGAAAACGGCGTCATTGAGTTCCACAGTGCCGACTTCCGCGCCGGCCATGTTCAATACTTTTACAGTAGACATTAATTCAGCACCCCTTTCTTACTTGTTTCTGGCGGAGGCCTTTTGCGGGTTGCGGCCGGAAGCCTTCTGCGGGTTCTTGCTGATGTCCGCGCCGGCCTGCTTGACCTTGTGGACCTTGACGGTGGACTTGATCGTCACCAGCCCGCCCTTGGGGCCGGGCACCGCGCCGCAGACCACCAGCATGTTCAGCTCGGGGTCCACCTTGACGACGGAGAGGTTCTGAACCGTGACCTGGTCCACGCCCATGTGGCCCGCGCCGTCGCGGCCCTTGGCAATGTGGCCCGGGGTGGTGCCGGCGCCCAGGGAACCCTGATGCCGGTGGACGGGGCCGCCGCCGTGGGTGTTGCGCTTCACGGCCGCGCCGTGGCGCTTGACAACGCCCTGGAAACCGTGGCCCTTGCTGGTGCCGGTGACATCCACGAAGTCCCCGGCGGCGAAGGCGTCGGCCTTGACAATGTCGCCCACGCTCAGCTCGGCGGCGTTCTCCAGGTTGAACTCCTTCAGGTGCTTCTTGGGGGCCACGCCCGCCTTGTTCAGGTGGCCCAGCTCCGGCTTGGTGAGCTTCCGCTCCGCCACGTCCTCAAAGCCCAGCTGCACGGCCTCATAGCCGTCCTTCTCAGCCGTCTTCTTCTGCACGACCACGCAGGGGCCCGCCTCGATGACCGTGACGGGAATCACATGGCCGTTCTCGTCAAAAATCTGGGACATGCCCACTTTTTTGCCGATGATCGCTTTCATGTATGCTCCTCCTTAAATAAGGTTATTGGTTGACCGGTCCCGGCCATTGGGAACCGTTCCGGCCAACTTGACCCGCCCACGTCGGAAAAAACTGCGCTCCGCCACATTTCCCGCTTCGCGGAAAATTCCGCGCGCTCCGTTCCTCCCTCCTTTTCCCGCCGCAAACGCTTTGCTGGTTTGCGCCGGGAATTTCAAGAGAAAGCGGAAGTCTTCCGGGGAAGTTCCGGAAAGCCGTCTTCTGGGACGTGGACAGCGGTTCAACATAGTAATGGGGGTCTTACAGCTTGATCTCGATATCCACGCCGGCGGGGAGCTCCAGGGCCATCAGGGCCTCCACGGTCTTGGGAGAGGACTTGGCGATGTCGATGAGCCGCTTGTGGGTCCGGCGCTCGAACTGCTCCCGGCTGTCCTTATGCTTGTGGACGGAGCGCAGGATCGTGATAATCTCCTTCTTGGTGGGCAGGGGGATGGGACCGGAAACCTCAGCGCCGGTGCGCTTGGCGGTTTCCACGATCTTCTCCGCGCTCTGGTCGATCATCTGATGATCGTAAGCCTTCAGCCGGATGCGGATCTTTTCTTTCTGTGCCATGTTCAGGTTCCTCCTAATTCGTACGTCGTTTTAAATAGGGCTTCGACGACCTACGGCGAGAGAATTTTTCTGTCCGCGCTGCCGTGCGTATCATTCCAGCTCATGAAAAAATCCGGCGCAAAGCAGGCCGGTTCCGTCATGGCGCGGCGATCTACGCTCGCGTACAGACCTTTCTCAGCCGCCCGATTATCGGACATACTCCCCGGAAGTTACCTCTTTCGAGCAATCTCCCGGTTCATCGCGGTCGCGGGGCGCAGAGGATGTCCTCTCCGCCGCATGCCCATACATAATAATTGAAAATCTTCCCCGTGTCAAGAGAAATTTTGCCGCATTTCCTCTTTTTTTCAAGAGGCCCTTTTCCTTCCCCGCCGAAATCCGGTTCCCCATTCTTTTAGAGTCTGTTATAAAACTGGCGAAACGCCGTCTTGGGACCACAGAGCGTGAAAATTTGTAAAAAAGCTTGCGCTTTTTCATGAGGTGTGGTATATTGCATATGTTAGAGTAAGATGGAAGCTATGGTAAGGAGTGGGCCGGCGGTCCGCTCTTTTTATTGGCCCAAACAGGGCCAACAAAAAGAGCCGGTTTTTCAGCCCCGATACCTTTTTAATGTTGTACTATTGTTTAGGAGAACCCTATGAAGAAAATTACCGAACTCACCGCCGAACTGGCGGCTCCCGCCGTTGCCGAAGCGGGCTGTACAATCTGGGACGTGGAATATGTCAAAGAGGGCGGAAGCTGGTATCTCCGGGTTTTGCTGGACAAGGACGGCGGCGTGGATATCCTGGACTGCGAAGCTGTGTCCCGGAAGCTCTCGGATCTTTTGGACGAAGCGGACCCCATTGAGGGAAGCTACACCCTGGAGGTGGGCTCCGCCGGGGCGGAGCGGGCTTTGAAGCGTCCCGGGGATTTTGTCAAATTTATGGGCAGCCCCGTGCTGGTGAAGCTCTACCGGAGCCTGGACGGGCAAAAGGAAATTCCCGGCGTCCTTGCCGCTTATGATCCGGAAACCGGGTCCGTCACCGTGGATGCCGGAGGGACGTCCCGGACTTTTGAAAAAAAGGACATTGCCCTGGTCCGTCTTCGGGTTGAATTTTGAATCCCCGCGATTTGTTATTATTTATTAAATGTATTATGTGATAAGGAGAATTGGCAAAGATGAGAGGCAAGAAGCAGAAGGAACCCGCCGGTATGAATCCCGGGGAAATCTTCGCAGCCCTGGAGCTTTTGGAACAGGAGCGGGGAATTCCTAAGGAGGCCATGCTGGAGAAGGTCATCAAGGCCATTACCACCGCCTATCAGCGGGACCATAAGGACGTGGAGGAGGAGAACATCGTCGTGGAGGCGGATGAGGTCCACAAAGAGCTTCGCATGTTCATCCGCAAAACCGTGGTGGACGAAGAAGACTATGTGGACCCCTTCAACGAGATGTCCCTGGAGGAGGCCAAGGCCATCTCCGCCCGGTATGAGATCGGCGACGTGGTGAACATCCCGGTGGACAAAATGGAGTTTGGCCGCATCGCCGCCGGAAACGGCAAGCAGGTCATCATTCAGGGCCTGCGGGAAGCCGAGCGGGGCAAGGTCTACGACGAGTTCAACTCCAAGCAGCATGAAATCCTCACCGGCGTGGTCACCCGCATAGACCCCCGGAACGGCGCGGCCTCCCTCCGCATCGGCACCGGTGCGGAGTCCACCGAGGCGCTGCTGCTTCCTGGGGAACAGGTCCCCGGCGAACCCCTGGAGGAGGGTATGCACATCAAGGTTTACGTGGTGGACGTCCGCCACTCCACCCGGGGCGCCCAGGTGCTGATCTCCCGGACCCATCCGGGCCTGGTGAAGCGCCTCTTTGAGCTGGAGGTCCCGGAGATTTTCGACGGCTCCGTGGAAGTCAAGTCCATTGCCCGGGAGGCGGGCAGCCGCACAAAAATGGCCGTCTGGTCCAAGGAGGAGAACGTGGACCCCATCGGCGCCTGCGTAGGCCCCAGGGGCCAGCGGGTCGCCGCCATCGTCGACGAGCTGCGGGGAGAAAAGATCGACATCATTCAATACAGCGAAGACCCCGCCGAGTTCATCGCCGCCGCCCTGGCCCCCGCCGACGTGGTGGACGTGCGGATGGCGGAGGAGGGCAAGGCCTGCCGCTGCGTGGTGCCCGACGACCAGCTGTCCCTGGCCATCGGCAAAGAGGGGCAGAACGCCCGCCTGGCCGCCCGGCTCACCGGCTATAAAATCGACATCAAGCCCCAGAGCTACCGGCCGGAGGAGGACGAGGAGCTCTTCCCCGAAGAGGTCCCGGACGCCCTGGGGGAGGAAGAGGCCCCAGAGGCTTTTGAAGAATAATTTCAGCGCGGCGGCAATTCGCCGGCCGCATAAAAAGGGGGGACCCCTATGCCCAAGGTCAAAAAAATCCCCCAGCGCCAATGCGTTGGCTGCCGGGAGATGAAAGATAAGAAGTCTCTTTTGCGGGTGGTCCGCTCCCCGGAAGGGGCGGTCAGCCTGGACTTCACCGGGAAAAAGCCCGGACGGGGGGCCTATGTCTGCCCGGACCCGGTCTGCCTGAAAAAGGCCCGGAAATCCCGGGCCCTAGAGCGGGCCTTTGAAACCGCCATCCCCCCTGAGGTCTACGACGCCATGGAGGCGGAGCTGGGAGGCGGGACATGAGCGGAAACAACAAAATTCTCTCCCTTCTGGGCCTTGCCCTCCGGGGGGGGAGGCTGGCCGTGGGCGAAGAGCCCGCCGCCCTGGCCGCCAAAGCCGGACAGGCGCGGCTGCTGCTGGCGGCCTCCGACGCGGCGGGGAACACCCTCCGCCGGGCGGAGCACCTGGCTGAAGAGAGTCACTGTCTCCGGCTGGTCCTCCCCTTTTCCAAAGCGGAACTGGGAGAAGCCCTGGGCCGGGACAGCGCCGCCATCGCCGCCCTGACGGATCTGGGGCTCGCCGCCGCCGTGGCGGAACGGCTGGCTCAACTGGACCCGGCGCGCTATGGGGAAACCGCCGCACGGATGGACTTGAAACGCCGCCGGGCCGCAGAGCGGAAAGCCGCTCCCCGCCGCTCCCCGCCGCCCAAGGGACGAGACACCCGCTCCCCGAAGCCCCGCCGGGGGGGGGACCGGTTCCACTCCCCCCAAGAGGGTCGGAAGCCGGGAGAACAGCGGGCCGGAAAGCCCCGGAACCCCACCCAAAACGGGAAGCGAAAGGCCGCCGGAGCCGGCCGCCCTTACAGCGAAAAACCGGGGAAAGCCCACTCCCGAAGCGGGAGGCCGGACTGCCCCGGCGAACGGGGGCCCGCCGGGAAACATCCCCGGAGCGGAAAACCGGGACGCCCGCCCCAGCGCGGGGGAACTCCCCGGCCCAAGCCTCCTTTTGGCCGGGACAAGGGCGGGGGACGCTGAGGTGCCGCCCCGGTCCACAGGGCCTCATCAGCCCGTTTATTTTAAAATTTCTCCGCTCCCAAGTCCGTCTGAAAGCCGCCGGGCCGGGTTCCGCCGGTTTTCAAACGGGCTTATGGAGAGGAATCGAACGAGGTGTTTTATTTGGCTATTGAAAAATACAGAGTCCATGAGGTGGCGAAGGATTTCGGCCTTCCCACCAAGACGATCACGGAAATCCTGACCAAGTACGGCGCGGCCCCGAAGAACCATATGCAGGTTTTGACGGACCGGGAACTCTCCATCATCTTTGACCGCCTGACCCAGGACCACCCTATTTCCAACATCCAGGTCATTTTCCAGGAAACCTATCAGGAGGCGAAGGCCGCCCAGCCGGCGGCTCCCACCCCGGCGGAGGAGAAAAAGCCCGCCCCCCAGCCCCCTCAGGAAAAACAGCAGCCTGCCCCCAGCCAGCCGGCGGGCAAACCCGCCGCGGCCCAGAGCCAGCAGCCGCCCGTCCAGGGGCAAAAACCTCAGCAGGGCGGACAGAACAAGCCCGTTTCCCAGCACCAGGGCCAGCAGGCGCAGCCTGTCCAGCGGCCCGCCAGCCGGGTTCCTCAGAAGAAAATCGTGGATACCCGGAAGGGCGGCGACGTAAACCTTGCCAAGTACGACGAGCGCCTGGAAACCCTGGGGGGACAGCAGGGCGAACGGATGCAGCGCCAGCAGCGCTCCGGCCGGGAGAAGGTCCGGGGCGGCCAGCAGCGCCGGGGCGGCCCCGTGTTCTCCAATAAGCGCCGCCAAGACGAGGCGGAGAAAATGCGCCGCCTCCAGCTGGAGATTGCCAAGAAAGCCCCCCTCAAGGTCCAAATTCCCGATGAGATCTCCGTGGGCGAGCTGGCCAGCCGGATGAAGAAAACCGGCGCGGAGGTGGTCAAAGCCCTGATGAAAAACGGAATCATGGCCTCCCTGCCCCAGATGATTGATTATGACACCGCCGCCTTCATCGCCGAGGAAATGGGCTGCAAGGTGGAAAAGGAAGTCGTGGTCACCATTGAGGAAAAGCTTATCGACGTCTCCGAGGACAAGGCGGAGGACCTGGTCCCCCGGGCGCCGGTGGTGGTGGTTATGGGACACGTGGATCACGGCAAGACCTCTCTCTTAGATACAATCCGGAACACATCCGTCGCCTCCGGCGAAGCGGGCGGCATCACCCAGCACATCGGCGCGTACCAAGTACAGGTGAACGGCAAGCCCATCACCTTCCTGGACACCCCGGGCCACGAGGCCTTCACCTCCATGCGCGCCCGGGGCGCCATGGTGACGGACATCGCCATTTTGATGGTTGCGGCGGACGACGGCATTATGCCCCAGACCATTGAATCCATCTCCCACGCGAAAGCGGCCAATATCCCCATCGTGGTGGCGGTGAACAAAATCGACAAGGAAAACGCCAACCCCGACAAGGTCATGCAGCAGCTTACGGAGCACGGCCTGGTCCCCGAGGACTGGGGCGGCGAAACGATCTGCTGTAAGATTTCCGCCAAGAAAAACATTGGCATCGACAACCTGCTGGAGATGGTGACTCTCACCGCCGAGATGGCGGAGTTGAAGGCCAACCCCAACCGGGCGGGCCAGGGCACCGTCATCGAGGCGAGGCTTGACAAGGGCCGGGGCCCCGTGGCAACCCTGCTGGTGCAAAACGGCACCTTGAAGCAGGGGGACATCATCATCGCGGGCACCGCCGTGGGCCGGGTCCGCACCATGCTGGACTATAAGGGCGGGCGGCTCACCGAGGCGGGCCCCTCCGTTCCCGTGGAGATCGCGGGCCTCAGCGAGGCCCCCACCGCCGGCAGCCCCTTCTTCGCCGTCAGCGACGAGCGGATGGCCCGGGAGCTGGTGGAGCAGCGCAAGGCCGAGGAGCGGGCCAAGGCCGCCGCCCCCGTGCAGAAGGTCAGCCTGGAGAACCTGTTCGACCAGATCCAGGCCGGCGAGCGGAAGGAACTGGCCCTCATTGTCAAGGCCGACGTCCAGGGCAGCGTGGAGGCGGTGAAGGCCTCCCTGGAGAAACTCTCCAACGACGAGGTCAACGTCCGGGTGATCCACGGCGGCGTGGGCGCGGTGAACGAGTCCGACGTGATGCTGGCCTCCTCCTCCAACGCCATCATCGTGGGCTTCAACGTCCGCCCCGACGCGGCGGCCCGGGACGGCGCGGCGCGGCAGAACGTGGATATGCGGATGTACCGGGTCATTTATGACTGCATCGACGAAATCACCGCCGCCATGAAGGGTATGCTGGCCCCCAAATACCGGGAGGCGCTGCTTGGCCATGCGGAGGTCCGCCAGACCTACAAGGTTTCCGGCGTCGGCACCGTGGCGGGCTGCTACGTTCAGGACGGCAAAATCGTCCGCAACTGCTCCATCCGGCTGGTCCGGGACGGCATCGTCATCCATGAAGGCGTGCTGGGCTCCCTCCAGCGGTTTAAGGACGCCGCCAAGGAAGTGGCCAGCGGCTACGAGTGCGGATTGACCATCGAGAAATTCAACGATATCAAGGAAGGCGATATTGTGGAAGGCTATACCATGGAGGAAATTCCGCAGTAAGGACATGCTAAAGGCGGCGGGCTGACCGCCGCCTTTCTTAAAGAAGGAGAACGCCTATGGCATCCAACCGAATTGGCCGCATCAACGACGAAATCCAGCGGGAGCTGGCGGCCCAGCTCCGCAACCTCAAGGACCCCCGGGTTTCCGGCACCGGCATGGTGTCCATCACCCGGGTGGACACCACCAGCGACCTACGCTACGCCCGGGTCTATGTCAGCGTGCTGAACAAAGACCAGGAGAAGGATGTGCTGAAGGGTCTGAAATCCGCCTCCGGTTTTCTCCGCCGGGAGCTGGGCCGCGCCCTCCAGCTCCGTTATACGCCGGAGCTTCAATTTTCCGGCGACGACTCCATTCAGCACGGGGCCCACATCCTGGAGCTCCTGCGCCGGGAGGAGGAGAAGGACGCCGCCCGGAGGCCGGAGGTGGAGGAATGACCACCCTCACCGTGCGGGAGGCCGCCGGGCGCCTGCGGTCCTTTGACAACATCTTGATCCTGACCCACATCCGGCCCGACGGGGACACCGTGGGTTCCGCCGCCGCCCTCTGCGCCGGGCTCCGCCGTCTGGGAAAGACGGCCTGCCTGCTGCCCAATCCGGAGCTGACGGACACCACGGCCCCCTATTTCCGGCCCTATGCCGCCCGGGAGAACTTCCGGCCGGAGCGGGTGATTTCCACGGACATCGCCACAACGGATCTATTCCCGGAGAACGCCCGGCCCTACGCCGGCCGGGTGGATCTGGCCATTGACCACCACCCGTCTTTCGAGGGCTTCGGCCGGGAAAACCTTGTCCGCCCCTCCGCCGCCGCCACGGGGGAGATCATTTACGACATCCTGGCGGCCCTGGGACCTATCACGGCGGAGATGGCGCTGCCCCTCTACGTAGCCATATCCACGGACTGCGGCTGCTTCGCCTACAACAACACCACCGCCCATACCCACGCCGCGGCCGCCGCCCTGCTGCGCACCGGCATTGACTTCCAGACGGTAAATAAGACCTTCTTCCGCACCAAGTCGAAAAAGCGGCTGGCCCTGGAGGCCGCAATGCTCAGCGAGATTGAGTACCACGACCATGAGCGTGTGGCAGTGCTGGCGGTGCCCCTGTCCCTCATCGCCCGGGTTCAAGCCACGGAAACCGACGCGGAGGACCTATCCGCCCTGGGCGGGCAGATCGAAGGGGTGGACTGCGCCGTCACCATGCGGGAGCTCCGGCCCGGCGTGTGGAAGTTTTCCCTCCGCACCGGGCCCCGGGTCAACGCCACCAGAGCCTGCGCCCTCCTGGGGGGCGGAGGCCACGCCGCCGCCGCCGGGTGCACCGTGGAAGCCCCTTTTGAAGAGGCGAAACGGCGGATGCTGGAGGCCATCGCCCAGGTGGTCCCGGACTTCACTTTGTAAATCAGGAGGGCAATTCCCATGCCCAACGGTATCCTCATCATTGACAAGCCCGCCGGGTGGACTTCCATGGACGTGTGCGCCAAAATCCGCGGGATTCTCCGTGAGAAGCGGGTGGGCCATGGCGGCACATTAGACCCCATGGCCACAGGGGTGCTGCCGGTCTTCGTGGGCCGGGCCACCCGGGCGGTGGAGTTCGCCGAGAACGGACGAAAGGAATACGCCGCGGGCCTCCGGCTGGGACTTACCACCGACACCCAGGACATCACCGGAACCGTGCTGGAAACCCGCCCGGTGACGGCGGGCCGGGAGGAGCTGGGGGCCGCCCTGGCGGCCTTCCGGGGAGAGATTTCCCAGATTCCCCCCATGTACTCCGCCGTGAAAATCCAGGGGAAAAAGCTCTATGAGCTGGCCAGGCGCGGCAAAGAGGTGGAGCGGAAGCCACGGCCTGTCACCATTTATGAGCTGGAGCTGCTGGAGGCGGAGAGCGAAACGGACTTCCGCCTCCGCTGCCTCTGCTCTAAGGGGACCTACATCCGGACCCTCTGCCACGACATCGGCCGGGCCCTTGGCTGCGGCGGGACGCTGTACAGCCTCCGGCGGACCATGGCGGCGGGCTTCACCCTGGCGGAGGCCGTCACCCTGGAGGATGTGCAGGAGCGGGGAGAGGCTTTGCTCCGCCCTCTGGACAGCCTGTTCACCCAGCACCCTGCCCTGACGCTCCGGTCCCCCGGCCAGGAAAGACGGGTCCGCTGTGGAAATCCCATAGCTCTGCCGGGAACAGCGGACGGTACTTACCGGATCTACGGACAGGAGGGGGAGTTCCTCTGCCTGTCCCGGGGGGAGGGGGGAACCCTGACTTCCATCAAAAATTTCTTTGGAGCGTAGTATGAAAGAACGAGTCATTGCCCTGGGGTTTTTTGACGGGGTCCACCTGGGCCATGCCGCTCTCCTCCGCCGGACGGCGGAGGAGGCCGCCCGCCGGGGCTGCACCCCCGCCGTTTTCACCTTCGACCGCCCGCCCAAAGAGGTGGTCACCGGGATTCCCTGCCCTCTCATCAACTCCCCGGACGACCGCCGGGACTTGGTCCGCCGGCTGTACGGCATCAAGGACGTCATCATGGCCCCCTTTGACCGGGAGATGATGACCACCAGCTGGGAGGATTTTGTCACGGAGCTGCTGGTGGGCCGCTGGCACGCCGTTCATCTTGTGGCGGGCCACGACCACCGCTTCGGCCACAAAAACGCAGGCACGCCGGAACTCCTGAGGGAAAAATGCGCCGCCCTGGGCCTGGGCTGCGACATCATACCGGAGGTGGAAATCGGCGGGGTCACCGTCAGCTCCACTTACATCCGCCGCCTGGTGGAAATGGGCCAGGTAGAGCGGGCGGCCCGTTTCCTGGGCCACCCTCATACCCTGACGGGCACAGTGGGCCACGGGCGGGGCCTGGGTTCGGCCCGCCTCTTCCCCACGGCGAACCTGCCGGTGCCGCCCCGCGTGCTGGTTCCCAGCCACGGGGTCTATGTGACCCGGGCGTATTTTGCCGGCGGGGCCAGCTGCCCCGCCGTTACCAACGTGGGCACCCGGCCCACGGTGAACAGCGGGACCGACGTGACGGTAGAGGCGTGCCTTCTGGATTTCCAGGGGGATTTGTACGGTCAAACTCTGCGGCTGGAGTTTTATAAGCACCTCCGGGATGAGATTCGCTTTGACTCTCTGGAGGCTCTCCGGACCCAGATTGCCGCCGACGCGGAGACAACCCGGCGGTATTTTCAAGAGGAGCCTTCTCCTTCAGACGCATAAAAAGACCGGACGGGAATTCCCGTCCGGTCTTTGGTTTTACTTCTTGAACTCCTCCACATGAAGGCAGCGCATGGCGTTCAAAATGGCGATGAAGGCCACGCCCACGTCGGCGAACACCGCCTCCCACATAGTCGCCACGCCGAAAGCCCCCAGCAGCAGCACCGCCCCCTTGACCCCCAGGGCGAACCAGATGTTCTGCTTGACGATCCGCAGGGTCTTCCGGGAGATCCGCATGGCCGTGGCGATTTTCGCCGGGTTGTCGTCCATCAGCACGATGTCCGCCGCCTCGATGGCCGCGTCGGAGCCCAGGGCCCCCATGGCAATGCCGATGTCCGCCCGGGTGAGGACCGGCGCGTCGTTGATGCCGTCCCCCACAAAGGCCAGGGCCGCGCCGGGGGACTTTTTCGCAAGCAAAGACTCCACCCGCTCCACCTTGTCCGCCGGGAGGAGCTGGGCGTGGTATTCGTCCACCCCCAGCTCCCGGGCCACGGACTTGGCCGCGGCCTCAGTGTCGCCGGTGAGCATGACGGTCTTTTTCACGCCCGCCGCTTTCAGCCCCTCCACCAGGGTTTTGGCCTCGGGCTTGGGCAGGTCGGAGATGAGGATGTGCCCGGCGTAGCGCCCCTCCACCGTCACGTGGACGATGGTCCCCGGCAGGTCGCAGACCTCCCATTGGACGCCCTCCTTTTCCATCAGGCGGCTGTTGCCGGCGGAGACAGCCTTACCGTCCACCATGGCGGTGACGCCGTGTCCGGCGACCTCCTCCACGTCCGTCACCCGGCTGGGGTCGATCTCCTTTCCCCAGGCCTTGCGGAGGGAGACGGAGATGGGATGGCTGGACCAGCTCTCCGCCAGGGCGGCGGCCTCCAGCAAAGCGTCCTCCGTGACGCCCTGGCCTGGGTGCAGGGCGGTGACGGTGAAGCTCCCCTGGGTCAGGGTGCCCGTCTTGTCGAAGACCACGGTTTCCGCCCGGGAGAGAAGCTCCAGGTAGTTGCTGCCCTTCACCAGGATGCCGCATTTGCTGGCCCCGCCGATGCCGCCGAAAAAGCTCAACGGCACGGAGATGACCAGGGCGCAGGGGCAGGAGATGACCAGGAAGATCAGGGCCCGGTGGAGCCAGCCGGTCCAGTCCGTCCCCGCCAGGAAGGCGGGCTGGGCGGAAGTGGGAATCAGCGCCAGGGCAATCGTCGGAATCAGGAACAACGCCGTGGCGGCGATGACAACGCAGGGGGTGTAGTACCGGGCAAAGCGGGTGATGAAGTTCTCGCTGGCGGCCTTTTTCTCCCCGGCGTTTTCTACCAGGTCCAGGATCTTGGACACGGTGGACTCCTCGCAGGGCTTGGTCACCTTCACCCGCAGTAGGCCGGACTGGTTTACGCAGCCGCTGATGACCGCGTCGCCGGGGCCCACGTCCCGGGGCACGGACTCGCCGGTGAGGGCGGCGGTGTCCAAAGCGGAGGAGCCCTCGATGACCTCGCCGTCCAGTGGCACCCGCTCGCCGGGGCGCACCACGATGACGGACCCCACCTCCACATCCTCCGGATCGACTTCTTCCAGGGAGCCGTCCTCATTCTCCAGGTTGGCCACGTCCGGCCGGATGTCCATCAGGGCGGCGATGGACTGGCGGGAGCGGCCCACGGCGTAGTCCTGAAAGAGCTCGCCGGTCTGGTAGAAGAGCATGACGAAGACCGCTTCGGCGTACTCCCCGGTGGCGAAGGCCCCCACGGTGGCCAGGGCCATAAGGAAGTTCTCGTCGAAGACCTGGCCATTTAAGATATTGCGGACGGCCTTCCAAAGAACATCCCAGCCGATGACGGCGTAGGGGACCAGGTACAGGGCCCCGGCTATCCAGCCGGAGACGGGCAGAAACTTGACGGCGATCAGCAGAACCGCCGCCGCCAGGATTCGACACAGCATCTTCCGCTGCTTGCGGGTGAGGTTGGTCATGAGGATACCTCCTTTGGGAATGGGGAGCCGCCCACCAGGGCGAGTATAAGCCCCGACCTGCTTACAGGTTGATAACGCAGTCGGGCTCCACCTTTTTGCACACGGCCACGACCTCTTTCATGATGTCGTCAAACCGGGCGTCGTCCGCGTCCACGGTCATTTTCTGGGCCATGAAGCTGACGGTGGCGTCGTTTACTCCGTCAATTTTTTTGATGGCCTCTTCCATCTTCGCGGCGCAGTTGGCGCAGTCCAGGTCGGTGAGCTTGAAACGCTTTTTCATGGTGTGTTCCTCCTATATGTTGAATATGTCTTCGCATAGGGAAAACGAAGTCACTCCCGCACGTGCTCCAGGCCCTGGTTGATGATGGTTTTCACGTGGTCGTCCGCCAGGGAGTAGAAGACCGTCTTTCCCTCCCGGCGGGACTTCACCAGCCGGACGTTCTTCAGCGCCCGGAGCTGGTGGGAAATGGCCGACTGGGTCATGCCCAGCAGGGCCGCGATGTCGCACACGCACATCTCCGCCTCAAAGAGCACGTAGAGAATGCGGACCCGGGTGGAGTCCCCGAAAATGCGGAACAGCTCCGTCAGGTCGTAGAGGGTGTCCTCCCCCGGCAGCTCCCGCCGGACGTTTTCCACGAGATCCTCGTGGGCGTGGAGGAAGTCGCAGCACTCCACATTGTAGCGGTCCTCCATAGGTCCGCCTCCTTTCAAATGAACAATTGAACGAGTGTTCATATATTCATTATACACAGAGGCATTTGTTTGTCAACCCTCTTTTTAAAAAAGTTGAAAAGCCGCCGGAGCTGTGGTATACTGACGCTGTTTTTCACCATTGGATCAGGAGGCTTATTTATGGAGGACTTGGAAAAGCTCCGCCTGGAGACGCTGAAGCTGGGGGCCAACGCCTTTACGGACCACAATTTCATCCGGCTGGAATCTGCGGAGACGGACTGCGCCGTGTACCGGCTGGACATCCGGCCGGAGAGCCGGAACCCCTGGGGCATGGTTCACGGCGGGGCGCTGTACACCCTGGCGGACGACGCCGCCGGCGGCGCGGCCCACAGCGACGGGCGGCACTACGTCACCCAGCACGGGGACCTGCACTTCCTGGACAACCGGGCCCACGGGACCGTCCGGGCTGCGGGACGGGTCCGGCGGCGGGGGCGGTCCACGGTGCTGGTGGACGTGGAAATCACCGATGAAACCGGGGCTCTGCTGGCCACGGGGGCGTTCACCTACTTTTGTGTGGACCGGAAGCGAATGGCGGAACGAGCGGAAGAAACATAAAAAGAGCGTCCCATTGGGGACGCTCTTTTTATGGTGCGGGAAACCACTCCCGGATAAGTTCCCTGCCAGAAACCGCTGCCAGCGGCGGCGCTCTGAGACGCGCCTGCCGGCGCAGTCCGCCCAGCACGCCTCCCATCGGCTCGGTTTCCATGGTCTTGCGCCGAAAAGAGCGCCCCGATGAGGGCACTCTCAGCTTGTCGAAAATGCCTTTTCCACAAGCTGCTTATGATTTGAATAGCGCAGGAAACCCTTCCTGGGTTTCCCGCGCACACCCTTCCTTCCCGTTGAATCGGTTTCCGGCGCTTTTTGACGGTCTGAGAGCGCCCCAATGGGGGCGCTCTTCTGATTTACGCTAATCCAATTTTCCCTCCAGGCCCCGCCAGAACTCCACCAGCTTGCTCTTCAGCACATAACCCTGGTCCTCCTCGGTGATGAGTCCCACCTGGGAGGGGGACAGCCCGGCGGCCAGAGCCGTCTCCGGCACTTCCGCCGACGCGGCGGCGCACAGGGGCGGAAACATCACGCACCACCAGTTCCGGCCCTCCCCCGCGCCAATGATGGCCCGCAGGGCCAGGTATTTTCCGGCGGGGAGGGTAAACCCCTCATACTCCCGGGTGGGAAACACCGTGTCTTCCAATTCTATGGTGACGCTGTAGTCATAGCCGTCCGCCCGAATCTCCTCGGCGGCAATCCGCTCCAGTTCCAGCACCCGGCCCCGGAGAAGAGCCTCCGCCTCCTGCCGGTCCGCGGCGCCGGCGAGCAGGGGTTCCGCATAGGCCAGGATGCGGTCCCGGACCTTCAATTTCAGGGCTTGATCCTCCTCCGAGTCGGAGTTTGCCAGCACATGGAGGCGGACCACCTTGTCGGACAGCTCCTGCCCCGTTTGCAGGGCCAGGGCCCCGGAGGCCAAAAACACCGCCAAGAACAACAGCAGCAAAATTTCCACAAGTTTCAGCCGTCCGGCCTGTTCGGTTTTCATATGTCGTCCATTCCCTTCCCGGCCCGCTCTTGGGCCTTTGGGAAAATCATGGACCGTTTTGCCGGATTTTATTCCGGCCCCAGGAAATTTTTTCTTGCCCAGGCTTCCAGCGCCTCGTTCTCCGGCGGCTCCTCCGGGGCGGCCTCGCCGTGCGTTTCCTCCAAATTGGAGGTATCGATGGGGGCGCTCTCCTCAAACAGGTCGTAGTAGTCCTCATTCTGGAGGACCGGGCGGCGCTTCCGGGCGATGGCAGTGATGGTGGGATAGAGGACAATCGCGATGAGGCCGCCGGAAAAACCGTTGTTGTAGAGGTTCAGCCCCGCTACCGGCCCGCCGGTCTGGAGGACCAGGGAGGCGTGGATAAAGCCCGCCAGCACGCCGTAGGGCCAGCCGAAGTGGCCGGAGATGGGGGCCAGGGTGGTGCCGAACAGGCCCGCCAGCTGGAGAGAGGGATAGTCCGGCGTGTGGTGCATACCGTAGGCCCCGATGAAAACCCCCAGCATGACGGGGAGAATATTCCGGGCATGCTTGCCGAAAGCGGAGAACCCCATGATGGTAAAAATACCGCCGATGGTGGGGCCGTTGAGGTCGCCCCCCACCAGGAGAACGTAAGCCATGCCCAAAAAGCCGTTGACCCCGATGTTTACCAGGACGGGGCCATAACCGAACATACGGAGATAATCGCTGGGAGCCCGGCCGGTGGTGGAGAGCAGGCGGCGGTAACCCGCCCATACGCTCCAGGCGGGAAGCCCCGTGGCGAAAAACCCCAGGAGAATCAGGGTGGAGCACATCAGGCTGAGCACGGCAATGAAGCCGGTGTTATATCCCTCCGCCCAGTAGAGGACGGAATCCGGGCTGTCTCCGAAGGCCGTGAGCACCGGCACAATCATCATGGCAAAGAGGCCGCAGGCGAAGCCCATGTTGTACAAGTTCATGCCGTTTTGGACCTTGTAAGTATAGGCGGAGAGGGAGGGCAGGATAAACCCAATCAAAATTCCCGTCACCGCTCCCAAGGGGAGGCTGGCATGGATGCTGCCCAGGGACATATAACTCACCAGCGGGGCCAGGGAAGTGGCCAGCAGGGCCACGGAAGCATGCTTGGAAAAGGGCTCCCGCTGGTACTTGGCGTAAAGCCAGGTGCCCAGGATGATGGGCCAGATGTTGACAAAGTTTTTCCCAAACAGGGAAAAGCCCGCCATCAGCCCCATCTCCACGATTGTGAAGCCGTTGTAGGGGTCCCCGGAAATCCTGATGATGCAGATGGAAATCACCGTCACCAGCCCCGCGTTTACCAGGGCCGCGCCGGGGCCGCCGATGAACACGTAATCCGTGATCAGCAGGTCCTGCATGGTGACAATATGCCAGAGCCCCGTCAGAATGTCCGCCGGAGCCTCCAGGGTCAGTCCCAAAAGCATCAGCCCGGCGGAGAATGCCAGCGTAGCCGGGAATAGGTTCTTATAGCGGTCCTGCACGGCGGTTCCTCCCCTGCTCAAAATCGTTTTCTGGTTCTATTGTACTGGAAAAATGCAGGCCGGACAAGGGCTTTTTAATGACTCCGAATCCCAAACGCCTCCGGAGGCAGGGCGTCCGACAGGGCCATAAGCGTATGATTGAAGCCTCCGGCATAGTCGAAGCGGACGTCGGAGAGAGTGGTCCCACTGAGCCGGTCCGGCATGGAAAAGGTGAAGCGGCTTCCCTTTCCCTGGCGGGACTCAGCCGTAATGATTCCGCTGTGGCCTTGGGCGATGCCCCGGCAAAGAGCCAGCCCAAGCCCTAACCCCTGGGGCGGCGGAGCGGGATTTTCAGCCTGGTGATAGCTGTCAAACAGGGTTTCCAGCCGGTCCGGAGCAATACCGGGGCCGGTATCCTCCACGGAGAGGAACACCCTCCCCCCCGCCAGCCGCAGCTCTACCGTGATGAGCCCGCCGGAAGGAGTGAATTTAAAAGCGTTGGACAGCAGCTGATAGAGAAGCTGTTCCAGCGCATCCGGACAAAAGGCGCAGATATGGCTGTCTGCGGCGCAGATCAGCCGGGTTTCCAGCCCACGCAGCGGGGCAAGGGAGGCGGCCTTGGCAAAGAGCTCCGCCACAAACTCCACAATGTCCCGGTCCCGAAGAGACAGGGGCTCGTCGTTCAGGTAACGGGTGGCGGACAGATCGTTCACCAGCCGGATCAGGCGGTAATAGCTCTGGTCCACCAGGGCCGCCTTGGCGTCCAGCTCCGGGTCCTGTTCCCGGTCGGCCGCCGGGGCCAGCCGGGTGGCGGCGAAGTAAAGATTGCTCAAAGCTCCCCGCATCTGGGCGGCGGCTTGAGGCAGCAGTGAGAGGTCCAAGTCCATAAGGGATATCTCCTTTCCGGCGAAACTCCCGGAGAGGTCCCCCCTCCCACTGGAAGCGTCTGGGTTAGCATTTGCTGAGAAAGGCGGCTTAAGCCAAGGAAAAGACTGCCTTCCCCGGAAATATCATAGCAAAAAGCCGTGGGAAACACAAGGGATTTGTCGAACGCTGTCGAAAACCGTCGAACCAGGCGGAGATTTGAGGAAAAAAACGCCGCCCCGCGGGCGGCGTTCCGGCACTTGCAAACAAGTGCTTATTCTTCTGTGCTCTGGGGGGCCGCTTTTTTGCGGCGGCCGCCGCTCCGGCGGGGGCGAACCGCTTTGGCGGGTTTTTCCCCCTCCGGTTCCGGGGTCTGAAAAATGCGCTTCAAGTGGTTGTACAGGGCGCAGCCCTGGGCGGAGCCATACTCCTTTACCAGGGCGTTGGCCAGGTCCTGCCGGTCCGCCGCCCGGAGAATGAAGGGCAGGTGGAGGCAGCTTTCAATGGAGGGACGAAGCGCCACCTCCTGAAAGGCGTTGGCGTACCGGGCCTGAAGCGCGTCGATGGAAGCGGCGTAGCCCTTGTCCTGGCTGATCACATAGGCGTAGTCCGCCTCCCGCTTGCCCACCAAGACCCCCAGCTCCGTGATGATCTGAAAGTCAATGGAATTTTTGCCGCCCCGGACGCTCTCGATATACTGCACGTCCGCCGCCGTTCCGGCGCAGAGCTTTTGAAGCTTGGCCAGGGCCAGGCCCTTTTCCTTTTGGTAAAAGATGAGGACGCTGTCCTGTTCCGACAGCATGTCGACGCCGGTCAGCCCGGTGCCGATGTTGTTGTCCCCGTCCACGAGAAATATCATTTTCATTTGTATAATCCTTACTTCCATATTCATGCCGCAGTCCGGCCCGTATGGCTCTGCCCGGCTGCGGAGGCCCCAGTATAACAGCTTTTTGATAAAAACGCAAGGGAAAAATCGGGACGGCCGGTCACATCCGCTCCACGGGAAGCCCCTGCAAGTACCGCCGGACCACATCAAACGCATGGTTGGCCGCCAGGCCCTGGATGCGGTCCCGGCGCCTGCGGCCCAGGTCCAAAGCGCGGCAGAAGGTTCCCTCCGGCGCCGCCAGGCCGATGTACACAACGCCCACGGGGACGCCCCGCTCATCTGGGTCCGGTCCCGCCGCCCCGGTGACGGAAACCCCCAGGTCCGCCCCCGTGATGCTCCGGGCCCCCTCCGCCATGGCGCGGGCACACTGTTCCGAGACGGGGCCGTGCGCTTCCAGGATATCCTGGGGGACGTGGAGCACATCCCCCTTGACGCTGGTCCAGTAGCTGACCACGCCGCCCCGGTAGACCACGGAAGCCCCGGGGATCGCGGTGAGCCTTTCCGCCACCAGTCCTCCGGTACAGCTTTCTGCGGTCGCCAGCGTCATGTTCCGGCGGAGAAGCCCTTCCCGGCAGCATTCCGCCAGGCCGGAAATATCCACACCATAGATTACGTCTCCCAGAACGGCCTGTACCTCCGCCAATACCGGAGCCAGCATGGCCTGGGCCCTCTCCTCCGTGGGGGCCTTGGCGGTGGCCCGGAGGCGGACCTCGCAGGGCTTGGCGTAGGTGGCCAGAGTGGGATTGGTCATATGGGCCATCTTCTCATGAAGCAGCTCGTCTACGGAGCTCTCCCCCATGCCGAAGGTCATAATGTCATGGGAGACGATGACCTCCCGGGACAGTTTCCGGAGGTAAGGTTCCACGTGGCGGCGGAGCATGGTTTCCATCTCGTGGGGCGGGCCCGGGAGCATAAGGACGTGGACGCCGTCACATTCAAAGGCGCAGCCCGGGGCGGTGCCCACGGGGTTGTCGAAGATCACACAGCCCTCGGGGAGCTCCGCCTGCTGGGCATTGTTCTCCGGCATGGGGACATGGAGGGCGGACTCGTAAAAGGCACGGATATCCTCCAGAATGCCGGGGTGGAGGATGAGCGGCTTTCCGAAGGCTTCGCAGATGGTCTGTTTGGTAAGGTCGTCGTAGGTGGGGCCCAGGCCGCCGGTGGTGATCAGGATGTCCGCCCGGCGGCGGGCGATGTCCAGGGCCTCTTTCAGGCGGCCGGGATTGTCGCCCACAACGGTGTGCCAGAAGACGTTGATCCCCAGGGCGGAAAGGCTCTGGCTTAAGGTTTGGGCATTGGTGTTGGCAATGTTGCCAAGCAGTAATTCGGTGCCTACGGCGATGAGTTCGGCGGTGTGGGACATGGTACTACCTTCCTTGCTGTCAAAATAAAAACGGAGTCCTTACGGCTTGACCCAAACCCACTCCTCCCCCTCCAGGGAGCGGGCCATCAGGGCCTCTACATCCAGCTTGGACTCCGCCGCCCGGACGTCCTCCACCTTGGGCCGGGTGGCGGGATGCCGGGGAGTAAACACCGTACAGCAGTCCTCATAGGGCAGGATGGACGTGTCATAGGCGCCAATCTCCCGGGACATCCGGATAATCTCCACCTTATCCATGCCGATCAGGGGCCGGAGGACCGGCATCTCCGTCACGTCGTCGGTGACGGCCAGGGCCATCATGGTCTGGCTGGCCACCTGGCCCAGGGACTCGCCGGTGATCAGGGCCTTGGCCCCCGCCCGCTTGGCGATGGCCTGGGCCAGGCGCATCATGAAGCGGCGCATGATAAGGGTGAAGTACTCCTCGGGGCAGTTTTTTCGAATCTCCTCCTGGATCTCCGTGAAGGGCACGATGTGGACCCGAAGGCGGCCGCAGTACGCCGTCAAAAGACGGGCCAGCTCCAGGACCTTATCCTGGGCCTGTTGGGAGGTATAGGGCGGGGAGACGAAGTGGACCATCTCCAGCTCCACCCCCCGCCGGGCCATCATCCAGGAAGACACCGGACTGTCCAGGCCGCCGGAAAGGAGGCTGACGGCGTGGCCCCCCATGCCGACGGGGAGCCCTCCCGCGCCGGGAACCGCGGGGGCGTGGACATAGGCGTGCTTTTCCCGAATTTCTACGTGAACCGTCAGGTCCGGGTTGTGGACGTCTACCGTCACATGGGGAAACGCCTCCGCCAGTTCGCCTCCCACGGCCTGAGAAATCTGGATGGAGTTCATGGGATAATTTTTATCCGCCCGCTTGCTCTCCACCTTGAAGCTCTTGGCGGCGGCGAAGGCGTCCGCCAGATAGTCCTTCGCCGTTTCCACAATGGCCTCCACCGTTTTTTCACAGGGCACCGCCCGGGCGACGCTGACCACGCCAAAGACCTGCCGGGCGGCGGCATACGCCGCTTCCAGGTCGCAGGTATCCGTGGTGGGTTCGGCATAGATCGTGCTCTGACGGATGTAGACCTGGAAGCTGCCGCAGGATTTCAGCCGCCGGGCCGTGTTGGCCACCAGCCGGTCCTCAAAAGAGCGGCGGTTTTGGCCCTTCAGAACCACTTCGCCCAGCTTGAGCAGGAACATTTCATTTTGCCGCATGGAATCATCCTCCGTAGACGTCAAATTTACGGCTGTTATTATAGCGCATACGCCCCGGAAGAAAAAGGGGGTTTTCCGAAATTCTTGCAATTTTGCCGGGGGACAGATATAATTGTTTCATGAACATAATAAGGAGGAAATCCCCCATGAAAATTGCCGCTATTAACGGAAGCCCCCGCAAAAACGGAAATACCGCTCTGGTTTTAGAGGCCGCGGGCCGGGAGATCCAGGCCGCCGGCGTAGAATTCCAGGTCTTCCAGCCCGGGGCCAAGGTCCGGCCCTGCATGGCCTGCTACCACTGCCTAAACACCGGGAGCCTCCGCTGTGTCCAGGACGGGGACGGGGTAAATGAAATTATCGCCGCCTGCATCGAGGCGGACGGCATACTCCTGGCCTCCCCGGTGTATCACGGCGGCATCGCCGGAGGCATGAAATGCGTGCTGGACCGCCTGATGCTGGCGGCGGGCTGCGGCGTGAACCAGCTTCACCACAAAGTGGGCGGGGCCCTGTGCACCCTGCGGCGCAGCGGCGGAATGGAAACCTATCAGCAGCTGCTGGGAACTATGGACGCCATGGAGATGATTTTAATGACCTCCGATTACTGGGGCGTGGTCCACGGGGCGGACCCCGGCGAAGCCGCCCGGGACGAAGAGGGCATGGCGGTTGCCGCCCGGCTGGGCCGGGACATGGCCTGGATGGTGAAGGTGCTCCACGAGACAAAGCTCCCCGCCCCGGAGGCGGCCCAGCGGCCCATGATGAACTTCATCCGGTAACGCTCTCCAGCCAACCCCCAAGCTGCGCTTGGAAATGGAAAGGACGCCCCTTCAGGCGGGCCCGTGTAACGCGGGCCCGCCTTTTTTGCCGGTCCCAAAACCGTGGAAAGATATTGACTTTTTGCTATCTTCTGGCGTATGATGCAAACATGGAAACCGCTGCATAAATTGTATGATAAAGATTTTACAGCCGTTCATTGATATCCAAATTAAATTCAACATTCGTAACAAATACAGTGCCGCAGCAGGAGGAGGCCCATGCAGGAATATGTCGTCAACCGCCCCGATGAGGGCGCCATGAAACAGGCGCTGCGGGAAAATTACAGCAACGCCGCCGGGACCATCCTAAGACTGGCCTGGCAGGCCGGACTTTTGCGGGATGAAATCCAGCGCCTCACCTGGGAACAAGTGGATTTTTTGGACCAGGTGATCGTCCTGCCGGACCGGAACGTCCCCATCAGCCGGGAGCTGGCGGACTGGCTTCAGGCGCTCCGGGACGGACGGGAGCGGAGCGGAGAATCCGTAGTCCTTTCCGACCGGGACCGCAAGCCCCTGACGCCTCAGTCCATCTCCCGTCTGGCCCGGACGGCGCTGGACCGGCAGGGTCAGACCTCTGTCCGCCTCATTGACCTGCGCCACGACTTTGTCCTCCGGCAGCTGGAGGAGCGGGACTGGCAATATGTCTCCCGGATCACCGGCGTGGAGGCGGCGGGACTCAACGTCCATTTCGCCGGGCATTTGGAGGAAAAAAAGATCTCCACCCGCATTCGCCGGGAAACCTCTGCCCGGATCGACGAGTTCGCCCTGTGGAAGCTCCTCCGGGCCGAAGGCTCCAGCCCCGCCGGAATCACCCTGTGGCTGACCTGGCAGGCCGGCCTCCGGCTGGAGGAAATCGTCGCTCTGACGTGGGATCAGGTCCGGGAAAACCGGCTGTGCCTGGAGCGGCGGGAGGTCCCCCTCACCGGCGGGACCAAGAAAGTCCTGGAAGAGCTGGCCCGGCGGGAGGGCCGGGACGGCCCCGTCCTCACCGCGCCCAGGAGCCGCCGGCCCTATGACCGGACCCGTCTGTCCAAGCTGGCCCGGGCCGCTCTCATCCGGGCGGGCCTGGACGACCTCACCCTTCGGGACCTCCGCGTGGACTGCGCCCTGCGCTCCGGCGGGGAGGGACAGATTCTCTCCCAGGCCCGGCGGCAGGGCTGGACCACCCGGAATGAGGTCTGCGCTCTGTTGAACATCTCCCGGACCGCCGCCTATAACCGGCTCAAGCAGCTGACAGCCCGGGGGCGGCTGACGCAGGTGGGGGCCCGCTATTACCTTCCCGAAAACGTGGTGTCCCCCGAGCGGCAGGAACGCGCCGTCCTGGACTATCTGGAGAAGGAGGGCTTCGCCTACCGGCAGGACATTGCCCGGCTGCTGGGCATCGGCGTGGGCCAGTGCCGTCCCCTGCTTCAGCGGATGCTGGCCCGGGGCGCTCTCTCCCAGGACCGGCAGAGATACATATTAAATAGTACGGCCGCCTCTCCGGGGGCGGGCCTTGAACCCGCCGTACCCGCTGCGAAAAGCGGAAAAGAACAGGAGGTTTGACGGCGAAACCCAAAATTTGTTACGAATATTTTTCACATATAGTTTATTTAATCACGGCGCATATCAAACAAATTACAACTAAGCCAAATCTATAGACAAACGGACAGGAGACTGTTAGATTGAACATGCGGACGACGGACGGAAGGGGCCAATTCCAGGCTTGATGTGGGATCGGCTAGCCCCGACACGAATCCTGGAGGGGGCGTCGGATGTTCGGACGGACCGTAATTTTTAAAGGAGGAATGTTCAATGAAGAAATTCCTGTCCCTGGTTCTCGCATTGATTATGACCATGTCTCTGGTCACCATCAGCGCGGGAGCCACCGAGTACCGGGATCTCACCGACAAGGATGAGATTCAGTACGAGGAAGCCGTTGCCGTTCTGAACCGGATCGGTGTTATCACCGGTTACGAGGACGGCTCCTTCCGCCCCGAGACGGAGCTGACCCGCGGCGCCGCGGCGAAGATCATCGTCTCCCTGCTGATTGGCCCCGACGCGGCCGCCAATCTCCCCAACGCCACCGCCCCGTATCCTGATGTCCCCGCCAGCCACACCTTCGCGGGCGTCATCAGCTACTGCAAGACCGCCGGTATCATCAGCGGTTATGGCGACGGCACCTTCAAGCCCGGCAACTCTCTGACCGGCTTCGCCTTTGCTAAGATGCTGCTGGGCGCGCTGGGCTACAAGAGCGAGATCGAGGGCTTCGTTGACACCGGCTGGACCATGAACGTGGCCCGGGTGGGCAACGTGACCGGCCTGTTCGACCGCCTGGACTTCGACGGCGCTGCTTCCGTCAATCGTGAGCAGGCCTGCCAGCTGGCTCTGAACACCCTGAAGGCCACCATGGTTACTTACGGCGGCACCACGATGGTGACCGGCGCTCAGACCCTGGCGGTGCAGGGCACTCAGGCCATGTACGTCACCAGCAACAACCGTGACATCAACGCCAACATCAACCGTCGTGTCATCAGCGCCGCCAACAACGAGATGACTCTCGAGTTCGGCGAAGAGCACTTCAAGGACCTGCGCCTGGAGCACGACAAGTATGATCCCGCGTACGATGATTTCGGCCATCCCTCCAACGAGTGGAGCTACAAGAAGGTCACCATCGGCACCTTCAAGCTGCCCGCCGACTTCACCTACACCAAGCAGATCGCGCACCGTGAAGACACCGCCGCCACCAAGGAGAAGGCTCTGGGCCTGCGCGGTTACGACACTTGGAGCGTGGATCACACCCTGAACTACACCAACTGGAGCACCGCTGCCGGCGGCACTCAGTTTGCCTACCGCAGCCCCTTCGACAACGCCACTCAGATCACCGTCAACGGCTACAACGCCCGTGTGAAGAGCGACGTCTACACCCAGACTGCCGACCGCGAGGGCGTGAAGCTGGGCAACCTGTTCAGCTATGACGCCGGCACCGCCGTGAAGGACAACGCTCCTTCCCTGGCTGAGATCGCCGACCTGACCGACAACGGCGTCACCGTTGAAGTCTATGTCTGCCCCGTGGACGCCGACTTCATCACCAACGTCGTCGTCACCCGCACCCAGCTGATGAAGGTCAAGACCATCGGTTCTGACTACGTCACCCTGGAGCAGGAGAAGCCCGACAGCCGCAGCCCCCGCAAGGACGGCGACCTGGACGCCATCACCGGTTACAACGCCTTCGCTATTGACGTTGATCTGGTTGACGTGAAGGACAGCAACTATGATTGCTACAACACCCTCAAGGGTCTGAAGGCCGGCGACCGCGTGGCCGTTGTTCCCTACACCCCCGACGAGGGCAAGACCTGGGAAGCCGGCGTGGTGTACGTGCCTGAGACGGTTTCCGGCACCTTCACCAAGGTCGACACCTATGCCAACACCAACAAGCCCAAGGGCAGCGCCGTGGCCATCACCATCGGCGGCACCAGCTATCCCATCAACGAGTGGAACAAGGATATGCTGGACGTGACCGGCAACGAGATCAAGGCCACCAAGAAGGACGTCACCGCCTATCTGGCCAATGACGGCACCGTTCTGTGGGCCACCGAAATCGGCAACTCCGACGACTGGATGATCGTTGGCGATTACTACCAGGCTCCCAGCGTTGCCGCTAAGATCGGCTGGTTCGTCCATGGCTGGACCACCGGCGGCGTCGAGGTCGATCTGGACCTGGGCACCATCCGCGGCGAGGCCGAGCGCTACGCCCCCGGCGAGCTTGTCCACTATGACATCGCTCAGGGCGGCAACGGCGAGTATGAGCTGTCCAAGCCCAACTACAACCAGGTCAGCTTCAACAAGGACGGCACCAGCAACATCGAGCCCAACATGCTGGACAAGGACCGCAACTCCACCGGCGAGGGCATCTACAATGTCTCCCAGTGGGCCAACGATCTGGGCACCAAGACTCCCGCCAGGTATCAGGTCAGCAGCCGCAACAGCCTGCTGCCCCTGGAGAACTACAAGACCTATAAGCAGACCACCTGCCTGGAGAGCGCCCTGGAGCAGGTCACTCCCAGCGCGGACCCCACCGTGCCCACTCCGATTGCGAAGATTTGGAACTACAACCGCGCCCCCTATGACGGCGTCAAGTTCATCTATGTGAGCTTCGATCCCTCCACCGGCGAGGTTGAGACCATCGACTTCAAGTCCGGCGTGCAGAACGTTGAGCACGAGGACCTGAAGAAGACCAACACCACCTGGCGCAACGTCGGCACCAACGTCGACTCCTTCGTCGCCAGCCCCGCTGAGGCCTATGTCAACGATGACGGCAACGTCAAGGCTGTTGTCATCAAGGAAGACGCCGCCGAGGCGAACCTGAGCATGATCGCCTACATCACCGCGACTCCGGGCGACCGCAACTACACCAATCCCAAGGCCGGCGCCGAGGGCGACCGTCCCACCGGCACCAGCTATGCCAAGCAGTATCGCGTTGGCCCCAACTTCGATGAGGAGCTGACCGGCTGGTTCGATAAGGACTATCCCGTCAACACCGTCCTGACCATCCGCAAGCAGGGCGACCTGATCGTCGGCAAGTACTTCCACAGCAATACCTACAGCAACAGCAACCCCGACGGCCTGTATGTCAGGGGCATTCAGCCTCTGAAGACCCTGAACGGCGCCGAGAGCAAGAGCGACTTCTATGTCAACAAGAACGGCTCCAACGACAAGATTTGGACCCTGAACGGCCTGCAGTCTCTGCGCGCTGACGGCAACCCCATCGCTGTTGTCCCCGGTGGCAAGGTTGACCTGCTGAGCGACGAGTACGTCATGGGCACCTCTGCCGATGTCGACGAGAAGGGCCTGATCAAGACCGACAAGAACACCGTGTGGCTCGACATGCGCGTGGGCGGCAAGGGCGATATCAATGACCTGGACGATCTGCTGGGCTATGATAACGACACCATCGAGCTGAAGGTCCTGGTGGACGGCAACAAGAGCACCGACTACTTCCGTCACGCCTACCTGATCGCCGTGCTGAAGGCCGAGAAGCTCAACGTGGCCGCGACTCCCGACGTGGACTTCACCGTGGCTGCCGGCGGCAACGAGTACACCGCGACGGTCGACGGCAACACCTACACGTATGAGGTCCCCGCCGATACCGAGATCACCCTGATCGCGGAGGAGACTCACAAGGCCAGCGCTGTCGGCGAGCTGACCACCCTGTGGGCCAGCAAGCTCAGCACCCTGAGCAACACCACCGGCTGGATCACCAAGGTTCAGTCCAACCCCGTGGCCGGTAAGAGCGTCACCGTCACCCTGACGGTCACCAACACCGACTCCAGCAAGACGGACGGGAAGATTAAGTCCAGCGTCTACACCATCGTTCTGGTGTCCAAGGCGGATGCTCCCGCTGGCAAGGGCTCCGTGGTTGCGGCCACTGACTCTGCCAAGGGCTTCAGCGTCAACGCTGGCGACTGCAAGCTTGCGGACGGTGTGGCTACCATCGTCTTTGATATCGATCGGAACGCGGTCGAGGCTGCGAACTGGACCGATAAGGACGGAAAGAAGACCGGCTGGCTGCCTGCGGATGCGGACGGCACCCTTGACCTGGATGTCTATGTTGTCAACGACGACGGCACCAAGACCCTGGTTGACCATCAGACTGGCGTTGCCATTGGCTCCCTGGGCTTCAAGACCCTGACCTCTACCGTTGCCGGTAAGATCAAGGAAAGCAGCAAGCTCGAAGTCAAGGTGAGCAACGTCAAGTGGAAGACTGTCAACGTGATCTTCGACATGTCCAAGTGGACTGGCAGCGCCCTGACTCCTTACACCGACGCGACGAATGCGTCTAGCACCACCACTGCTGGCGGTACGACTCCCATCAAGCTGTTCCTGGCCTCCTCTACTGAAGACGGCGGCCTGCCCGCCGGCACCGGCACCTTCAGCTTCGCCGCTCCTGTGGCTGGACAGAAGGGTGTTGCGACCTACACTGCCAACACGAATACCGCTGGTGATTCCGCGGCCACTCCCACTGTTGGCGCGGTTCTGACCGCGGGTGCCCTTACCATCACCGGTGTGGACCCCGTTGAGCTGGTTGTGAACTTCAACGTCCTGCCTGCTGTCACTACCTACACGGTTGACGACGGTGCCGCTGTGAATCTGGAAGTCGGCGGAACCCAGGTTGGCTCTGCGACGGTTGCGCTCTCTGTTGACGGCGTCAACGCTGGACTCAAAGCCGGCGACAGCGTCAAGGTTGGTGTGACCGTTGGCGGATCTGGTTTGATTCCGGTCACTTCTGCTCCCATTGAGATCACTGTGACGCACCCCGATGTTCCCGGTATGTCTCTGAAGTATCTCCTTGCCAACGATGCGACTGCCACCGCCGGTGCGGCCGCTGCTACAGGCTCTGATACGTTCACGATGGTTGCCAAGGACATCGACCTGGCCGATTGCCAGATTACCGCCGCCGAGCGCACGGATCTGATGCCTACCGTGAGCAGTGTTACCCTGGAGGGTGATGCTACTGCGGGATGGAACACTGGCGATACGATTACCATTAACTTCAGCGGCGCGGTTGCTAATACTGGAACGATTGCGATCAAGAAGGCCGATGGTTCGACTGCCAGCACGGATTTGGTGACCAGCACGACCAATACGACTGCTGGTGCCTCCACTACCCTTACCCTTACGACGACTGATCTTGGTAAGGCCGGTAAGGATACGGTTGCCAAGATTCTCATTGGCAAGGGAACTCTGAAACTCAGCACCGGTAGCTACGTGCAAACGAAGGATATTGTGATCACGATCAACGCTACCGATCTGGTGGACGGAAAGACGGTTCCCATTAGCAACATTTCCTATCAGTAATTCGTGCTTGAGACTTGGGCTGCGAGTCATAACGGCATGAACGTGAGGCCCCCGGACTTTTGTCCGGGGGCCTTTTTTCGCATAAACTTCCCGACTCCGGGAAACCCTACCGGCAAAGGGAGGTTTTCACATGGATTATCTCAACGCGTTTCTCTGCGGCGGCGTGCTGTGCGCCATCGGGCAGATCCTGATCGACAAGACCCAGCTGACCCCGGCCCGGATTCTGACGGGCTACGTGGTGGCGGGGGTAATTCTCAGCGCCGTGGGGCTGTACGAGCCTCTGGCCCAGTGGGGCGGCGCGGGGGCGGCGGTGCCGCTGACGGGCTTTGGCCATCTGCTGGCCAAGGGGGTCCGCAAGGCCGTGGATGTGGACGGCTGGCTGGGGGTCCTCACCGGGGGGCTGACGGCGGCAGCGGGCGGCGTCGCGGCGGCGGTGTTCTTCGCCGCGGTGATGGCCGCCGTGTTCAAGCCCAGCGCCAAGCGGTGAAAGAGCCGCTGCCTTTTCCGGGCGGGTGCGGTATACTGGGGAAGCCGTAAGAGGCGAATGAAACGAGAGCGGCATGAGCGCACACAGCGAAACAAACCCCCGGAGAGGCAGGTTCTCTCCGGGGGTTTTTGTTCCCCGCTAACGCCAGGTTAGCGGCAGCGAGGAGGGCCGGACAGGCCCTGCATCGACTGCCCCCCGCTCAAACTACGCCGCAGGCAGGGAACATGCGTATCATACAGCCCGTACCCCTTCCGCGCAGAAGTGTCCAGCTGCGCATTTTATAACAGGGCCATTGTGTAGGGGCCGCCGCCCCCGGCGGCCCGCCGGTACAAGGATCGGGCCTCACGCCGGGCCGCCCAAGGGGGCGGCCCCTACCGGTTTCCCCCGCGGGCCGGCGCCGGAAAATCCGCCAAGAATCTGTCATAAAATTGTTACACCTTTCCGGCGGAAAATCTGCTATACTAAACTCACAGATTTTTCGACAGAAAGGAACCGACGCCATGCGCCGATTGCTCATCTTTGGATTGCTCCTCCTCCTGACCGCCTGCGCCCCCGCGCCTCCGCCCGCGGAGGAGCCGCCCCCGCCCCAGCCGGAGATTCAGGAGCCGGAGCCGCCCCCCGCCCCGGTGCGCCAGCCCTATGAGATCAGGGACCCCACGGAGGAGCGGGAGGGCTATGTCCCCTGGACGGGGGTGGTGGAGCATCTGTTTTTTCATCCCGTCATCGCCTATCCGGAGCTGGCCTTTGACGGCGACAGCCAGGCCAACGGCCTGGACGATTTCATGGTCACCGTGGACGAGTACAACAAAATCCTCCAGAGCGTCTATGATAAGGGCTATGTCCTGGTGGACTTGGGCAGCGTCTGGAGGGAGGAGGAGGGGGGGGAGGGCCCGAAAATGGTCCGGAATACCCTGTATCTCCCCGAGGGGAAAAAGCCCCTGGTCCTCAGCTATGACGACACGAATTACTACCCCTACATGCTGGAAAACGGCTTTGCCCACAAGCTCGTCATAGGAGAGGACCTGAAAATCGCCTCCTGGGGGCTGGACCCGGAGGGGAATGAGGTGGTAAGCCGGGACCTGGACGCCATTCCCATCCTGGACAAATTTGTGGAAGAGCACCCGGATTTCTCCCCCTTCGGGGCCAAGGGCTGTCTGAGCCTGACGGGTTACGAGGGGATTTTGGGTTACCGCACCCAGAGGGACACCAAGGAGTGGGACGACGCCAAGGAGGCGAACCGCCAGAAGGAGCGGGAAGCCGCGGCCCCCATTGTAGAGGAGCTCCGCCGCACCGGCTGGACGTTTGGCAGCCACACCTGGGGCCATATCCGCCTGGGGGACGGGAACATGACCCGCATTCAGGCGGATACCCAGCGCTGGCTGGACGAGGTGGGCAGTCTGGTGGGGGAGACGGCGATTTTGTTCTATCCCCACGGCGAGCGCCCCGACGGCAACGACTGGACCATGACGGGCCCCGCCTTCCGGTACTTACAGGAACAGGGCTTCCGGATTTTCTGTTCCGTGGGGGTGGAGAGCTTCAGCTTTATAAAAAAGGACATCAGCGCCGTCATCTGCGACCGGCTCCACCCGGACGGCACCACCCTCCGCCACTCCCGGGACCGCTATCTCCAATTCTACGACGCCAAGGATATCATAGACTTAACCGTCCGCCCCCAGAGGGAGGTAAGCTGGGCGGAGGAGTGAGAAAGGAGTTTTTGCCATGACAAGAGAAGAACTGAAAGCCCTGGCCGTTTCCATGACGGAGCGGTCCTACTGCCCCTATTCCCACTTCCCCGTGGGCGCGGCCCTGGAGTGCTCCGACGGCACGGTTTTCACCGGCTGCAACATTGAGAACGCCGCCTATTCCCCCACCCTCTGCGCCGAGCGGGTGGCCGTGGGCAAGGCCGTCAGCGAAGGGCACCGGGACTTTGTCCGCATTGCAGTGGCGGGGAGGTGCGAGGACTTCTGCGTCCCCTGCGCCGTCTGCCGCCAAGTGCTCTACGAGTTTGCCCCGGACATGGAGGTGATCAGCCTCAACGGCAAGGGGGAGGAGCTGGCCCGGACCCTCCGGGAGCTGCTGCCCCACGGCTTCGGCCCGAAGTACTTGCTGAAAGAGGAGTAAGAGGCAAAAAGCGGGCCCCTCCGGGAGAATTTTCCCGGAGGGGCTTTCCCTTGTCAGAATTCGAAGGTCTGCCCCGTCCGTTCCACCGGCACGGCGCGGCCTGTAAAGGCGGGATACTTTTCCAGAAATTTCCTGGTAAATCCGAAATCCCCCCACTGGTGCATGGGCAGGAAGCGTTGAATCTCCGCTGTTTCGAGGAAATACGCCGGGCCCCAAAAGCCCGCCTCTCCCAGCCGGGGGTCCAGGGGCAGCATGGCCAGGCCGATGTTCCTGCCCCGGAGGGCCTCCGTGTACGTTTTAAAGTTCACTTCCATATTCCGGTTCCAGGCGTTGTCCTCTTCCTCCCAGTGCCACCAGTTCAGGTCCCCGGCATGAAAGACGGTTTGGCCGTCCACGGTGACCAGGAACGCCTCCCCCTCATCGGTGGAGGGCAGGGCTTCCACTCCGGCGCGGGGCAGCTCCAGCGTCTCCCCGCCCCGGAGACAGCGGCATTTCTCCGCTGTTCCCGGGGACACGCCCCAGCGCGCCAGGTTCCGGGGGCTGAGCTTGATGTCGTGACCCAGGATGAACCGCACCTCCCGGCTCCCGTCGTCCAGGGAGAAGATCCTGGGATCGAAGTGATCCGGATGTATGTGGCTGGCGAAGACGTACAGGGGGACTCCCGGCTTTACCGCCGGGAGTTCCCCCTTCCACCAGTCGAACAGCAGCGCGGCGGAGTCCGCCTCCACCAGAAAGCCGCTGTGGGCCAGAAAGGCGGCCCGCATTACTTCAGCTTTACCGCCGTGCCGTAAGCCACCACCTCAGCGGCTCCCTGCATGACGGAAGACGAACCGTAGCGGACGTTGACCACCGCGTCGGCCCCTATGGCTGTGGCCTCATCCACCATGCGCTTCGTGGCGATTTGGCGGGCCTCATTGAGCATCTCGGTATAGCCCACGATCTCTCCGCCCACCAGGGTTTTCATACCGGCCATGAAATCTTTTCCAAAGTTTTTGGACTGGACCACCGTTCCTTTCACAATACCAAGGGCCTCAATTTCCTTTCCGGGAATATGGTCAATATTCAGCAGCAGCATCAGATTCTCCTCCTTCAATTTCTTTGAAACGTTGTTTTAACACCACCAGGGCGGGGATGATCAGCAGTCCGCACACGCCCGCCAGGGCGGCGAAGAGCCAGAACACCCACCTGGGCAGGTCCGGAATCAGGCACAGCGCGGCAAACACGGCCGCGCAGGCCCCCTGAAACAGGGCGAACGTTAAAATGCCAAACACAGCCTGCCGCCGCTGGCGGCGCTTTTTGGCTTCCATGGGAACCGTCACGCCGGTCCCTCCTTTCATATAATGACAGGGGAATGAAATTCCCCCGCCGTTGTGTTCCCACAAAAACAGGGGGGCTTGCGGTGGGAAAGGTTTTATGTTATAATGCCCAGTAAGCGGCAATCTCATCGACTGCTTCAAAGCGAAAGGGTTTTGTTAATATTTGATACAGGTGGTGCGGTATGGGTATCTTTTCTTTTTTCAGCCGGAATCGGGACTTTGAGAACGCCATAGCGGCGGGAGTGGAAGAAGCGGCGGTAAAGGCGGATCAGACGCCGGAACTGCCGAATCTAAACCTGGGTATGCCCGTCGAAGTTATGGAGGAGTCCGGACAGCCGCTGAACTCCGGTGTGATTACCGAGTTTAAGGGTCAGGAATTGACCATAGGCCGGAAACCCGGTTCCTTGTCCTTTAAAATCAGCGAAATTGGGAGCACGCTCTTTATCCGGGGCTGCGACAACTCGATGACGCAGTTCTACCTGCGGGCCAAGGTGGTGGAGTCCACCCGGACTACCATCAAGCTGAAGGAACTGGAGCCGGAGGTCCGCGACAATAACCGGAGAAACTTCCGCCTGGCGATTAACGCCCCCATTTCGATTTATTACCTGAACGATGAGCGCATGGAGCGTCCGGAAAACTGCACCCTGGTAGATATCAGTACCGAAGGCTGCTGCATCCAGTCGGAGTATCTCCATGGGGAGGGGGAAGTTCTGCACCTCAAGGTGAAGCTGGATGAATACGTGGCCATGGACTTTGTGGGCGAAGTAATCCGGGTGAACGACTGCGGACCCAACGGATTCCGCTGCGGCATTCTCTTTGCCCAGCTGAAGAAGGAGGAGACGGAAGCCCTGACGAAGATGCTCTTCAACATTCAGCTGGGAAACCGGCGGGAGCACGTGCGCTCTGAGAGAGGGCATTGGTGATTTGGACATTTGAAACCCTGGCGGGACGCGGCTGCGTCCCGCTTTATTATGCCGTTAGGCTTGGTTTGAACATTGGCGGAATGCCCAGTGGCGAGAGACGCTTCCGTCAATCAAGGCAGATTTTCCCAGGCAGGCCGCCGCCCGGCAAGATAACTTAACGTAGGCCGGCGGGAAAAGATCCGCTGTTTGGGTGTTTTGACAGGTTTCAAACAAGGCCTAGTATTGGCTGGCCTCCTCTTCCTCTCCGCTGTCGATCTCATCCAGCCGCTGGAGCAGGGCCTTGACGATCCCGATGGCCACTGCGCCGCCCAAGACGGCGTAAGTCAGCAGGATCAGCGTCACACCGGACTCCCCTTCTCCCGCCAGGCCGCCCATGGCCAAAAGGGAGATTCCAATCAAGGGAACCATATACAGCAGTACGCCTGCCGTGATGATAACGGGGGCAATCTTCTTTTTAGTAGTTTTTCGCATCGTCGATCTCTCCTCTCCCGATTTCCCGGATTCGCTGGACCATGGCCAGCACCACGCCGCCGCTGATGACCAGGGGGACCAGCGCCATAGCGGCCAGCATAAAGGCCGGGGGCGCATCGGAGGCGCTCAGGGCAACAAGCCACAGCAGCAGGCCCACCATACCGCCCATCAGCAGCACCATTACCACGGTGATGACCACCGGGGCCACATAGCGGATGCGCACATCCCGCCGCTGTTTGTCTTGGAAGGTGGCTCCGCTCTGCTCCATGGCCTCCATCTCTTTTAAAATACTTCCGGCGTCCAGGTCCCCCAGCCGCTCCTGCCGGTCCGTCAGCCCGGCGCAAAGACGGATGGCCTGTTCCAGGTTTTCCCGGTCCCGCTCCAGAGTGACCAGGTGGCGGCGCATGCCGTCCCCCACCGTATGGACGCCGCCTTGCATCTTTCGGATTTCCTCCAAGGATACGCCCAGCTTCCGCAGCAGCTTGATCTGGAGCAGGGTCCGTACCTCAGCCTCCCCGTAGTCCCGGTAGCCGTTTTCGCTGTTTCGCCGGGGGGCCAGAAGGCCCTCCGCCTCATAAAAGCGAATATTCTTCCGGGTGATGCCGACCAAGGCTTCCACTTCGTTGATTTTTATGTCGCTCACCTCGGTTCCTGCTCTTATAGTTGGCACAGCTGAAAAGAATCGGCAGGATTCTTTTCAGCGCCGTAAGCCGCATAAGTGGATTTTTGCGTTTGACTGCATAGGAAACGCATAGGCGCTTTGCGGCCCGGTGAATCGTTGGTTCACCGGCTGAAAAGAAGCATGTACTTTTTTCATCTGCGTTGTCTATATGGTATACCTTCCAGCAGGGGGAAGGTCAAGAGAAAATTTATAAATTCCCCCCCAAAGGAGCGAAAAAAAGCCGGAGACAACACCTCCGGCGTTTTTGGTTAGATTGCGGACTGGGACCGTTCCTCCCGCTCCAGAGGAAGTTCCGGCCGGGCGGCGGCAATGGCGTCTAAGACTTCGTTGGCATTTGCCAGCTTTTCAAAGGTAAAGTCCTGATAGAACTCTCCCCCGTCGTAGTAGAGCCGCAGCCGGGTTACCGGCAGGGCCTTGCCGCAGCAGCCCGTCAAGGGCAAACTGGTATTCCGGGTGAGGGCTTTCGTCAGGGAGGCAAAGGAGAGATACTGCGTCCCGGGGAAGGCGGGAAAGTAAAGGGCGTTCCCGCTGAGGCGGTACTGTTCCGCCCGGCGGGCGGTTTTGTAATCTCCGGCGGGATCCTTCAGCGGATGGGACTTGGCAAGGGACTTGAGGGCAAAGATCGCCATAGCGGAAACCTCCTGTACATAAGAGACGGTTTGAAAACAGGCCCTAAATTTTTTTCAGTATAAGCGGCTTTTTCAAAAAGCTCCATGGTAAAAGCAACAAAGGGGAAAAATACTGTGGAAATGCCACTTGCCCCCGGGAAAAAAGGAGGCTATACTAATACCGGAACCCTAGAGCCTGTTAAAAAGCCGTCAGAACGCGGTCTTGAGGCGTCTATTCCCGCCAGAATGGTGTTGATTTTCCGGGCGGAAAAATCCGGCCCAATCCGCCATCTCGCCAGTTTTATAACAGACTCTGGCCCAGCGGGCCGTTTCACCTGTAAAACTATCTCATGGAACCGGAGGTTTTTCATGTACCGGATTAAGACATTTAATAAGATTGCGCCCCAGGGTCTGGAGCGGCTGGCCCCCGCCCGCTATCAGGTGGGGGAGGATGTGGTAGAGGAGGAGGGGATCCTGGTCCGCTCCGCCAATTTGCTGGAGTACCCCTTTCCGGAGAGCCTGCTGGCCATTGCCCGGGCCGGGGTGGGGGTGAACAACATCCCCCTGGACCGCTGTTCCGAAAACGGCGTCGCCGTTTTCTCCACTCCCGGGGCCAACGCCAACGCTGTGAAGGAGCTGGTACTCTGCGCCATGCTGATTTCCTCCCGGGACATCACCGGCGCGGTGCGCTGGGTGAAGGATCAGGCCGCCTCCGGCGTGGAGGTGGAAACCGTGGTGGAGAAGGGCAAGGCCGCCTTCGTGGGCCCGGAGCTCTACCGGAAGACCCTGGGGGTCATCGGCCTTGGGGCGATCGGCTCCCTGGCCGCCAACGCGGCCCTGGGCCTGGGGATGGACGTGTACGGGTTTGATCCCTTCCTCTCCGTGGATGCCGCACTGCGGCTGGACCGGCATGTTCACGTGGTTCAGGACGTAAACGAGCTTTATAAAAAGGCGGATTACATCACCGCACACATCCACTTCAACGAGAAGACCCGCCGCATGATCGGACCGGAGGCCTTCGCCGCCATGAAGCCCGGCGTGCGGCTCATCAATCTGGCCCGGGGAGGCATCGTGGACGACGGGTCCCTGCTTTCTGCCCTGGACGCGGGGCGGGTTACGGCCTATGTCACTGACTTTCCCACCAACCAGCTGGTGGCGAACCCCCATGTCGTCGCCATGCCCCACCTGGGGGCCTCTACCCCGGAGAGCGAGCAGAACTGCGCCGTCATGGCGGCGGAAGAACTGAGGGATTACCTGGAAAACGGGAACATCAAGAACTCCGTTAACCTCCCCGATGTGAGCCTGGAGCGCAGCGGCGTACAGCGGCTGTGTGTTCTCCACAAAAACATTCCCGCCATGCTGGCCAACATTACCGCCCTTCTCAGCCGGGACGGCGTGAACGTGGAAAACCTGAGCAACAAGAGCAAAGGAGACTATGCCTATACCCTGGTGGACCTGGGGGACAAGGTGGAGCCCGCCGTTCTGGAGGACCTGAAGCACCTTGCCAATGTGATCCGCGTGCGGGCAATTGATTAAAATATCTTTTATAAAGAGAATAGGTAAGGAGGGGCGTCTGTGCTTGATCTGAACGGGGCCTTGCAGCGTTTTGCCGGGAAGATCGCTTTGGAGAATATTTTGGCGGCCGCCTTCACGCTGTTGGTGTGCATGGCGGCGGTGCGGCTGCTGCTGAAGCTGGCCCGCCGCCTGCTCCGCCGGACCAAGCTGGAAGAGCGCATCCGGCGGTATATTCTGATGCTGCTGAAGCTGCTGCTGTACACGCTCACCGTGGTTTTCACCGCTGGGAGCCTGGGGATCAACATGACTTCCCTGGTGGCGCTTTTGTCCGTGGGGTCCCTGGGGATTACCCTGGCGGCGGAGGATGTGCTGGGCAATGTGGCGGGGGGACTGGTGATTTTATCCTCCCACCCCTTTGCCATCGGGGACTTCATCGAGTCCGGCGGGGTTTCCGGCACGGTGGAGGAGATCAGCCTGAACCACACGAAGCTGACCACCCCAGACGGTCTGACGGCGCTTTTGCCAAATAAAGAATTGGCGGCCTCCAAAGTCATCAATTACACGGCGCTGGGACGGCGGAGGATCGTCTGGAAGATGAACGCCGCTTACAAAGTGCCCACAGAGACGGTGAAAGCCGCCTGCCGCCGGGCGGTGGAGTCCACGGAGCATATTCTCTCCGATCCGGCCCCGGCGGTGTACCTCACGGCTTTCGGCGAGAGCGGCGTGGAGTTCACCGTCTACTGCTGGGCGGCGGCAGAGGATTTCTGGACCACCCAATTTGCCCTGGCGGAGAACCTACGGGCCGAGTTTGCCAAGGCGGGAGTGGAAATCCCCTATAACAAACTGGATGTGTGTATCCAGCCGGACTGAAAAAACGGGTCCCCGGATTTGCCGGGGACCCGTTCTATTTGCCAGTTTAACCCACCGGGCCGGTGATGGTTCCGTCGTCCCTCTCCCGCTCCAGGCCGTTGGCGATGCGCAGGAGCAGAAAGCCCGCCAGCGTCAGCGCCCCTCCGGCGTAGAGGAGGAGAGAGGAGAGGTAGGCGCTGCCGTCCGCCAGGGAGGCGGCGCAGAGCACCAGGGACCCGGAGGCGTAAAACCCAAAGCGGCGGGTCCGCCCCGCCTGGAAGGCGAAGGAGCTGAGGCGGTAAAATCCCAGGGTCATGAACACCAGAGCCAGCAGTTCCACATAGTACATGGATAAAGAGGGGTTCACGGAGTCGATGCGGTAGGTCAGCACCAGCCGCACCACCAGCGCCGCCACAGGCATCAGGGTGATGGAGGAAGGGGCTTTGTGCTTTGGCGCTCCTTCCCGGCGGCGGCAGCCCGCCAGCACTGGGAACAGGCTTCCGGCCGCGGCAAGGGTCAGAATTCCCAGCAGCATTTGTCCTTGGAGGGTGAATCCCAATCCCCCCGCCCGAAGAATGCCGTAAATGGCGTGGCGGGAGGAAACCAGGCCCTCCGGCAGCATCCGCAGGCTCTCCGCCAGGTCGCTGAGGCCGCTGAGGGCCAGAAGGAAGACGCCGCCCATGGGAATGGCCAGCAGCCCGGTGTTTTCCGTGGAGAAGTCCCTGGGCAAGATGGGACCCGGGTCCTCCTCTGCCGGGAGGAGCCGGGCGGCCAGGGCCAGGACGGCGGCAAGACCGGCCAGCAGAACCGCCAGGGCCAGGGCGGCGAAGTTTCCGGGGATGGGGAGGCCGGTGTCCGCCTCATAGCCGGTGTGATTTTGCAGCAGCCGCAGCACACAGGCGGCGGCCCCGCCCAACGCCGCCGCCAGGGGAAGCGCATAACGTTTATTCATAGCAAATGCGTCCTTTCAAAAGCTGGTCCACCGGGGTGGCGAACGCTCAGTGCCCCCTAGTATAGCACAAGGAAGACGGCCTGAAAAGAGGGAATTTTCCGTTTAGGACTCTAAAACGGTGACCTGTGGATTTTCCAGAGCTGCCCGGTGGAGGAGGGAAATCAGCGCCTGTCCCCGGCGGCCCAGATTTTTCTCCAAGGCTTCCCGGTGAAGAAGACGGACTGTCATAGGCTCCCCCTGGTCCGTCAGGCAGTCAAAAAGAGCGTCTAAATTTCGCCCGTACCACTCCGGCAGAGCCAGGGCCTGAGCGAAGCGGTCATGGACCGCCTCCACGGACTGAATTTCCAGCCCGTCCAATAGGATCTCAGCCATTGCCCACGTCTCCATACAACAGCTCAAAGGACTCATAGTGATCTTCCGTGTAATAGATCAGACCGTCGTTGGAGAAGACGATCCGCTTGGCTCCCCGGCTCTTGGCCCCCAGGGTGTCGATGTCGCATTCCGTATAGGTCCGGCCCTCCGCCTCCGGCAGGAGGCCCTCGTAGTTCCCAAAACGGTTTCCACCGATGCACAGGCATTGGCCCGGTGCGTAAGGCTCCAGGGACCCGCCGGACCAGCCCAGGTTCTGCGCTTCCTTCTTGGTGATGAAGTTGTCCGGCAGACGGCCGTAGGTGTGGATATAGAGGGCCACATCCTCCTTGGTGGTATAGACGCCGTCCTCCGGGAGGGGGGCGGGTTCCGTCTCCTCCGGGACGGCGAAACTTTCCGCTCCGGCATCCGGGGCGTTTCCGTCTTCTGGGGCGGCGTCCTCTGCGCCGGGGGATTCCTCTAACGCGGCGGAGGTTTCCGAATCTTCCGCGGCGGGGAGGCCGGCTGCCAGTTCCGGCTGAGACTCCTCTATGGGTCCGCCGTCCAGCGTGAGGGAAGCGCAGGCGGTGAGGGAGAACAGCGTCAATGCGGCCAGCAGGCCGCTGAGCCAGCGTTTCATATGCATCATCCTTTCTGTCAATGGGGACAGTATACCAGTTCCGGCAAAAAGAGGCAAGGGCTTTTGCCCTTGCCTCCCGCAATTAGGCGCTTTTCAGCAGTTTTTGAAACCGCTCCAGCAGAACGGCGGCTTGACCTCGGGCGGCCCGGCCTTGGGGCTGGAGGGTTCCGTCTTTCGTTCCCTGCAAAATGCCCTCCGCCAGAGCCCAGCTCATGGGTTCCTCGGCATAGCCGCTCACTTCTCCGGCGTCCAGCCAGCCCCGGAGGGGGGCCCGGTTCCCGCTGTCCGCTCTCTCCATGTTGGCATAACGCCAGAGGAAGGCGGCCAACTGCTGGCGGCTGACGGGCAGATCCGGGCGAAAGGTCCCGTCGTAAAATCCTTCCACAATTCCGTTCTCCGCGGCCCAGGCCACGGCCTTGCTGTAGTAAGCGGAAGCAGGTACGTCGGAGAAGGGGGCGTTCCGGGCTGCGGGCTCTCCCGCAAGCCGGTAAAGAATCGCGGTGATCTGTCCCCGGGTCACTGTCCCGCCGGGGGAGAAAGTCTTTGAGCTTGTGCCGTTCATCAGCCCGGCGGCGCAGACCCGTTCCACCGCCCCGGCATACCAGGCGTCCTGGGGCACGTCCGAAAAACGTCCGCCGTTCCAAGCGGTCCAGGCGCTCTGGATCAGATCCCCCGACCGGTCTTGCGACAGCTCCCAGAAACCTATGCCTCCCAGACCGCGCCGCCGGGCCAGCTCCGCCTTGGCGGCGGCAGAGGCCGGATCGTCGTAGGAGAGAAAGGAGCGGTTTCCGTAAAGATAGGGGACTTCCGCCTCCTCATGGAAGAACCGGCGGTAAGCGCCTTGGCTTAAATACTCGCTTTTCACCCGGTCCCAAGACACGGATTTGGCGGTTTCAAAGGACTGGTACAATCCGTTGTTCCGGCGGTCAACGCCCTGGTATATGTACCCGTAGAGCGGCATTCCCAGCACCAGCTTCTCCGCCGGGACGCCCCGGCCCAGCCAGGAGGAAATGCCGTCGTCGACGCTGGCGCAGTAGCGGGGCGGGCCGCCGGCGGGAGAATGGAGAGGCGCGTTGAAGTCCGCGGAATCGTCCCAGGGGCCGTGGAGATCGTAGGCCATGAGAAAAATATGGTCCACGGTTTCCGCCACCGCCTGAGGCTCGATATTGTTGAGATAACTGCTGTTTACCGCCCCGGCAATGGTCAGGACGTAGCGCTTTCCGTCATGCCGCCCCTGCCGGTCCAGCGCCTGGCGAAGTTCCCGCAGCAGCAGGGTGAAGTTCTGCTTGTCCTGGGGCCGGTGGACTACGCCGGGGGCGCCGCCGGAGACAGGATATTCCCAGTCCAGGTCCACCCCGTCCAGGCCGTGCTCCAAAAGCAGCTCCACACAGGACCGGGCAAAGAGCTTCCGGCTTTCAGCAGTGGCCGCCGCGTCGGAAAAATAAGCGGATTCGTCCCACCCGCCCAGAGAGAGGACGATGTTCAAATCCGGATTTCGCTTCCGCAGGCTTGTCAGTTCCCGGAGGTTCTTTCCGTCTCGAACCGGATCGCCCAGAACAGCTTTGCCATGCTCAATTTTGCCAAAGGCATAATTGATCTGGGTAAACCGCTCTGCCGGAAGCTTGTCCGGCGTGTACCCTTGAGCGGAGGCCCAGGAAGCGTAATACCCGGCGATTTCCCCGGTGGGGCCGCTTCCGGCAGCGGATGCCCTGCCGTGATCCGACAGAGACAACAACCATGTGAGAATCAGAAACAGCAGGGCAAAACGGCGCATATTCCGCATTTTTCCAAACTCCTTAATAAGATAATAAAAGATATTATAAAATTTCTTTCGACAAACTGCGCGTTTTATTTTACCGCAGATTCTCCTCTCAGGGCAAGGGACAGGTTCTGGAAGCGCAGGTAGAAACTGAGGCCGGACGGCGTATGCCGTCCGGCCTCAAGAGATACTGGAAGTATTCAGCGCACCGTGCTTTTCAGGGTTCCGATTCCTTGAATGGTACACTCCACTACATCCCCGGACTTCAGGAATCTGGGGGGATCAAGGCCCATGCCCACCCCGGCGGGGGTGCCGGTGGCGATGATGGTCCCCGGCAGCAGGGTCATCCCGGCGGAGAGCTCCGCGATGATCTCCGGGATGCCGTGGATGAGCAGGGAGGTATTGGAGTGCTGCCGGAGTTCCCCATTAACCGTGCAGGAGATGTCCAGGGCCGGGGGGAAGGCGGTGCTGTCCGCGGTGAGGATGCAGGGCCCCATGGGAGTGAAGCCGTCCAGGCCCTTGCCGAAGTACCACTGCTTGTGCCCCGTCTGGAGATCCCGGGCGGACACGTCGTTCAGGACGGTGTAGCCGAAGACGTATTCCCCGGCCTCCTCGGCCTTCACATTCCTGGCGGTTTTCCCGATAATGACCGCCAGCTCCGCTTCGTAGTCCAGCCGCTCTACCAGTCCCTCGTACCGGGGAATTTCTCCCTCCGGGTTTCCGGCCCGGGAGACCCGCTTGGAGAAGTAGACCGCTACGGGCTTTTCCTTGGCGAAGGCGTCCGCGTCATACTTGGCCGCCTCCTTGGCGTGGTCCCGGTAGTTCATCCCCAGGCAGATCACGTCCTGCCGGGGCCGGGGGATGGGGGCCAGGAGCTTTACATCCGCCAGGGGGACGGGCTTGTTGGTGACGGCGAGGACTTCCGGGGGAAGCGCCTCGATCAGGGCGTTCATGTCCGGATAGGGAAGGAAGACCACACCGGTTTCTGTCAGCGCGCCCACGCGCTCTTCTCCCTTGTAAAGACAGGTAATCAGTTTCATGGAAGGGACCCCTTTCGTATGTAGTGAGAAAGGCGGCGGGGCTGAGAAACCCCGCCGCGTGTCTTGCTTTTTATGACAGCAGCAGCTTGTCGTCCGCCTCGTCGGAGCCGCTGACTTTGTTAAACAGCTCCAGGAGCTGGGGCACCGTCAGCTTTTTCTTCTCCTCACCGGAGACGTCGATGACGATTTTTCCATCGTACATCATGATGAGCCGGTTCCCGTGCTGGATGGCGTCTTTCATATTGTGGGTGACCATCATGGTGGTCAGCTTGCTCTCCGCCACGATGCGGTCCGAGAGCTCCAGCACCTTGGCCGCCGTCTTGGGGTCCAGGGCGGCGGTGTGCTCGTCCAGGAGCAGCAGCTTGGGCTTTTTCAGGGAGGCCATCAGCAGCGTCAGCGCCTGGCGCTGTCCGCCGGAGAGGAGGCCCACCTTGCTGGTCAGCCGGTCCTCCAACCCCAGGTCCAAATTTCTCAGCATCTCCTGATACTGCTCCTTCTCCGCCTTGGTCACGCCCCAGCGGAGTCCCCGGCGCTGGCCCCGGCGGGCCGCCAGGGCCAGATTTTCCAGGATCTGCATGGTGGGCGCGGTGCCCAGCATAGGGTCCTGGAACACCCGGCCGATATAGGGGGCCCGCTTGTAGTCCGGCAGATGAGTCACGTCCACGCCGCCGATGGAGATGGACCCGCCGTCCACGGCCCAGGTCCCCGCCACGGCGTTCAGCATGGTGGATTTGCCCGCTCCGTTGCCGCCGATGACCGTGCAGAAATCCCCGTCGTTCAGCGTCAGGCTCACGCCCCGGAGGGCCTGCTTTTCGTTAACCGTCCCGGCGTTGAAGATTTTCCAGATGTCCTTGATCTCAAGCATGGCTGGCGCCTCCCGTCTTCACCTTGGCGTGGAAATACTTCCCCTTCCAGTAGGGCAGGGACAAAAACACCGCCACCACCAGCGCGGAGAGGAGCTTTAAATAGTTGGGGTTCAGGCCCATGGCCAGCACGGCCTGAATGACGATATAATAGAGGATGGCCCCAATGGCCACCGCCAGCAGCTTGAGGGCGAAATTGTGGAACAGCTTGCTGAAGAGCACTTGCCCGATGATGACCGCCGCCAGTCCGATGACGATGGCGCCCCGGCCCACGTTGATCTCATTGGCCCCGTTGTACTGGCACAGCATGGCCCCGGAGAGGGCCACCAGGCCGTTGGAGATCATCAGGCCCAGCACCTTGCAGAAGTCGGTATTGATGCCCTGGGCCCGGGCCATGCTGCCGTTTGAGCCGGTGGCCCGAAGGGCGCAGCCCAGCTCCGTGCCGAAGAAACCGTACAGCAGGGCGATAAGGCCCACGGTGAAGAGGCCCACCACCAAAATGGGGTGCCGCCAGAGGGGAAAATCCCCCCGGATGGCCCCCTGGACGAAGCGCAGGGACACCAGCAGCTTTTCCAGCGTGTCCGCCTGGGTGACGTTGATGGCCACCGACGCCTTAAAGTCCATGATGGACATGTTGACGGAGTACAGTCCCAGCTGGGTCAGAATGCCGGCCAGAATGGCGGGAATGCCGCACTGGGTGTTTAAAAGCCCCGTCACCAGCCCCGCCAGCATGCCCGCCAACGCAGCGGCCAGCAGGGCGGCCCAGACGTTGACCCCGGCGGTGAAGAGCATGACGAAGACCGCGCCGCCGGTGCAGAAGGAGCCGTCCACGGTCAGGTCGGCAATGTCCAGGATTTTGTAGGTCAGATAGACCCCGATGGCCATGATACCCCAAATCAACCCCTGGGATACGGCCCCGGGCAGGGCGTTGAGGAAAGTCAGCATGATGGAACCCTCTCTTTAGACTAGTTTACTCGGCGGCGATGGCCTCGTAGCCCTCGGGAGCGGTGAGGCCCAGGGCCTCGCAGGTGGCAGGGTTGTACTTCTTGACGAACTGGGGCGCGTATTCGATGGGCATTTCGGCGACGTTGGCCTTGCCGGTCAGGATGTCCGCGGCCATTTCGCCGGTTTTGTAGCCGATGTCATAGTAGCTGATGGAGAGCGTCGCCACGCCGCAGCCGCCGCAGATGCCTTCCTCCCCGGCGAAGACAGGCTTCACGCCCCGGCAGATGTTGTCAATGATTCCCGCGTTGTTGGCCGCCGTGTTGTCCGTGGGGACATACAGCACGTCGCTGGCGTCTGCGGCGCTCTGGACCACGGAGGCCATGTCGTTGGTATCGGAGAAGGGGAACTGGGTGCAGGTATAGCCCATGCCCTCCAGGTACTTCTGAACGTTGTCCACCTGATACTGGCTGTTGGGCTCGGCGGAGCAGAAGATCAGGCCCACGGTCTTGGCGTCGGGATACCACTCCTGAATCATCTGGGCCTGCTGGTCCAGGGGCGCCAGGTCGGAGGTGCCGGAGACGTTGCTGCCCACGGTGCCGGAGAAGTTGTCAATGCCCAGGGCCACGCCGTACTCGGTGATGGAGGTGCCCAGCACCGGGATGTCGGCGGTTGCGGAGGCGGCGGCCTGAAGGGGAGCGGTGGCGTTGGCCATGATCAGGTCCACGCCCCCGGAGACAAAGCCGTTAATGATGGTGGCGCAGGTGGGGGTGTCGCCTGCGGCGTTCTGGGGGTCAATTTCCACCTGGCCGGGGAGCAGAGCGTTGACGGCGTCGGTAAAGCCTTCGGTGGCGGCATCCAGCGCCGGGTGGGGGGCCAGCTGGCAGATGCCGATCCGGTAGGTTTCCCCGGAGGCGCCGGAGGAACCGGCGGGCTCCTGGGTTTCGGCGGGGGGAGCGTCACTGCCGGAATTGTTGGAACCGGCGGGGGCGGAATCTCCGCCGCAGGCGGCCAGGCTCAAGGCCATGGCCAGAGTTAACATCAGCGCGAGTAAGTTCTTCTTCATGGTTCCCAATCTCCTTACATTCATGTGTGCGGTTTTTTTAGTGTGCGTGTTTTTGAGGTCATTATAAAAAGCGGCCTGTCCGCAGACAGGACCGCTTTTCACCAAATAAAGCGCCTGTTCAGCCGGATGATCTGGTTCCACGCTCAAAACGGCCCGCGTAGCGGACCTTGGTAAAGCGGAAATAGACGCCCCGGAGGGAGGAAGTGCGTGTGCGCATAGGGAACGCTCCTCTCAAAATACGCAAATGAAGGGACAGCTTCGACGCTTTTGTACTATACAGCTTTAAAGGGATAAAGTCAATTGTCATTTTCAACAAAAAGAAAGAAATGGACTGCGGTTTCTTCGGCCCGCGGCCGGAAGCGGACGCGCTCTGTCTGGAATTTAAAGACGGTTTGTGATATTCTGCCAAAGAAATAGAAAAAATTTTCCAGCAGTCTATTGCATATTGCCGGAAAGCGTCGTATAATGAAATCCCTCCGATTATGCGAGGAGGAAACAAAAAATGGGAGGTCATTTTATGCGAAACACCGGGCGCAAGCAGTTCCTGGCGCTGGTATTGGTCCTGGCCATGCTGGCCGGGCTGTCCGTTCCCGCCATGGCGGCGGAGGAGGGCGGAAAGACCATCACCATTCTCCAGACCAGCGACCTGCACGGCATGGTCAACCCCTTTGACTATGCTTCCAACAAGGAAAATAAAACCAGCATGGCCCACGCCGCCGCCATCATCAAGGCGGAGCGGGCGGAGGACCCGGACCTGCTTTTGCTGGATACCGGCGACACCACCCAGGCCAACTACATCCAGTCGTTCCTGGACGAAGAGCCTCACCCCATGATCGAGGCTATGAACTACTTGAAATACGACGCCTGGACTCTGGGCAACCACGAGTTCAACTTCGACTTCAAGTACACCACGAAGGAAATCCAGGAGTTCGAAGGCGTGGTTCTGGGCGGCAACTTCTATAAGGCCGACGGCTCCCGCTGGATTGACGCCTATAAGATCTTCGAGGTGGACGGCGTGAAGGTGGCGGTGTTCGGCGTGGACGCCCCCCATATCCCCCAGTGGGAGAAGTCCGACCCCGGCCATTATGACAACATGAAAATCACGAACCCCGACGAAGAGATCGGCAAAATCCTGGACGAGCTGGAGGGCAAGGCCGACGTGATCATCGGCTCCGTTCACTACGGCCTGGACGGTGAGTACGGCGTTGCGGGCATGCGGGAAGTCGCGGAAAAATACGGCGAGCGGATGGACGCCCTGTTGATCGGCCACGCCCACGCCAAAGTGAATGAAACCATTGGAGGCATCCCCGTTCTGGAACCCGGCAGTAACGGCGAATTTGTCAGCAAGGTCACCCTGACGCTGAAGGCCGACGGCGACGGCTGGGCCGTGGACAAGGCCGAGGGAGAGCTTATTGAGTGCGCCGGGGTCACGCCCGACCCTGAGTTCCTGGCGGAGTTCAAGGACCTCCATGAGAAGAGCCTGGAGCTGGCCTCCCGAGAAGTGGGCACCGTGGGTAAGACCTTTATCGATCCTTTGGAGTTCCTTCCCGGAATTCCCACCGCCGTCCTGGAAGACGATGCGGTCACCGACCTGGTGAACAAAGTCCAGATGGAGCGGGCCGGGGCCGACGTGTCCCTGGCGGCCCTGTTTGACTCCACCAGCAACCTGCAGGAAGGCCCCTTCCTCCACCGGGACAGCGTGAAAATCTACAAGTACGACAACACCCTCTACGGGGTCAAAGTCACCGGAAAACAGATGAAGGCCATCATGGAGGAGAAGGCCGGAAACTTCTTCAACCAGTATCAGCCCGGCGACGTGACCATCAGCTTCAACCCCAACATCCGCCTGTACAACTACGACATGTTCGCGGGCCTGGACTATGAGATTGACATCTCCAAACCCGCCGGGTCCCGCATTCAGAACGTGGTCTACAAAGGCCAGCCTATGAAGGATACCGACACCATGGTCCTGGCCCTGAACAACTACCGCTACGGCGGACTCGTCTCCTCCGGCTTGATTAACGAGGCGGATGTGGTTTACGAAGGCGGCGCGGTCCGGGATATGATTACGGAATATGTGGAGTCCCTGGACGGCCCCCTGATGCCCGAGGTGGACAACAACTGGAAGATCGTGGGCGCGGACCTGGACGATCCCCAGAAGGACCTGATTTATGAGAAGGTTCGGGCCGGCGAGATTGCCATTCCCACTTCTGAAGACGGCCGGACCCCCAACATCGCCTCCCTGAACGGTCCCGCGCTGCGTGCCGAGGGCGTCCTGCCTCCGCTGGAGGACGAGGAGCCCGCTGCTGAAACCGCTGTGCCTCCTGAGAAGGAGGAGTCCGGTTCCGAGCCCGCCCCCGCGCCGGAG
>CAJTSM010000008.1:0-51860 GCA_910578935.1 uncultured Oscillibacter sp. | reverse complement strand
GCCGGAGCCCGCGGCCGAACCCGAGCCGGTTCCTGCCGCTGCGGAGGGAACTTATACCGTTAAAGCCGGGGACTGCCTCTGGAGCATCGCCCAAAAGGTCTATGGCACCGGCACCAAGTGGGGCGTGATTTACAACGCCAACAAATCCGTCGTCAAGGACCCCGCTTCCATCCGGATTGGCCAGACCCTGGTCCTCCCCGCTGCGTAAGCGCGGTACATACGCAAACCAGCGGCCCCGGCTTTTTGCCGGGGCCGTCTTCATTCGATTGTTTCCCCAGCTTTGTTGCCCGGCTTATTCTTCGATTCTTTCAATTTTGATAATTACCGGGCGCAGCCCATCGTTGCAGGAGCAGATTGCCACTCCTTTATGCTTTGGATCGATCCAGGTATTGTCATACCAGCCCTCCAACCCGTTTGCCAAGGCAAATACGTACTGATATACGGCCTTCCAGGCTTCGTCGCAAAAGCCGTCCGGTTTTGCGTAATCAGAATAGAAAACTTGGCCCTCTTTCATGAGAGGGCAGGTTGAGAATCCGGGGATGCCGTATTCGCTTGCGAGGTCTTCCTGCAAGGTAGTTTTCAGTATGGTCAGTTTGCATTTCTTCATAAGATCCTCTCCCTCCGGGAACCAGTCCTTGTTTGAAAGATGTCAAAGCACCCAAACGGCGGATCTTTTTCCGCCGTTCTACGTTAAACGTTCTTGCCGGGCGGCAGTCCGCCTGCGAAAATCTGCCTTGATAGGCGGAAACATCTCTCGCCGCTGGGCATTCTGCCAATGTTCAAACAAAGCCTAAATAGAATACTCTGGATTTTAACACAGGTCCGGGTCCGATTCAACTTGGTTTTGCAGGTTCTTCTTCCCGATTCTCCCCTTGCCTGAACGAGAAAACCGTGGTATACTAAACCTTAGCAAAAATGGGAACGATTTCCCTGAGGAGGTGACCGCGGTGGAAAAGAAGGGCGTGAAAATTGCCGCTCAGAACCGGAAGGCCCACCACGACTACTACGTGGAGGAAAAATATGAGGCGGGGATCGAGCTGGCCGGTACAGAGGTGAAATCCGTCCGGGCCGGGACGCTGAATCTGAAAGATTCTTACTGCTCCGTAAAGGACGGGGAGCTCTTCGTCCACGGGATGCATATCTCCCCCTATGAGAAAGGGAACATTTTCAACAAGGACCCCGTCCGCCCCCGCCGCCTGCTGATGCATAAACGGGAGATTCGCAAACTCCATGCCCTGGTGAAACAGGACGGCTACACCCTGGTTCCTCTGTCCGTCTACTTCAAGGATTCCAGGGTCAAGGTGGAGGTGGGCCTCTGCAAGGGCAAGAAGAACTATGATAAACGGGACGCTGCCGCCCAGCGGGACGCCAAGCGGGAAATGGACCGCGCCATGAAGGCGCATTAAGTTTCAAAATATCTTTATAAAAGTGTAGAAAGGAACGAAACGCCATGAGCAATCCCATTGCTGCCATCTTAATGGAGGACGGCAGGAAAATGACCGCCGAGCTCTATCCTGAAAAGGCTCCTAATACGGTGAACAATTTCATAGCCCTGGCCAATAAAGGCTTTTACGACGGCCTGACCTTTCACCGGGTGATTCCCGGCTTTATGATCCAGGGCGGCTGTCCGGACGGCACCGGCATGGGCGGCCCCGGTTATGAGATCAAGGGGGAGTTTGCCTCCAACGGTTTTGCCCGGAACGACTTGAAGCACACCACCGGCGTCCTCTCCATGGCCCGGACCATGGCCCCGGATTCCGCCGGAAGCCAGTTTTTTATCATGGTGGCTCCGGCAGAACATCTGGATGGAGAATATGCCGCCTTCGGACAGGTGATTGAGGGCGTGGACGATGCCGTCGCCATTTCCCGGGTGCCCCGGAGCATGATGGACGACAAGCCGAAAAAACCGGTGGTGATCCAGTCCATCCGGGTGGATTGCAAGGGCGTGGATTATCCGGACCCGGAAACCCGCTGAACAAGGACCGAAGCATAAGAAGGAGGAAGCCATGAAAACCGCCATCATCACCGGAGCGTCCTCCGGCCTGGGCCGGGAACTGGCCCGCCAGATCGAGGATGTGTTCCCTGACATCGAGTGCTATTGGCTGATTGCCCGCCGGGAGGACCGGCTGGAGAGCCTGGCCATCAGCCTGCCGGGCCGTCATACCGCCTGCCTGGCGCTGGACCTGTGCGACCCCATGAGCTTTGTGGCCCTGAAGGACCGGCTGGCGGAGGAAAAGCCGAAGGTTTCCCTGCTGGTGAACTGCGCGGGCTGCGGATTTTTGGGCCGGGTAGGAGAGATGGATACCTCTTCTCAAACCCGGATGGTGGATTTGAATGTCCGGGCCCTGACTGCCGTGACCAATATGGTGCTTCCCTATATGCCGGAAGGGGCGCATATTTTGAATGTCTCCTCAATTGCCTCCTTCTGTCCAAACCCCCGGATGACGGTTTACTCCTCTACCAAAGCTTATGTTTCCCACTTCACCGTGGGGTTGAATGAGGAGCTGCGCCGCCGGAAAATCAGCGTGACGGCAGTGTGTCCCGGCCCTATGGCCACGGAGTTCCTCCCCCTGGCGGGCATCACGGGCCGTTCCAGCACCTTCGAATTTCTGCCCTATTGCGACCAAGTAAAGGTGGCGGGGGGCGCCCTCCGGGCTGCGAAAGCAGGCCGCACGATCTATACCCCCAAACTGCTTTATAAGTTCTACCGTCTCCTGGCCAAAGTAACACCCTCCCAGCTTTTGGTTAAATTTGTAAAAACGTGAGCATAATGGCATGAGACATACACCGCCAGGGCATTGTGGAGATCCGCGAGGAAATCCGAAAGCTGAACCGAAGAAGGCAAATTACAGCATTGATTTCCAGCCATATTCTCGATGAGCTTTCATGCCCCGCCGCCCACCAGGGCAGCATTGATAACAGGCGTATTGTAAAGGGGCTGAGCGCGGAAAAGCTGGACGCGGCCTGCCGCAGGTCCATTTGGAAGTGACCGGTACTTCCACGCCGGCCCGTGTGCTGGATACAAAAATGGCCTTCGAAAACCCGCATTATGCGGGGCTTTCGAAGGGCGTTGTATGGATTCCTGCATGACATGAGTCCCACAGGGCAGGCCGCTCGGCGTTCCTCATGGAGTTATTTGAACCCCGCGCGGAGGATTGCCTGTCATGTGCCGTGGGTTGCAGGGATGGTCATACTTGGATGCCCATTGTACCGAAGAAAGAACGCAAAGTGCGGCGGCGTTGACCGGACCAACCGGGGGAGAACCAAAAGTGGACGGGGTTTCCCCTTAAATGTCACAAAACCGTAACACACGCCAACCCGAACCTGTGCTATACTAATTTAACAATTCCTGCTGCAAATACCCGAAGGAATGGACCAAGACCCCAAGCAAGTTCCCGCTCCGCGGCGGCAAGCAAAGCGATGCCGCATCCCATAGAGGCTCCCGCCGGAATCCGGTGAAGCGAATCCGGCGGGAAGAAAAGGGATAAAGGAGCATGGCGCAGTTTTCACCAACGGTCCGCAGACTGTTGGCGGAAATGAAACGGAGCGGATTTCGCTCCGGCGACAGGGGGGTGTAAGGGTTTCGACGGGGGTATGGAGGCGGGACCAGCGGGCGGCGGCGCCTGACCGCCATAAAACGGGCAAATTATAAATCAAATAACAACAACACTGTTGCTATTGCTGCCTAATTAAAGGCAGCCGTCCGACCCGGGAGGACCGCGAACCGGGAAGGGCGTCGTTTAGCGGTAAATGTGCGTACGGTAAGCTTTGCCCGTGCCACACATCATGAAGCTCACCTGACCCGACGGCGTGACGGTCTGCCGTCGGTAATGGGAACAGGAGGAGTAAGACCTCCGCAATGATCGTCTGCGCCCGGAGAAAGTTCCGTTAAAGTGCTTTCGGACGCGGGTTCAACTCCCGCCACCTCCACCAAGTGGAATGCCTACAGTAAATTGGACCGTCTTTTCGGACTGTTTGTTGCTGTAGGCATTTTCTCATGTGCTTTTCGCGGCGTGATATTCCGCCTCCGCCTGATTGGGCGTAAGTTGACCGAGACGCTGGTGGGGACGGTAATCATTATAAAATTCAATATACGCATCTACAGCTGCCTGAAATTGATCTAATGTCGGATAATAGTTGCGGCGGAAATCCTCTTTTTTGATTGAGGCGAAAAAGGACTCCGCGACCGCATTGTCGTGAGGAGAACCAGGTGCAGAAAAAGATTGTGTAACGCCGTTTTGTCGTAGCAGCTTACGGAACTGAAACGCGGTATATTGTGTTCCCTGGTCGCTGTGGAATAGGACTCCGTCTGGGCTTCCGCGAAGCACAAATGCTTGTTGAAACGTATCAATCACCAAAGCGGTATCCATATTTTCTGATACTGTGTAGCCGATTACTTTGCGAGAGTATAGATCTATAATGACACAAAGATACACAAAATCCATGCCGGCTTTAGCGCAGGTAATATCGCTGACCCAAATCTTATTTGGAGCATCGGTAAGAAACTGGCGTTTGAGTTTGTTAGGATAATACGGGTATTGGCGGTCATTTGCCGAGTTCAAACGCGGTCGTACTCCCTTTGATGAAAGTCCTAATTCTTTCATCAGGCGGGATATCCTGCGTTCGCTAATCGTATACCCAAGCTCCCGCAATTTTGCCCGAATCCTTCGTGCACCGAATCGTCCGGCGCTTTTTTCAAAAATTTTAGAGATGACAGGTTTCAGGTCGGCATCCTCCTTTTGCAGTTGGGTTTGCACAGGAGCACGCAATGTGTGATAGTAATATGTAGAACGCCGTACAGACAAAGTGCGGCAGAGTTCATGGATGCTGAATTCGTCTTTATGGGCGCAGACCGCCGCAAGCCGGACTGCTAATGGGGATGTTGGGGAACAGCCGCAGGATTTGAAAATCGCGTTTTCTGTTCGGAGACGCTCCACTTCTTTTTGCAGCAAATAGTGTTCTCTTGAAATGTGGTCAGTTTTAGTTTGAGAGTGCTGTTTGACCCACAGAAAGAGAGTGCTGCGGGCAATACCTAACTGCCGGCACAGTGCAGCGGCCGGTGCGCCATTTTGATATTGCTGTACTGCTTGAAATTTAAAATCGTCCGTATATCGTTTAGCCATGCGCTTGCTCCTATTGTCAAATGATGATCTACCGCGATTATATCACAAGGCACGTCATTCTGATTTGATTTCGCACAGTCTCATGAAAGCAATAAGTATTTACAATACTAGATGCTTTTTTGCCGGATCTTCAGGGCGGAAAATATGATCCAAATACAAAAATTGAATGAATGATTCAATAACTTATTTTGTATCAAACCGAGCAAATCTACGCTATATTTGCACAAGTTTGGGTTGATAAGGTATAAATAAGTTGCTATATGTCCTCTCGTCGATTGACGGCGCTTTCAATAGTATTTGCGGGAAAGAGACATGTTCTCCGCCGTTCCAGGGTCCGCCCGCATAAAGTGAAAGCAAAGGCCTGTTCCAAAACCGGAACAGGCCTTTGCCTCTACGCAATCAAACTGTTTTCATATATCTGCCCGGTTCCCGCTTGAACCGCAGCACTCCGCCGGGGCGCCGCCCTGGAAGAGGCGCGAAGGGCGTTTTGACCCTCCCAGAGCGAACTTCCTTAGAACCCGCCGCCGTCGCCGGCGGGCAGGCGGCCTTCAGCCTCCGGCTCACTCCGCCCTCTCGTAGGACTGCTCAAAAGCCGACTTCGGGATGATGTACGCGTTCTGATGGTCATCCTCCTGGCAGACCAGCCAGTCCCCGATCTCGCCCAGGTGCCAGTCTCCCCACACAAGGACTTCCAGGCGGCAGTTCAGCTGAGCGGCCCAGATTCGGGGGACATCCTTGGCTACGCACTTTTTGGCGCAGGGAGCCAGGAGCATTGCCTCCTTTTTGCCGGCGTGGTACACTTTCGGCTGCCACAGCCACTCTCCGTCCATGGGAAATTCCTCGTCCGTCAGCTCGTAATTTTTCCGAAGTTCCTCTTCCGTGATGTGAGAAACCTCACGCTTCGGGTCAATCAGGATGTAGAGCTCGGGGGCGGCTTTCTTGATAAGATCCCCCTCCGGCGTGCGGAGAAGGATCTCTGTCCCCTCCGGGAACAGATCCATGGCCCGCACATAACCCGCAAGCTCCTTTTTCTTGTGGTAAAGTTCCGCTTCCCCTTTGCAGAACTTCTTCGCCTGGTCGGGCTCGTACTCCTCCGCTCTGGGGGCAAGACGCTTGAGCGGGGTGCGGAAATAGTCGGTCAGCCGCTGAAAGATCAGCTCTCCGGCGGTGTAGAGCAGATTGCCGTCCGGACAGTTCTTTTCCAGCAAAGCAAGGGGCAGCCGTCCCGCGGCCTTGGTCCGGTCGCCGCCGCCGTCATCCCCCATGTCCCGGACAAGCCAGTGCACCAGATCGTCTGCCCGGTCCCTGCGATTGCAGCAGCGCACGGAAACCTTGACGCACCGCTCTCTTTCCAGCAGGCAGAAGGCGACGCACACGGACAGTTCGTGTACATCCATCATCATGTCGCTGACAATGCCCAGCATATAGGGCTCGGAGGTGTACACCGGGGCCAGAGCGAAATGGTACTCCGGATGGTAGCGCAGGTTCATAAACGCGTTGCCCGCAGTCCGGAAGTCATCCAGTTCCAGAGCCGCGCTCTGGAGCAGGAGAACGATATCCCAATCGAACCGCAGTGCGTCCAGCATTTCCCGGTCCAGCTTCTTGGTGCCCTTGAACTTTTGGGTATCCATGTACAGGCCATAGTACAAAGCGGTGGACAGCAAACGGTCCTCAATGGGGAATCCGGCTTTTTTCAGCATGGCCCACATCACGGTGACACAGGCGCTGCAGTCCGTCCGCACCTCTCGCAGCTCCGGCAGGACCTCTCCCATATCAAGCTCGTGGTGGTCAATGACCGCGAGAGTCTGGTGGGGCAGCGCCGAAACATTGCGCTGTCCGGCCCGGCAGTCCACCGTGATCAAAAGTTCCGCATCGCAGTTCGCCCCCCGCACATACTCCAGGGGGATGCTCAGCTTCTCGATCATCAAAAGCAGATTGTTTTTCGTGACTTTCCGCCCGCCGCCGTATACCAGCCGGGGAGACTTCCCCTTGCTCTCCAAGTATTTCAGCAGCGCATAGCCGCTGGCGATGGTGTCCGCATCCGGGTCGTCATGGCATTGGATTACAATATTTTCATAGCGCAGTAAATCCTCTAATGTCATCAAACCGTACCTCCTCGTCAACTTTTGGTGCCGCCTTGAGCAAAACCGCGTCTCTTTGTTACACAGCGGCAAAAAGGGCTCTCCCTTTATCCATAGCGGCTGACGTTTCCTATTGTATCCGCCGTTGTTTCCTTTTTCAATACATACTTTTCAAGTTTGAAAAAACGGCGGACTTACGGACGCAAACGGAAAACCGAAAGAGCCGGCTCAGCTTTTTGCCGTTTACAGGAGGCCGATCCCCATTGTCTGAGAATTTCAAAATGAAAACGGCCGAACACCGTTCGAGTACGCAGAATTACGGTATTGCAAAGACGGCAGAGGAAAGCCTTGCGGGAAGCGGGTTTGACGGTGCTGAGGTCTATTTGTAACGGGGACAGTGCCTTTTTCAAACAAGGCCTAATAACAAGGGATAATGCAAAAGCCCATGTGTGCGTTATAAATGAAAGGGCTTGCCGGCTGAAACGGCGACGTGACGGCCTCAGCGGGCCGGGGCTGCCGGATGGGAACAATTAGAGGGATTTTCTTGCCCGGATAAGCCGTAAACACGATCTCCCATCAGAGTAATCAAAGGAACCGAGAGAGGGAGAGCCGTTTTGCTGCAACACCGTGCTCCACCGGAAACAAGCGGCCCCACCCAGCCCGGGCTTTGCGGGTTGAGCGGGGCCGCGTTGGCACAGAAATTTTATATGCCGGCACGTTTGCGCTTTTTGCGTCCATATGAGAAAAGACTCCAGAATTTAGGCACGCCATTATGGCAGTTCGGTCACATCCATTACAGCGCCCTCTACAGATAGGGCGTTTTCGGCGTCCAGCACCAGGGACAGGCACGTCTCACATCCACAGTTTGAACGGGGATGCAGCACAGAGGCCATATGCAGAGATTGGGGTCCGTGGCTCAGGTCTTCCATTGAGAAACACAGCGGCAGCGTATCTGTAAATATACCACAGGGCAACTGCCTGAGGAAAATGGTTCCTGTTCCTTTTGCTGGAGCCGCGGTGCGGACGTTCAGTGCGCACTGAATTGCGTAAGTTTTTCCTGGACTCAGATAAATCTCGGCGGGAGCGCATTCATCCCAACGAATGGTTTTACCCGAACGGTTCCGCTTTCTCCAGGTCAGGCGGCCGCCCGGATTCCACAGCGTCCCTTCCCGCCGGCCTGCCAGCTGGAGGGTGCCGCTCTCACAAGATTGCTCCCTATGAGGAGCCGGATGGGGCGGAGGACAGGGAGACGGACACAGCGGGGGGCGGGAGGAAGTACAGGGACAGGGCGCAGGACAGGGCTCCGGCTTGCAGGGCGGAGGCGCCTCCGGGGGCAGCGGACAGAACTCCAGCACCCGGCTCAGTTTGTTTTTCAGCAGCATCTGGTTCTGGGTGACCGCCTCGACAAGAGAGGTCACGCTTTTGTTGACGGCCAGCACATCCTGCGGACAGGCACAGGGACTTGTACCCGGCAGGGTTCCTAAGATATATTGCAGTTTCTCACCCTCAGCGTTGAGGATATGGCTCAGGGCAAGCTCTTCCATGGCGATGGACGCAATAATCATGGTCAGAGCCTCCTCCCGTGTCAGATCCGCTCCGTTGGGCGGAAAGGAAGGCATCGACATATTCAAAACTCCACAATGCGTTCCGGGCGGCGCCGGAACGAGAATGCGCGGCAGGGTATCCATGCCGCTGTTCTACTCTATGACAGCCGGAGCGGCTCCGTTCCGGCGGGAACTCCCCAGCCGGCAGGCGCATAGACTATCCCGGGCGCGGCTCTGCGGAGAGTCTCTCTTTCACCCTGCCGCGCCGGCACGCTTTTAGTGTGCGTCTCTTATCTGAAAGGAGATTCTCCCTTATGTCTCTGCCCAGTTTTCCCGTATCCGACCCGACCATTGAGCGGGAGGACGCGGTTAATCAAATTCTCTCCTCCATCGCTATGGAGGAGCTCGGACTGAGCCATATCCTCAACGCTGAGGGTGAGAAACTGCAATATATTTTGGGTACCCTGCCCGGCCTCAGCGGTCCTCCCGCCACGGTCAGCGATGTGCTGGCCGCCAATGAGAGCGTCCGCAGCATGCTGGAAACCGCCGCGCAGAACCAGCTTTTCCTGAAAGCGAAGATGCAGGGGGCTCTGGACGCCTCTCCCATGCAGGGTCCCGCCGGCCCTGCCGGTCCCACCGGTCCCACGGGCCCCACTGGTCCGGATGGAGCGGCCGGTCCCGCCGGAGCCACCGGCCCCACCGGGCCGGACGGAGCGGCGGGAGCAGCCGGGATCGCGGGCGCGGCTGGCCCTCTCGGCCCCGCCGGTCCCACCGGGCCCGCCGGACCGACCGGGGCCTCGGGACCGAGTCTCCTCTCCGCCTTTGCCGCCAACACCCAGGGAAGCAGCATCCCGGTGTCGCCGAATGGGACTCTCGTCGCCCTGCCCAACGCCCAGGCTCTGTCCCCCGGTTTTACGGCCAACTCTTGGAACACCGTGTTCACCGTGCCTGAGTCCGGCGTCTATCAGATTTCTTACCATGTGAATACCACGACGGCCCTTCCGTTAAAGACCCAGCTGGTGATTAATGGGGCGGGCAGTGCCCTCTCTACCATTGATCCGGTGGTACCCACAACCAGTTACGAAAATAAAATCAAGATGATTCTTCCCGCGAACTCCAAAATTTCACTTAAGCTCTTCTCCAAGATTGCCGGAACCGCTGTTCTGACAGGCGGCGGCGCGGGGGCTTCCCTGTCCATCATCCGGCTGGATGAAGCCATCGGGGCGGGTGAAATACCGCCTGACCCCGGAGAACACGACAGCGATGTCGAGATAGGGGACGACTAGGCGGAGCGCCGCTGAAAGATTGCTCCCGCCGGCCTTTGCCGGCGGGAGCAATCTCCTGACCAGATAAAAGGAGGTTCTATAATGGTAAGCGTCAGCCTGTGTATGATCGTGAAAAACGAAGAGGATGTACTGGCGCGCTGTCTGGAGAGCGCGGCGGATTTGGTGGACGAAATCATCGTCGTGGACACCGGCTCCACCGACCGCACCCGGGAGATTGCCGCCCGCTTTACCGACAAAGTCTATGATTTTCCCTGGCGGGACGATTTTTCCGCCGCCCGCAACGAGTCCTTTTCCCATGCCTCTATGGACTACTTCATGTGGCTGGACGCGGACGACGTGCTGCTGGAAGAGGACCGGAAGGCGTTTCTTACCTTAAAGGAGACGCTGGACCCCGCCGTTTCGGTGGTGATGGCTCCCTACCACGCCGGATTTGATGAGAGCGGCCATGTAACATTTTCCTACTACCGGGAGCGCCTCATTAAAAACCATACCGGAATGCGCTGGACGGGGGCCGTCCATGAGGTGATTATACCGCTTGGCAAAATCCTGTACGCGGATTTTGCCGTCACCCATCGCAAGACCCGCCCCTCCGACCCGGACCGGAACCTGCGGATCTATGAGGCGCAGCTGGCCGCCGGAAAAACCCTGGACCCCCGCCAGCAGTTTTACTATGGACGGGAACTGTACTACCACCGCCGCTGGACGGAGGCGCTGGCCGTCTTTGAGCGGTTCCTGGCGGAAGGCCGGGGGTGGGTGGAAAACGAAATCGACGCCTGCTGCCACTGTGCCTATTGCCATAAAGAGCTGGGCCATGAGCAAGCGGCGCTGGCGGCCCTGTTCCGCACGTTTGAATATGACCGCCCCCGGGCCGAGGCCTGCTGCGAAATCGGGTTTTGGTTCTTCCGGCGGGAGCAGTACCGCCAGGCCGCCTACTGGTATGCGCTAGCCCTGACCTGCGACAGGGACGACCACCGGGGCGCGTTTGTTTCCCCAGACTGTTACGGCTACCTCCCCTGCATCCAGCTGTGCGTCTGCTACAGCCGCCTGGGAGATCAGAAACGGGCGGGGGCGTTTAACGAGCTGGCCGCATTGTGCAAACCGGATTCACCGGCGGTCCGCCACAACCGGGCGTTATTTCAGAGCCTGATGGAGCAGGAGAGGTAAGTTCACGATTGGAAGCGGGGCCGCTTTCGAGACAAGGGATATCTCATGAATCCTGTGTTTTTTCTTTTCCATATGGCGCTTCAAATCACACCGGAGGCTTGCGCAACCCCGAGATCGGATGGAGACGAACACAATTGTAAAGGCCGTCCTACGCGTTTGGGCCATGTTTGGGAAATGTCAAGGCGCCCGGTACGGTAAAAGGGTTTGCCGGGCTGAAACGGCAGGAACGCGGCTCTGAGGCAAAGAGAACAGAGGAGGCCAAGGGATCAAACCTTGGCCTCCTCTGTTTGTGCGCGGTAGAACTGTTTGGCGGAAGTGGCCGCCCGCCTGCGAAAATTCGCCTTGATTGGCGGAAAACTCTCTCGCCGTTGGGCATTCCGGCAATTTTCAAACAGGGCCTAGTCCTTCACACCCGCGACGGCTTGAATCTCAAAAAGAAACTTGGGAGAGGTAAAAGTCACCTCCGTGACGCTGCGGGTAGTGGGTACGCCCTGCCCCAGGAAATACTCGTCAAAGATTTCGTTCATCAGGGCAAAATCTTCCCGGTGGGCCAGGAAGCAGTCGCAGTGAAGGACCATGTCCATACCGGAGCCGCCGGCTTCCAGCGTGTTCTTCAGACTCTCAAAGCAGCCGCGGATTTGCTCCTCCGGCGTGATGGGCATGGAGCCGTCCAAACGGGCGGCGGAGTGGGCGGTAGTAAAGATCAGATCACCGTAGCGGATGGCGCGGGACCACTTGGTTTTCAGGCCGTTAGGGGGGACAATTTGGATTTTCTCGTGTTTCATGTCAGAATTCCTCCTTATAAAATTTGCTGAAGTTTTACAGGTTGATTTGTCTCCATGCGCCTTTGCGCCAATGGATGTACAGCAGAATCCAGCGCAGGAAATGGGCGAGAGCAAAGGACGTCCAGACACCGGCCTGACGGAATCCAAAGGGATAGCACAGCAGCCAGGCGGAGAGGGGCCGCAGAATTGCCACGATCCACAGCGTAATTTGGGCCACGGCCTTGGTGTCCCCCGCTCCCCGCAGAATGCCGGCATAGATGGTATTTCCGGCGCAGGGAATGCAGCTGACCGCCACAAACATCAACAGACGGCCCCCCTGGGAGATGACGTACTCCTCCGTTGAGAAAAAGGCCAGAATCGGATGGCGGAACAGGATGAAGAGGGCGGTGACGGCCGCGGCGGAGATATAACCCATCCACACGGCGTATTTGCCCGCATTGCGGGCCCGGTCCGGACTTCCCATCCCAAGGCTTTGCCCGGTCACGGCTGTGGCGGCGGAGGCGAAGCCGTCGTAGGTATAGCCTTGGAGATTGGCCAGATTCATGATGAACTGATACATGGCAAATTCGACGGTTCCCAGAGAGGCGGCAATTTTGGTGAACACGAACAGTCCCAGACGCTGGAAAAACTGCTCGTGAAAGGCGCTGAAGGTCACATTCCAGGCGCCCCTCAGCAAAGGAAGGTCCAGCCGCAGCGTTTCTCCCCGCAGATCCAGGAACAGGACGCCGCCGTTTTTGGGGCGGACAGACCACACGGAGATCAGGAAAGCGGCGGCGCTGCCCAAAGAGGCGGCAATGGCCGCTCCGGCAACCTCCAGCCTGGGAAATCCCCACTTGCCGAGAATCAAAAAGTAATTGAAAATTAGGTTTACCACATTGGCGGTGGTATTGGTCAGCAGCGTAACGCGGGTTTTGCCCTCTGCCCGAAGACAGGCGTTGATCGTCAGGCTGACGGCCTGAGGCACTTGGCCGATCATCAGAATTTGGAAGTAGACGGCGGCGGCGTCGATGGTTTCCTCGTTGGCGCCGGCCAGCGTGACAAAAGGCCTTGCCAGCAGGAACCCCAGTGTGTAAAGCCCCAGAGCCATGAGGATGCTGACCCAGAGGAACTGGTGCATACAGTGTTTGGCCTTTTTTTGGTCCCCCCGGCCGATCTGACGGCTGATGAAGGCTGTGGCTCCCACGTTCAGGGCCAGGGTAAACATCAGCAGAATTCGCTTCGGCTGGTTGGTAACGCCTACCGCTGAAACCGCTGTCAGCCCCAGGGAAGAAACCATCGCCATGTCCACCAGGTCCACTACGCCTACCAGCATGGCCTCCAGCGCGGCCGGCCAGGCAATTTGAAACACCTGCCTCCGGAGACTCTTCCCCTCCGGAGGGGATACGGCGTTATCCATCCGCATGGCGGCGGTGATACAGGTAAGACCACAGGGCTCCGCAGGTGATTAGCGCGCCGCCCAGGGCGCTGGAGGGTGTGATCGGTTCCCCGAATACAAGCTTGCCCAGCAGCATGGAAATTACAATTCCCGTGTAGTCATAGATGCTGACCTCGGAAGCGGGGGCCTTCTGATAGGCGTATGTGAGGCCGAGCTGTCCTCCGGCGGCAAATATGCCGATCAGCAGCGGCATGAGCAGATTTTGAAAGCTGGAAAGGGAGAAGGACGGCAGCATCAGAAAGAACCCCGCGGCCGTGCTGAGAAGAGAGAAGTGGAAAATCACGGTCAGGGGATGGACCTTTCCCTTACAAAAGGCGATCATGGTATAGGCCAGACCGCTGAATAGAGACGTAGCCGCCGCAACCAGGAGGGGAAAAAAGTTGGAGTCAAAGGAGGGCTGCATCGCCGAAAAGGCGCCCGCCAGGCACAGCGCGATTACGGGAATCTGCACTTTGGAGATTTTTTCCCGTAGGATCAGCGCCGCGAAGAGCGTGGTCCATATGGGGGAAGTCCTGCTTAAGACGGCCACATCCGCTTGGCGGGCGTTGGCCGTGGCGTAAAACAGCAGGACAACGCCCACAAAGCCGAAGAAGGAGCGGGCGCACAGGGCCGGCTGAAACTTCTTTTCTCCGAGAAAGGGAAGCTTTTTCCGGTAAATAATGGTTCCGACAATGAAGAGGCTGATTAAATTCCGGAAAAATACCTGCTGAAAAATTCCCATGCTGGCGGAGGAGAGCTTCACCGCCATAGACATGAGGCAGAAGGAGGCGGAAGACAGCAGCATCAGCGCCGCCGCCTGTTTTCTTTCGCTCATCTTCCGGATCAATACGCGTTATAACTGACCGTTTCTTCCAGAGGTTTGCGGTCCCGGCGGGGCTGCGTGCCGTCGTGATAGCCCAGGGGGATCATCGTGACCACCTTCACGCCGTCGGGAATGCCCAGCACCTCTTTCACAGCTTCCGCGTCGAAAGCGCCCAGCCAGCAGGTGCCAAGACCTTGGTCGTAGGCCTCCAGCATCATGTACGCTCCGCAAAGAGCCAGGTCGACGGGGTGCTTGGCTTCGCCGCAGGGCATGACGTCCTCGTGCTCCGGGTCGGGAGTGGCGCACAGCACGATTACAACGGGAGCCTGCTCAACCATGGGCTGAGCCCCGGACTTTTCCCGGACGGCTTTTTTTACCGCCGGGTCCGTCAGAACAATGAATCTCCGGCATTGGCTGTTGTAAGAGGAGGGCGCCAGCCGGCCGGCGTCCAGCACTTTGCGCAGGGTTTCCTCCTGCACCGGGGTGGGCAGATAAGACTTGACGCTTTGCCGTCCCTTCAGGGCTTCCATGACTTCCATAAGCAGTAAACTCCTTCCCTTTTGTAATGCGGTTAGGCGCGGTGATCTTCCACCAAGGTGGCGCCCTTGAGGATGGACCCTACGCAGCGCTGGTAAATCGAGAGCCAGCCGGTTTTGGGCGACAGCTTCAGCTCCGCCTCCGCCATCCGCTTTTGCAGCTCCTCATCGGACAGCTCAATGTTCAGCTCCCGCTTTTCGATGTCGTAGTTGACCCAGTCGCCGTCCCGTACCGCGCACAGGGGGCCGCGGAGGGCGGCTTCGGGAGAGGCGTAGCCGAAGCAGGCGCCGGATGCGGCGCCGGACAGGCGGCCGTCAGTGACGGTTGCGACGTCGTCCTTCAAGCGGCTGCCCTTCAAGGCGGTAGTAAAGCCATAAGAGGTGTGGGGCCCGGCTTTGACGCCCTGGTAAATAATGAATACCACGTTGCCGGCCTGAATACGGCCGTCTTCCAGGGCGGCGATGGCGTCGTCCGGATCGGTAAAGACCTTGGCGGTGCCCCGGAATTTATGCAGCTTGGCAGGCACGGCGGACTGCTTGATAAACGCGCCCTGAGGGACCAGGTTGCCCTTGCAGAGGATTAGGCCGCCGTCGCTGTCCAGGGGCTGGGCAAGGGTGTGGATGATCTGGGGGTCGCGGTTTACCGCGCCCTGGATATTTTCGCCCAGGGTCTTTCCGGTAACCGTTATGCCGGTGAGGTCCAGCTTCTCCCGCATCTCGTTCAGCAGGGCGCTGAGGCCGCCGGCCCGCTCGAAGTCCGCGATGCAGTAAGCGCCGTTGGGCCGGATGCCGATCAGGAGGGGGACTTCGCAGCTGGCCTCGGCATAGACGCTGCTACAGTCCATATCCAGGCAGGCTTCGGTGGCTACGGCGGGGATATGGATAATGGTATTGGAGGAGCCGCCGATGGCCATGCAGACGCGGATGGCGTTGACAATCGACTTCTCCGTGATGATATCCCTGGGGCAGATGTTTTTCTCCCACAGGTCCATGACGCGGCGTCCCGCCTCCCGGCTGAGGTTGATGAGCTTGCCGGAGACGGCGGCGGTGGTGGAGTTTCCGGGCAGGGACATGCCGATGGTTTCCGTCAGCAGATTCATGGTGTTGGCGGTGCCCATCATGCCGCAGGCGCCCCGGCCGGGGCCGCAGACGTGGATCAGCTCGTCAAACTTCTCCGGGGACATCTTGCCCTCTTTGACCTTGGAGATGCTGGCGCCGATGTCAATGAAGTCCACATGCTCGCCGTCCAGATAAGGCGTCTCCATGTAGCCGCCGGTGACAATTACCGTGGGAATGTTAACGCGGCCGGCGGCCATCAGCATGGCGGGGACCACCTTGTCGCAGGTGCCGATCAACACCATGGCGTCCAGATGGTGGGCCTTGGCATTGAGCTCGATCTCATTGACCAGCAGGTCGCGGGAGGGCAGCACATAGTCGCCGCCGCCTACGCAGTCGCACAGGTTTACACCGTAAAACAGGAACGGAAGCCCGCCCTTTTCAATGATGCCCTCCCGGACGGCCTGGGCCAGAGGCTGCTGGTGGATGTGGCCGGGGTTGATTTCGTTCCAGGTGTTCATGATACCGACGCGGGGCTTTTCCAGGTCGGCGTCGTTGTACCCCATGCCGTAGAAGAATGCGCGGGTCCCTTGCCAATCCAGGGTCATGCGGTCTTCCATATCGCTGTTGATCATTCTCGTGTTGTCGCTCATGTTTGATTCCTCTCTTAAAAAATAGATTTATCCTTTAGACCTAGGCGCCGTTTGAAAAATGGAGAGATGCACAGCGGCAAGGGATTTCGTCCCAAGACAAACAGGATTTTTCGCAGGAATCCTGGATGGATTTCAAGAAAAATCCGGGAAGTATTGGGGCGAAAGATCTGCTGGTTGGGCATTTTGACATTTTTCAAACAAGCCCTAATCCGGCTGCGCAGAGATTTATTCAGCGGCTCCTTAATGCAGGATGCCCTGTCCGTTTTCCAGAGGATAGTGGCACGCCACCAGATGAGGGCTTCCGTCCTTGGAGGTCAGTTCCGGGGCTTCCTCCCGGCAGCGGTCCTGGGCATAGGGACAGCGGGTGCGGAAGCGGCAGCCGGAGGGGGGATTGACGGGGCTGGGAACGTCGCCGCTGAGGATCGGCGTGCCTTCGCTGTCCCGCAGGGTGGGGTCCGGAATGGGCACGGCCCGCAGCAATCCCTCCGTATAAGGGTGCAACGGCCGGGAGAACAGGTCCTTTTTCGGGGCGAACTCCATGATTTTTCCCAGGTACATGACGGCCACGTTGGTGCTGATATGCTTTACCGTGGGCATTCCGTGGGCGATGAAAATGTAGGTAAGGTTAAACTTCTTTTGCAGTTCTGCCAGCAGGTTGAGAATCTGCGCCTGAATGGATACGTCCAGGGCGGACACCGGCTCGTCACAGATAATCAGCTTCGGCTTCAGGGCCAGCGCCCGGGCAATGCCGATCCGCTGCCGCTGGCCGCCGGAGAACTCGTGAGGGAAGCGGAAAGCGGAGGTTCTGGGGAGGCCGACCTCGTCCATAAGCTGGAAGACCGCTTCCCGCAGCTCCGGGCCGGAGCAGACGTGGTGGGTGCGAAAGGGTTCCGCGATGATGTCGAAGACCCTCATCCGGGGATTCAGCGAAGAAAAGGGGTCTTGAAAGACCATTTGAATATTGGCCCGCTCCGCTTGCAGTTCCTTTTGCTGAAGTGTTGTAAAGTCCTTGCCGTTGAATAGGACCTGGCCGCTGGTGGCGTCCAGCAAACGGATGATGGTGTTGCCCAGGGTGGATTTTCCGCAGCCGGATTCGCCCACTATGCCCAGGGTTTCACCGGCTTTGACGCAAAAGCTCACGTCATCCACGGCCCGGAGATAAACCGGCTGGCGGCGAAGCAGGCTCTTGTTGACGTTGAAAAACTTGCAGAGATGGCGGACCTCCAGCAGATACTCCGAAGAGGGGGCCTGTCCGGTGATATTCCGTTTTTCAGCCATACGCAGCCTCCTTTACAGGCAGCCCGGCAAACTTGCCGCACCGGACGAAATGCCCCGGTTCCGCCTCGTAGAGGCAGGGCCGGTTGCCGGTGCAGTTTGGTCCCTTGCCGCAGCAGCGGGGATTGAACTTACAGCCTTCCGGCATATCCGCAAGGCCGGGAACGATGCCCTCGATGGGGTTCAAGCTGTCCTCCAGCTTGTGGACTTTGATCGTGCTTTTCATCAGCCCCTGGGTATAGGGGTGGAGGGGGTTGCGGAAGAGGGTAAACACGTCGGCCATTTCGACAATCTGACCGGCGTACATAACGATGACACGGTCCGCGATCTCGGCAATGACGCCCAGGTCATGGGTGATGAAGATGATGGAGGTGTCGATTTCCCGCATCAGCTTTTTCATCAGGTGCAGAATCTGCGCCTGAATGGTGACATCCAGAGCGGTGGTGGGCTCGTCGGCCACCAGTAGTTTGGGGTTGCAGGACAAGGCCATGGCAATCATCACGCGCTGGCGCATGCCGCCGCTCAGGGTATTGGGGTAATTTTTGTAGATTTCTTCCGGACGGGGAATGCCCACCAGCCGCAGCATTTCAATGCCGCGTTCCTTTACCTTGGCGGCGCTCTCCGTACTGTGAATCCGGATTGCCTCATAGATTTGATTTCCGACGGTGAAGAGCGGGTTTAAGGAGGTGAGAGGCTCCTGAAAGATCATGGACATCTCGCAGCCCCGGAGCTTGCGGAGCTCCTCCTTGCTCATTTTGGACAAATCCCGGCCCTCGAAGTCAATCCGTTCCGCCTCTACGGCGGCGGAGCGGTCCACCAGGCCCATAATGGACAGCATGGTCACGCTCTTGCCGCAGCCGGACTCGCCGACAATGCCCAGAAGCTCCCCCTTCTTCACACAGAAAGACAGGTCGTCCACCGCCTTTACGCGGCCGTTCTGCGTGCGGAAGTATGTGTTGAGATGCTCAACATTCAGTAAAATATCGTCTCGTTTCATACCACACCTGCCTCATCTGTTACTGCAAACCTTGGTTGTGGGGGTCCAGAACGTCGCGGATCCAGTTGCCCAGGAACATGATGCCCAGAACGGCCAGGGTAATGGCAATGCCGGGAAAGGTGGCGATCCACCAGTGGGTTGCCAAATAGTTCCGGCCGTCTGAGAGCATCCCGCCCCAGGATACCTGCTGTGCCCCGATGCCCAGACCCAGAAAGCTGAGGGAGGTTTCCGCGATGATGCTGCTGGCCACGGCCAGGGTGGACACCACGATGAAAGAGGACATCACATTGGGAATGATGTGCCGCCAGATAATGACAGGATGGGGGGTTCCGATGGTGACGGCCGCCTTGACGAATTCCTGGTTTTTCAGGCTGAGGACTTCGCTCCGGATCAGACGGGCGTACTGAATCCAGCCCGTGAAGCCGATGACGAACACCAGGGTCACAACGCTGCCGGAGACGGCGCTGATCAGTACCATGGCCAGCAGGGTACGGGGGATGGCGTGAAAAGCGTCGGTGATCCGCATGATGATGCTGTCGCAGATGCCGCCGTAGTAACCGGCGACCAGGCCGAACAGCGTGCCGATGATTCCGGCCACAATCACGGAGCATACGCCGATGAGCATGGAAATCTGCGTGCCGTATATGATGCGGCAGAGGATGCAGCGCCCCAGGTTGTCGGTGCCCAGGGGGAATTCCATGGTTCCGCCGGGCATCCAAAGAGGCGGCGTGGTCATATTTCCCGGGTTCAGGGCCGCCGGGTCATGAGAGGCCAGCTGCGGGGCAAACAGCGCGACGATGAGAAAGAGCACCACAATGACAAAGCCCAGCAGACCGGTTTTACTCTTTAAAAGCAGGCGGCCCCATCGGGAGAGGAAAGCCTTGGTATGACTGGCGAAGGTTTCATTTTCGTACATAGTGAAAGGCTCCTTTCCCTTAGTATTTGATCCGGGGGTCAATCAGGCAGTAGACAATGTCCGCGATCAGGTTTGCCACCAGGGTGATGAGGGCGATGAAGAAAATACAGACCTGCACCACGCACATGTCCCGATTTGTGATGGACTGTACCAGCAGCTGCCCCAGGCCCGGCCAGGCAAAGACCGTCTCTGTGATCAAGGCGCCTCCAATGAGGCCGGGGATCTGTAACGCCACGATGGTCACTACGGGGACCAGTGCGTTTTTGAAGGCGTGCTTGCAGATGACCACTCGCTCCTTCAGGCCCTTGCTGTGGGCGGTGCGGATGTAGTCCTGGTGCATAATGTCCAGCATGCTGGAGCGGATCAGCGGGATAATGGTAGACGCTGTCCCGAAAGACAGGGTTATCGCCGGAAGGACCAGGTTCATGATCGTCCCCCGGCCGGAAACAGGAAAGACCGGATGCCTTACAGCCAGCAGAAGGATCAGCATAATGGCGACCCAGAAGCCGGGCATAGCCCGTCCCAGGGCGGATATTCCGCTGATAATCAAGTCAAAGGGGCTGTTTTTGAATTGGGCCCCTAAGATGCCCAGGGGGATGGCGATCAGAATGGAAAACAGCAGCGAGACACCGGCCAACTGGACGGAGGCGGGAATCCGCTGAACGGCCAGCTCGGCGGCCGGCAGGCGGTAGCGGTAGGAGGTGCCGAAATCACCGTGGAGCGCGTTGGAGATAAAAATACGGTATTGTGTGGTGAGCGGTTCGTTCAGCCCCAGAGCTTCCCGCAGCATATCCCGCTCCTCATCGGAAGCTGTGGGGGGCAGCATGGTGCTGGTGGGATCACCGGTGACATTCACCAGCAAAAAGACGATCAGGCTGATGATAATCAGTACCGGGATGATCTGAAGAATCCGGCGGACGAGATATTTAACCATAAAATCACCTCGAAAATGGGCAAGGGTATAGCCGGAGCGGCGGAATCGCGGGACGCCGCCGCCTGCCGGCACATGCTTACTGGGCGTGGTCGGGAGTCAGGTATTTGTCCAGCCAAGCGGTAATCTCTTTCATGCGGCGAATCCGGTGGCTGGGGCGTCCGCTGCGGCTGAGCTCATGATTTTCGCCCTTGAAAATCACGATGCGGCTGTCAACGCCGAAATACTTCAGGGCCGTGTACATCTCAATGCTGTCCTGGAGAGGGCAGCGGTAATCTTCGCTGGAATGGATAAACAGAGTTGGGGTTTTGCAGCGGTCGGCGTACTTCAGCGGCGAGCCGTCCCAGAAAGCGTCGTGATGCTCCCAGATGTTGGAGCCCATGGCCTGCTTCATGGGAAAGCGGTAACCGGTGTCGGAAGTGCCGAAGTGAGAAATCTGGTCGGAGATGCCCCGCTGGGAGGCTCCACAGCGGAAGCGGTCCGTGTGGCCTATGATCCAGTTGGTCATAAAGCCGCCGTAGGAACCGCCGGCCACGCCCATGCGCGCGGGGTCAATTTGCGGATAGCGGGCAATGCACTCATCCGTAAATTTCATAAGGTCGTCGTAGTCGATGGTGCCGAATTTTCCAATGACGTCGGCAAACTCATTGTCCCGGCCCTCGCTGCCCCGGGGATCACAATAGATGACGAAATAGCCTTGGTTGGCCCGGTACTGCAATTCATGGTAGAAGATGGGGCCGTAGGCGCACTTGGGTCCGCCGTGAATATCCAGTACCGCAGGGTAGGTTTTGGAGGGGTCAAAGTCAATGGGCTTCATGACCCAGCCGTCCAGCGTATAGCCGTCGTTTTCAAATGTAAAGTGCTCCGGTGTGCTGATCGTGCGTTCCTGTTCCACCCAGTCGTTGAAATGAGTCACCTGGTGCAGGACGCCGTTTTTCAAGGAGTAAAGCTCCTGAAGATGGACGCCGCGCATCGCGATGCACAGAATTTCGTTCCGGCTGACGGCCAGGCAGTCCACCACGCCGCCCTCATCCGTAAGGTCTTCAAAAGTTCCGTCGGCGTTCAGGCGGCGGATCACGGCGCTGCCGCCCTTTCCGGCTAAGTAATATACATCGCCGTTGAAGTGCCGGAAATCAGCGGAGCCGGAGCCATAGCGGCAGTCCGTCAGGACATAGCTGCTGGCGCTCTCCTCATTTTCTGCCCGGAGGGTCAGCGTGCCGTCGTGCTTCAGGGTATAGAAATAGGGGTTCTCACTGGCGCCCCAGCGCTTCAGATCGGAAACCGCAATGCCGATCTCATCCCCCAAATAGTCCATATAGCGGAAGCGGAAGACGTCGTCCTTCAGCAGCTCCGTCACTTGACCGCTGACGGTGTCGCAGCGGTAAACGCCGCCGAAGAACATCAGGGGCTTGTCTTTTGTAAAGGGCACGGCTTCGTAAATAATCTCGTCCCCGCGGACGCTGAAAAATTCCACGTGGGCCCAAGCCTGGCTGATGGGGGAGAGGGCGCCGTCCGCCGTGTTGAACAAGAACAGGCGGCTGCGCAGGCCGTTCTGCTCTCCCATGCCTTGGCGGAGGAAGGGGAGCTCGTCGCCGACAATGTAATCCTTTTCCTCACGGAGCATCGCCAGAATTTTTTCCCGTTCAGCCCCTTGGTAATCGTGGGGGTTGGGCAGGTCGTTGTTCACTTCGCAGATCATGGCCAGACGGCCGCCGGACATGGGCTTGACAGACTTGACCTTGGCGGGAACACGGGCGTACTCTCGGGCTTCGCCACCGTGAATGTCAATGGCGTAGAAGACCGTCCAGGGCTCTCCGGCCTCCGCCCGCTGTTTCAGGGCTTCGTCCCGCATCCCGGGAAAGAGGATGGTGGAGTTGTCCAGCCAGGCAAAGGACGATTCCCGGCCAAAACTGGTAAGCTGAAGGACGTCCCCGGTTTCGGCGCTGTACAGATAGAGCCAGCTCAGATAGTCGTTTTGATCCAGGTCTGCCTTGGACACAACAAAAGCCGCGTGATTTCCGTCGGGGGCAAATTCTACCGCGGAAAGAAAGCGGTAATTCAGGAAATCATCTAATTTTAATCGTTCCATAAAAGGCGCCTCCTCTTTTTTCGGATTTGGAAGGCGTCTCCAACCCGCCAAACCGCTGGGGCGGCAGCGTTTAAAGCATCGCCAAGGACGGCGGTCCAAAGCTGTGGCCGCGGCGCGCCGGGGGGTGGAAACACCCTCTATAGCAAGGAACAGCAGGAGGAGAATGAGACGGCTCCTTCTGCTGTCATCCTTGCAATGGACTGCGGTGATTTGGAATTCAATCAGTCGGCGGGAGTAATCTCGTTGGGAATATAGAAGTCATCCATACGAGGAGAGAATTGAATCTTATTGCTGACGCCGAACAGGGCCTTCTGCTGGGCAATGCAGACATGGGGACGGTCCTCAGCGGCGATGGCCTGGATTTCCTCCATCTGTTTGGCCCGCTCCTCCAGGTCCATGTTGACCAGGGCGGACTCGTAGAGCGCCTGGCACTCCTTGTTGTCATAGTCGGTCAGGCCCGCCACGCGGTTGAAATCGCCGTAGTGGATCAGGGGATAAGCGGCGTCGTACTGAGAGTCGGACAGGGCGATCTGGATGATCTCTTCATTGGTTTTGGAGGACCAGATATCGCTGAGCACGCTGCCGTCCACAATCTGAAGATTGACGTCGAAACCCACCGCGGTGAGCATGGCGGCGCACATCTGGGCGATCTCGCTGTCCATCAGGCTCCGGCCCCGTCCGGCGGTATAGGTGACGGGGCAGCCGCCGTTGGGATAGCCCGCTTCGGCCAGCAGTTCCTTGGCACGCTCGGGATTATAGAGGTTGCCCTTTTCAGGACCAAACAGATCCCAGTTGAAGCCGGTGACGCCGCTGCCCACGCGGGTGCGGGTGGGAGTGCCGGCGCCCTGGAGCAGCTCGTCGCAGATCTGCTCTTTGTCAATGGCCAGCTCAATGGCCTCACGGACCTTGGGATCGGCGGTAACGGAGCCTTCGGTGCAGCGGATGTTCAGCAGCAGGATGCGGCTGGTGTCGCCGGTGACCATATGGTCGTTCTCGCTCGTGTTGATGCGCTCCCATTCATTGGGGGGAACGTTGTCGATGATATCGACGCCGCCGGTCAGCAGCTCGGAGACGCGGGTAGAGGACTCGGGAATGGGGCGGAAGACAATTTCATCCCAAATGCCGGCGTCGCCGTAGTAGAGGTCGTTGCGGATCAGGGTGAAGTGGTCGTTGGGAATCCACTCCTTCAGCTTGTACTGCCCGGCCATGATGGGATCTTTGATATATTCGTCCATGCCGACTTCCTCAATATACTTGGAGGGCATGATGTCGCCGCCGGACTTGGCCAGCAGGGACAGCAGGTCGGGCTTGGCGTCAAAGGTGTGGATATAGAAGTTGTGGTCGTCGATTACCTCCACGTCCTTGATGCCCTTCCAGAAGTTGTTTTCCACCAAGGAGGCGTCGGTGGCTTCGCGCTCAAGGGTGAATTTGACGTCGGCAGCGGTCAGGGGATCGCCGTTGGAGAAAACCACGTCGTCCCGGATGGTCATTTTCCAAGTGGTGTCGTCCACGATCTCATATTCCGTGACAATCGTCGGCACCAGGGACATGTCGTTGGCCCGGCGGAACAGGCGGACGCCGATCATCTGGAACATGTTGTCCGTGCTGTTGTGGGCGTGGGCCTGAGGGTCCAGGGTCATCAGATCGGCGGAAATGCCGATCTTCAGCACCTTCGGCTCTTCAGAGCCGCTGGGATCGGAGGCGGCGTTGGGAGTGGAGCCGGAGGCGGGATCGCTCCCGTTGGAGGGGGTGGAGGTGTCTTTTCCTCCGCAGCCCGCCAGGAGGGACAAAATGGTGAGGGAAGCCAGGATCCATGCAAGCATTCTTTTCTTCATATTACGTTCCTCTCTTCATCGTGAGTGTTTATCTTCCAGGCAGTTATGCCTTTGAGAACTTGTCAATGACGCTGGCGGTCATTTTAATTCCGAGAATAAAGTCCTCCACATAAATGTTCTCGTTGGGTGCGTGGACCTGGGAGAACTCGTTGGCGACGCCGTACATCACGCAGGGAAGCCCCGTATCGTGACAGAAGTGGTACACGCCCATGGTTCCGGAGCTGTTCGGGTAAATCGCCGGGGGAATGTGATACGTCTCCTCAGAGGCCGCGATGGCCGCCTGCACCAGGGGGTTGTCAGGATTTGTGCGGTAGGCGGGAGCCCCGGGCATGGAGACAATTTCCACATCGGTAAAGCCGTGTTTGTCCAGATGTTTGCGGAGCAGATCGACCACCCGCTCCCGGGTCATGTTGGGGACCAGGCGGAAATCCAGCTTTGCTGCGGCATAGGCCGGAAGGACGGTCTTGGAACCCTGCTCAATGTAACCGCTCTTGATTCCGCAGATGTTGCAGGTAGGAGTGTAAAGCAGCTTTTTCAGCAGTTCGACGCCCGTAACATCATTGACAAACCCATCCATTTCCATTCGCTCAAGGACCGTCTTTTCGTCATAGGGAATGCTGTTCAGGAAGGCCATGTCCGAATCGGTGAGAGCCGCGACGTCGTCGTAGAAGCCGTCGATCAGGATTTCATCCCTTTCGTTCTTAAGTGTGTTTAGAGCCCAAACAAGACGCCAGGCGGCATTTTTCCAGATGGGGGAATTGGAGGAGTGCGCGTCAATATTGGCGGTGCGCACCCTAAGCTCCACATAGGCCAAACCTTTTACGCCCAGCGTGATATGAGCCGGACCTCCGGTGTCGCGGCCGCCGCCCTCCCAGACAACGCCGTCGGCGGCAACTTTGTCGGGGTAGAGTTTGGGGAATCCGGCCAGATGAGGACTCCCGACCTCCTCCTCGCCCTCATAAACTACTTTGATATTCATCGGGGGCTTACCGTAGACTTTTTGATAAGCGTCTATAGCCATCAGCCGGGAGAGCATTTGCCCCTTATTGTCCGCAGTGCCGCGGGAAATAATCATGCCGTCTTTAATTGTGCCGCTGAAAGGATCCACATCCCACTCGTCGATCGGGTCTACCGGCTGAACGTCGTAGTGGTTATAGAACATCAAGGTCCGGTCGCCCTCTCCCTTGAGGAATCCATATACGATGGGATACCCGTTGGTGGGGATTTCCTCTACCTCAAAGCCCATGTTTCGGAGCGTTTCTTCCACCAGATCCGCCATTTCCCGCATTCCGGTGTTGGTAGTTGAAATGCTGGGCTGACGCAGGAACTTTTGCAGCAGGGAGAGATATTCGTCCTTGTGCGCGTCAATGTATGCGCGAATCTTGTCCATTTGGACTTCCATTAAGCAGTCCTCCTTTCAAATTGGGGCGGCAAGGTTCTCATGTTTAGCATCATTATTTAGACACTAAACACAGATGTTAGGTTAATTTATAGCATATTTATTACCTACTGTCAATAGTAAGTTCCATGGTTCGACAAAGACCGGCAAGAAAAGGGAGGGATAAACTGTGGAAAATGTTTGAATTATAAGAAATATAGCGAGTAAATAGGAAAAGCTGGCAAAAGGAAACTTATTCTTTATTTTTAATAAGCTATGCTTTAGAAGGTTTACTATTCGCGTAAAAATATGGAATTTCAGAGAGTATGATGCGGCGGTGCGGGCCGGCGAATGCGGCGGCGAGAAAATGACTTCACAAATTTACTAAAGAGAAAGTTGACAAATCAGACATTTTGTAATATAAACAGTGTTAAAGAAGAACTTTGAAAATGACATAAGCGAAAGCTCTGCGGCAAATGTCCGGATGCCGAAGGGCCGCGCGGCTATGTATAGCCTGTAAATAGATGCTGCGCGCTCCGGCACAGTCATCCCGGCCATTGGCCCGGTATAAGTCCCGGCTTCCGGCGAAGAGCGTTTTGGATCGCGGCCTGGTGTTTTTTTGGGGCCGCTTTGCCGCGCGATTCCTGCGGTTCGGCCTACCGCGTTAGCAGGAACCTTGAAAAGGGAAGGCTTTATTTATGAGAGTATGAGAGCAGGAGGAAGTTGGGTTTGAAAGAACAGCAGGAACGTCCCACATCGATCAATCAGGTGCTCCAGAGGATTGGGCACCGGGCCGGAGGGCTGTATGACTTTGTCATGGTTGTTGGGGGAATTCTCAACACGATCGAGCTTGTGAGCCATGAGCAGAAGCTGACCGTGCTGGAGATTCGGATCATTATGCTGGTGAAGGAACATCCGGGAATTACGGCTACGGACATTGCCAAGCGATGGAACCGGACGCGGGGGGCAATTTCGCAGATGCTGAAAAAAATTGAAGAAAAGGGTTTCATCTACCGGGTAAAAAGCGAGTCGAATGACCGCGCGGTGGGGCTGTATGTGACGGATTGGGGCGTCGAAGCGGTGAACGAGTTTACCATTCGGGATTTTCAGGACGACACGCATATTGTGGGACACCTGCTGGAGAAATGTAGCGAAGAAGAGCTGCGCGCTTTCTATAAAGTGATTGGCTGTTACTGCCAGGTTTTGCAGGAGTATCCCGAAACTCATTGGAAAAACTATTAGGACTTGTCAAAAAAGCGAGATGCTCAGTGGTGAGAGATTTTTTCGTTGAGTAAAGCAAAGATTCGCAGAAATCTTGACGGATTTCAAGAATTTTTCTTGCGGCACAGCGGAAAAGGATCCGCCGTTTGGGCGTTTTGCCGTTTTTCAAGCATGCCCTAATAGAAAGATCCGCCGCCCGCCGGATTTCCTTGGGCCGGGCAAAAATGCGGCTCCCCGCAAAAGGACAAATCCTTTTATAAAAATTAAAGGCAGGGCAGACCGGTGTGGTCTGCCCTGCCCGTTTATGATGTGTAACCTGGGGTGATACATTCGAAAAAAATGTCCGCCGGTTTGAACGGTAAGCGGAGATTTATAGCGCCCCCCTTGGACAATTTTGAACACATTCGAGACAGAGAATGCATTCCGTCCCATTCGTTCGCTTACGGGAATTATCTGTGACATCTACCTCCATTGGACAAACTTTTTTACAGATGCCGCAGGATATGCACTTGCTTTTGTCGCATTTGATTCGGAGAAGGGAAAAATAGCTCATAGGCTTTAAAAATACTGTGATAGGACATATGTATTTACAAAACGCGCGGTTGTCCCGGAAGGCAAAGGCCAAAATGATCCCGAGAGCATAGTATAATCCGTTTCCGATGATAAAGGCCCAAAACATAATTTTTTCAATATTGCCAACCTGGGCAAAGAATAGTGCCGAGACAAATATAAGTGAAGCCGAAAATGTCACATACCGGACCCACCCAATCGTTTTCCTTGGCGCTTCGGGAACTTTGTATGGGAGAAAATCGAGCACCATTGCGGTCCAGCAGGCATAACCGCACCAACCCCTTCCAAAAAGCAGCGGCCCAAAAATTTTTGCAACTGCATAGTGAATGGTCGCGGCTTCAAATACACCCGTAAAAAGATAATACCAAAAACCCTCAATCTGCATATTCTCATTGCAGATCAACCCCAAATAGACCAGCATATAAAGCCCGACCAAGAGCTGTGCGATCCTGCGGGCGTGTCTGTAGCGTTTGATAAAAAGAAATACTCCCAAAGATACAGAGATTCCAATATAGCTGAAGTTGAACAAATAGAATATTTGATTCTGCGCCAGCCACAGTGTAACCGCAACGGTTTCAAAGACGGCCAGCAGAATCAACGGCAGAAAGGCTTTTTTCATTTTTCCTCCCCAGTATGAATCTATGGACCAATTTATTATAAAGAACTACCCGCTGAAAAGCAACTTCTTTTTCAGCGGGCGCCGGCTTCCCCGCTTTCAGGAAGGTTTCAGCTTGATCCTGTATCATAATAAGACGCGCGTAATCCTATTGCGGTGGAGGACCTATGGAAAAAGAACGTTTTGAGGGCCGGAGCGTCACGCTGAACAGCCTGTTGGAGGAACAGCGGGCCCTGAATATGAGGATGCTGCTGGCCGTTCAGCTCCGGGACGAAGAAACCCAGAAACTGCTGCAAAGAGAGCTGGAAGAAATTGCCGGCCGGATTGAGAAGCTTTTGGCCGGAAGATCTTAACCCTTCCCGCAATACCGGCGGAGGCCGCAGTTATACAGCGCCGCCATTCGGGGTTCCAAAACGGGCTCTTCCCGCTCGATTCCCTCATACTGAATGAACCATGTCTCCCCATCGGTGTTGAGAAGAGGCTCCAGGTCCTTCAGGGGATAGACGGGCAGCACAACGCTGCCCCGGCTCCAGACCCGCAGGACGTTTGGAATCTCCACATCCGCCGGGGAGTCGATGACCGCCAGCCGGAGTTCCGGGAAATAGGCTCCGCCGAAGGGCTGTTCGATCTCCAGGCTGGCAAAGCCGCTGTCATACAGGGATTCCAGTGCGGCCTCCAGAGCACCGTTGTTCCACACCGGGGCGATAAGGCCGCACTCATTGAGTTTGATCCGTTTTTCCCCCGCCGGGGGAAGGCCGGAAATGGGGATCAAGTCGTCCAGGACGAAGGGCCCGGTCTTCGTTTTGGGCAGGAAAACCCGGGACGCGCTGTCGGAAGTGAGGCTCATGGTCAGGGCGTGGATGATCCAGTCTAAAAACAGGTCAAAGTTCCGCCCGGAGACTTTGCACCGCTGGGCCCCCTGGTTCAGGAACTTGCTCATGGACTCATAGTCTGTCAGCGCCATGGGCGGCAGAGGCCCGGCGTAGAGATTTTTCAAGCGTGTGTTGGGCAGCATATCGACCTCCCCGCGCCTTCCGGCGCTTTTTGTCGGAATATGCCCATTCTAGCACGCCCGCCGGGAAAACACAAGCGGGAATCCGAACAACTGTTCCCGGCTCTCCCGCCGGGAAGTTCGGGCATTTTCACAGACAAAGACCCCGCCGGAACGGCGGGGTCTTTTGACAGTTCAGGATTCAAGAAGGGGAATGTCCACGCCGCAAACCCGGAGGGACTCCGCCTGTTCCAGGTCCAGGGGCATGGGGAACTCGATCCGCGCGTCCACCCGGGAGTCGCTCCGGGCCTCGCTCCGGGAGCCGTGCACGTCCAGGGTTTTCCCGCTTTTCAGGCGGATGGACAGATCCCGAGCGGGGGACCAGTCGGAGTGCCGCCCGCCGTCCTCCCGGTGAAAGGCCAGCCCCAGAGCCAAGGGGGAGAGGACCACATTGTCCAAAATCCAATCCACCCCGTTCACTCGGCAGACCGCCTTGGGCTCCAGCCGGATCATCTCCGTGGGCCGGAGGGTGATGGACAGGGTCCACTCCCCGGGAAGGAGGACCTCCTCCTGTTTGTGCTCATTGTAGTACACCAGGTCCCGGAGCCGGATGCTGCACCGGCCCCCGGTGCTCAGGTCCTCGCCGCTGACGGAGAAGATCAGGGAGTACTCCCCCTCCTCCAGCTCCTCCGACACCTCCCAGGAGCGGGCGGAATAGCCCCAGGACATCATATCCTCGCTGTCCTCCCAAAGGAGCTCCATGTCCTGGAATAGGGGGCCGTTTTCCAGGAGCCGTTCCGCCAGCGCCCTGTCCAGGACGGTCATGCGAAGGTCCAGCATGGCGATCTGCCCGTCGAAAATGGCGTCCAGCATCTCAAAGCGCAGCCCGCCGGATTCCACTAGGGTGGTGTCCATCCCCGCTCCCATGTCCAGCAGCTGCTCCGTATTCGCCGCGTTTCCGTAGTAGCCCGCGGCCCAAATGTCCTCTTCGAACATCCTCCGGAAGCGCTCCCCGTTCCCCAGGGCGAAGCCCGCCGCCGCCGCGCCGGTGAGCAGGGCAGCGATGACCGCCGCCGCCAGACAGCGGGTGGGATTCCGGAGACGGCGTCCCGTTTTCATCTCCGGGGCCCGGACGCTCCGGGGCTCCGCCAGCAGGCGGCGCATCCGCTTCCTTTGCCGCCGGGAGAGCGGGGGAGGGGCGGGGGTTTCCTCAATATCCTGCCGGAGGGCCTCCTCCAGGGCGTTTTTTAACATGGCGTCAAACACAGGACCGTCCATCCAGATATCCCTCCCTTCTCAGCGCGTCGATCAGCAGCTTCCGTCCCCGAAAGACCCGGCTCTTTACCGCGCCCTCCGTCAGGCCCAGCTCCCCGGCGATGTCCGCCAGGCTCCACTCCGCCAGGAACTTCAGTTCCAGCACCCGGCGGTACTCCTCCGGCATGGAGCGGATCAGGGTCACCAGGGATTCAAACTCCCCCAGATCTGGTGGAACGGCAGGTTCCCAAACTTGGGTTTCCAGCTCCGTCTCCCGGCCCTCCCGGCGGAGAGTATCCAGGGCCGTGTTTTTGACCACCGCCGTCAGCCACCGCTCCAGCTGCCCGTCGGAACGGGCGCGGAGCTCCTCATAATTTTGAATAAACTTTATAAAAGTATCATGAACCGCATCCTCGGCCCTGGGGCCGGGGCCCAGGAGGCGGGCGGCCAGCCGGTGGAGCCGCTGTTGGGTCTGGCGGTACAGCCGGGTAAAGCGCGCCCGGTCCTCGTCTCGCTCCAACCGCATTGAAAAGCCGGACATGTTCGCCGCCTCCTTTCGTCCTTCTGTTTATACAACGTTTTAAGCCTTGGAAAGGTTTCAGACTTTTGAAAATTCTTTGTGCGGAGGACGGAGAATATCCGGGCGGCAAACAGCAGATACTGGGAAGAAACTGCTTTCACAGGAGGAAGCGCCTATGATGACCGCATTTTTCCGCACCGTCATCCTTTATTTTCTCATCATGACCGGCCTCCGCCTCATGGGCAAGCGGCAGATCGGCGAGTTGGAGCCCGGCGAGCTGGTGCTGACCATGATGATCTCGGACCTGGCCACCGTACCCATGCAGGATTTTGGCATCCCCCTGCTGGCGGGGGTTATCCCCATTTTGACCCTGCTGGCCCTGTCTATGCTTTTGAGCCAGCTGTCCCTGACCAGCCTCCGCTTCCGCCGCCTGGCCTGCGGCGCGCCCTCTGTTCTGATTCGGGAGGGAGTTCTCCAGCAGGAGGCCATGCGGAAAAACCGCTACACCCTGGATGAGCTGCTGGAGGAACTCCGGGGACAGGGGATCACCGGGATCAAAGAGGTCAAATACGCCGTACTGGAGAACTCGGGCCATTTGTCGGTTCTTCCCTGGGCCCGGTGTCAGCCGCCTACGGCGGAGCAGATGGGCCTGAAAACGGAGGAGGAGATGACGCTCCCGGTGGTTCTCGTCAACGACGGCCGCCTTCTCCGGCGGAACCTGAAAGCCCAGGGCTTGGATGAGGCGTGGCTTCGGAAGACCCTGCGGGAGGAGGGGCTGTCCTCCCATCGGGAGGCGTTTTTACTCACCCTGGATGAGGAAGGGCAGGTGACCTGTGTGAGGAAGGAGGGGACCGCATGAAAAAAGGACTGTGCGTTCCCGCCGCTTTGCTGGCGGCGGTTTTGGGGTTTTGCCTGTGGAACAGCGCCGCCATGACGGCGCATACCGCCCGCTGGCGGGAACAGTTGGAGGAGGCGGGCCGCCTGGCCCAGTCCGGGGACTGGAAAGGAACCGCAGCCGCGATCCGGGAGGGCTACGCGGACTGGGCGGCCCGGCAGACGTATCTGCACATTGTCACAAACCACGACGCTGTGGACGGGGCGGAGGCCATGTACCACCGGGCCCTGGCGTTCGCGGAGAGCGAAGAGGACAGCGAGCTTCAGGCGGAGCTGGCGGACCTCCGGGACCAGCTCCGCCTGCTTTCGGAAATGGAAGAGTTCAGCCTGCGGAATCTGCTCTGACAAGGGTGGGAAAAAAGGCCGCGGCCCCTGGAGATCCAGGGGCCGCAGGCTTTCTCAATGGTTTGCGATAGACCGGGATCAAAGGTCCACGGCTTTGATGGCCTGTTCCTTGATGCCGTGCTTTTCCGCGTAGCCGGTGAGAATCAGGGTCAGGGCGCCGTCGCCGGTGACGTTGCAGGCGGTGCCGAAGCTGTCCTGAAGGGCGAAGATGGCCAGCATCAGGGCGGTGCCGTCGCCGTCAAAGCCCAGCACGCCGGTAATCAGGCCCAGGGAGGCCATAACCGTGCCGCCGGGAACGCCGGGCGCGCCGATGGCAAAGATGCCCAGCAGCAGGATGAAGAGGACCATGTTGCCCACACCCGGCAGCTGGCCGTACAGCACCTTGGAGACGATCATCACAAAGAAGGTTTCCGTCAGAGCGGAGCCGCAGAGGTGGATGTTGGCGAAGAGGGGAATACCGAATTCCACCATGTCGGAGCGGAGGCTCTTGCTCTTCCGGGCGCAGTCCAGAGCCACGGCCAGCGTGGCGGCGGAGCTCATGGTGCCGACGGCGGTAAGGTAGGCGGGGCCGTAGTACTTCACGACCTCAATGGCGCTGCGGCCGGAGTAGACGCCGGCGAAGCCGTATAGAATGGCCATCCAGATGTAGTGGCCCGCCATGACGATGACGATGGCCAGCAGGAAAGCGGGGAACTGCTTGGTGATAGTGCCGTCATAGCTGAGGCCGCAGAAGGTCAGGGCGATGAAGAAAGGCAGAATGGGGATGACCACCTTCTTAACCACGCTGAGGACGATGTTCTGGAACTCCTGGAGGACGGCGGTAATGGTCTTGGCCTTGGTCCACACGGCGGCCAGGCCAACGAGGACGGAGAAGACCAGGGCGCTCATTACGGGCATGATCTGGGGAATGTCCAGCTGGAAGGCCACGCCGGGCAGATCCTTCAAGCCCTCCATGCTGGAGGCGATGGGAAGGAAGGGCACCAGAATATAGCCCGCCACCATGGACATAAAGGTGGCCAGCACGGTGCTGACATAGGCCACAATGATGGCCACCATCAGCATCCGGGTGGCGTTGGAGCCCATCTTGGTGATGGAGGGGGCGATAAAGCCGATGACGATCAGGGGCACGCAGAACATGATGAGCTGGTTCAATACGTACTTCAGGGTGACCACAATGGTCATAACGCTCTCGGGCAGGAACAGGCCGCAGATGATGCCGGCCGCGATGCCGATCAGCAGCTTCACGGGAAGGCTCATGCCTTTTTTCTCAGTAGCCATAAAGGATTCCTCTCTTTCTGTGCTATAAACACACACACAAATTCCGCTCCGCAGTCAGGGTGGTCCTGCTTCCAGCATACGCGCGGCGGAGCCCCCGCATACATATAACAATTCTCACAATTCTCAAAAATACTGAACGGACAGCAGTTCGGCGGATATAGGCGGCGCGTGATGGCTGCGTGTTTCTCTTTGCTCTTGTATCGCCTGTATCCATCTCCTTTGCTTATTTCTAAGAATTGCTATAGGCTGGAAAAACAGACCGGTTTTACGCCTTAGGGGGCTGGCCGGTCATGATGCGGATAATCTCCCGGTCTGTCTCCCTCATTCCCAAACGGCCCAGGCGCCCGATGTTGGCGATGGTGTTTTCCACGCCCTTAGAGACGATGCCCTCGCCCCCGTAGAACTGCTGCTCGCTGCGGTACATATTGTAACCCAGCAAGCCCGCGTCCACGGCGGCGGCAATTTTGGCGGCGCAGGAGGGCTTGGCCCCGTCGCAGATCATACCGGATATCGTCGCCAGGGCGTTCACCAGGGTGTGGGCGACTTCCTCAAAGCCCCCGCCGTTCAGCCAGGCGACGGCGGCTCCGGCGGCGCACCCGGCGCTGACCGCGCCGCAGTAAGCGCTGAGCCGCCCGATGCCCGTCTTCATGTGGATGGTCAAAAGGTCGCTGAGGGTGACGGCCCGAAGGGTCTTCTCCCCGTCCGCACCCAAGTGCTTTGCGTACTCAATGACGGGGACGGAGGCGGTAATGCCCTGGTTGCCGCTGCCGGAGACAATGATGACCGGCATCTCACAGCCGCTCATCCGGGCGTCGGACCCGGCGGCGGCCATGGCCCGGGCGCGGATCTTGATGTCGTCGCCGTAGTGTTCCCGGAGGACCTTGCCGATATTGGCTCCCCAGGGGTTTTTCATACCCTCCTGGGCGATGGCATAGTTATAGTCGATCTGCCGCTGAACGATCTCCCGCACGTCCTCCACATCGCAGGTGTTCACGAAGTCCACAATGGCCTCCACAGACATGCAGCTGCGGTCCGTGAGGCCGCTGGTGTTGTCCGCCGACACCACATTTCCGGCCTCCAGCAGTTTCTCGCCGTTTTTCTCGATCAGGACAATGTTGGTGTGGTAGTCCGCGATGCGCAGGCGGACGGAGTCCTCTCCGGCGGTGAGGGTGACAATGATGTCAAAGACCACGTCCCCCGGCGCGGGGGCCACCCGGACCTCGTGGCTGGCAAGATACTCTTTGATTTCCGCTTTCTGCCCGTCCGTCACCTGGGAGATGACCTCCAGGATCTTCCCCGCGTCTCCCGCCACCACGCCGGCGGCGGCGGAAGCCTCGATGCCCTTCAGTCCGCCGGTGTTGGGCACCACAACGCTTTTGACATTCTTGATGATGTTTCCGCTGGCTTCCACCAGGATTTTGTCCGGAAGGCGGCCCAAAACCTCCCTGGCCTTGGCCGCGCCGTAGGCGATGGCGATGGGTTCCGTACAGCCCATGGCGGGCACCAGCTCTTCCCGCAAAATTTGCACAAAGTGGTGGTATCGCTGATCTGCCTGATTCACGCTTTTCCTCCTCCCTTCTCGTTCGGCCATAGCGCGCGGCTGCAAAAAGCTTTGCGGTTTCACCGAAACTACTGTTGTCAGCATAGCATTTTTTGGAAATTTTGTCAAGGAGCAGAAGGGGGCCGGGGAAGACAGCGCCTTCCCCGGCCCTTAGATTCCGGAAGTTTTATTTGTTCACGATTTCCGCCGTTTCTATGGCGATCATAAGCTCCTCATTGGTCGGGATCAGCAGCACTTTGACCTTGGAGCCGGGGGCGGAAATGACGGTTTCCTTACCCCGGACGTTGTTGGCCTCCGCGTCCAGCTTCACACCCATGTACTCCAGGCCCTCGCAGACCATGGCGCGGATGGCCTTGTCGTTTTCGCCCACGCCGGCGGTGAAGATTACGGCGTCCACTCCGCCCATGGCGGCGGCATAGGCTCCCACGTACTTTTTCACCTCGTAAGCAAACTTCTTTTGGGCCAGGGCGGCCTTCTGGTCGCCTTTTCCGGCGGCGGCTTCCAGGTCCCGGAAGTCGGAGCTGACACAGCTCAGGCCTTCCACGCCGGATTTTTTGTTCAAGGCGTTCAGCATCTCGTCGATGCCCATTCCCCGTTTGTTCATCTCATACTGGAGGATGCCCGCGTCCAGGTCGCCGGACCGGGTGCCCATAGGCACGCCCGCCAGGGGAGTAAAGCCCATGGAGGTGTCCACGCTCTTGCCGCCGTCTACAGCGGTGATGGAAGAGCCGTTGCCCAGGTGGCAGGAGATCAGCTTTACTTCCTCGGGCTTCTTGCCAAGCATCACGGCGGCCCGGCCGGCCACGTACTTATGGCTGGTGCCGTGGAAGCCGTAGCGCCGGACCTTGTCCTCCTCATACCAGGCGTAGGGCAGGGCGTACATGTAGGCTTGGGGAGGCATGGTCTGGTGGAAGGCGGTGTCGAACACGGCCACCATAGGCACGCCGGGCATCACCTTCCGGCAGGCCCGGATCCCCGTCAAATTGGCAGGGTTGTGGAGAGGGGCCAGGGGGATGCAGTCCTCGATGGCCTGAAGCACCGCGTCGTCAATCAGCACGGACTTGTTGAACGCCTCGCCGCCGTGGACCACCCGGTGTCCCACCGCGCCGATCTCGCTCATGGAGGAAATCACGCCGTTGTCTTTGTCCGCCACCGCGTCCAGCACGGCCTGGATGGCCTCGGAATGGGTGGGCATGGGGATGTCGACGGCGTCCAGGGTCTTCTTCCCCTCAGCCTTGTAAGTGAATTTGCCGTCGATGCCGATGCGCTCGCACAGGCCCTTGGCCAGAAGAACGCCGCTCGCCGGGTCTAAAAGCTGATACTTCAGGGAGGAACTTCCCGCGTTGATGACCAGAATATTCATGATGACCGTCTCCTCTTTTTGGGGAAGGGCTTGCGCCGTTCCCAAATTTCGTATAACATAGAGCGGCAGGGAAGGGCGGGAGGCCCCGCTTTCCCTGTTGTCCAACTCCATTATACCAGACTTTTCGGGAGTTACAACCGCTTTTTTACCAAACTGTCACTTTTTTGTCACCACTTCAAGGGGGAATTTTATGACCGCCGCTGGTATTATTACAGAATACAATCCCCTTCATATGGGCCACGTCCACCTGATGGCGGAGGCCCGCCGCCTCCTGGGGCCGGAGACGGGGATTCTCTGCGTCATGAGCGGAAACTATGTCCAGCGGGGAGATTTCGCCATTGCGGGTAAGTTTGCCCGGGCCGCCGCCGCCGTTCGCAGCGGGGCGGATCTGGTGCTGGAGCTGCCCGTTTCCTGGGCGCTCAGTTCGGCGGAGGGGTTCGCCGCCGGGGCTGTGGAGACGCTGAAAGCCACCGGGGCCGTCACCCATTTGGTCTTTGGCAGTGAGGGCGGGGACGCCGCGCCCTTGATCCGCTGCGCGGAGGCCCTGTGCGCGGAAGCGTTTTCCCCAAAGCTCCGGGAGGAGCTGAAAAAAGGCGACAGCTTTCCCGCCGCCCGCCAGCGGGTTTTGGAGACTTTGCTTTCCCGGGAGGATGCCCGGGCGCTGGAGCGGCCCAACGACACCTTGGGCGTGGAATACTGCAAGGCCCTTCGGGGCAGCGGCATCCAGGCCGTCGCCGTCCCCCGCCGGGGGGCGGAACACAACAGCGAAACTGCGGGGGACGGCTTTGCCTCCGCTTCCGCCGTCCGGGCGCTGATTCACCGGGGGGAGGAGGAGCGGGCCCTGTCCCTTATGGCCCCCGCCATGGCCGAAGGCTACCGGGAGGAGCGGGCCGCGGGCCGGGCTCCCGCGGCGCTTGCGAACTGTGAGCGGGCGGTTTTGGCCCGGCTGCGCTTCCTGGAGGAGGCGGACTGGGCCGCCCTGGACCTGGGGAACGAGGGCCTGTACCGCCGCTTTGCCCGCTCCGCCGGTTCCGCCGCGTCCCTGGCGGAGCTGCTGGAGACCGTGAAGACGAAACGCTACCCCCTGGCCCGGCTGCGCCGGATGGTGTTCCGGGCCTATCTGGGCCTTCCCCCCGCGCCGCCGGAGCGGCCCGTCTATTTGCGGGTCCTGGCGGAAAACGAACGGGGAACGGCCCTGCTGGCCGGGATGCGGAGAACCTCCACCCTGCCGGTTCTAACCAAGCCCGCCGCTGTCCGCCGCCTTTCGGAGGAGGCCCGCCGCCTCTTTGACCTGGAGGCCCGGGCAAGCCGCCTCTATGCCTTGGCCTGCCCCGACCCGTCCGCCGTCCCGGATGAGTGGCGGACGGGCCCGGTGATCTGCAAAGGGAGGGCGGGCTGAACAAAGGAGGAACTCATAATGAGTACCATGATCGCCCTGTTTATCGTGCTGAGCACCCTGATCGGCTGTGCCGGGGAGACGCTGACCAATGTGAAAAACGCCCTTCCGGAGCCCGCCGCCTCCCTCACCCTTGCGGTGGAGATTGAGAACTATGCGGAAACTGTGCGGGATGAGGATGGCGCCGCCCTGGCCATTTGCTCTTATGATCTGCCGGTGCTGCGGGTGCTGCTGGAGGATGGGGGCCCTTTAAAAGAGGCCGCCACGGAGGGAGAGAGGCGGGCGCTGGAGATGGCGGAAACCTTCAATGCCCGTTTTTCAGCCTGGAAAGACAATCCCCAGACCCTGGCGAAGGGCGCAAAGGAGGACCGGGCTTTTCGGAACGAGTCTGAGCAGGAGCCGATGGCTTACACCGATGACTTGAGCTGCACCGTGTACCAGACGGAAACCCTGATCAGCGTCTCCGGCGTTTACTATACCTACACCGGCGGGGCTCACCCCAACAGCATCCTGATGAGCTGGAACTTTGACCTGGATACCGGGGCGTTTTTTGAGCCGGAGATTTTGGATGAGGGCGGGGACCTTCGGGAACCGGTCCGCCTGGCCCTGGTGAAACAGGCCCGGGAAACCGCGGCGGAGATGGGCATGGCTCCCAAGGATTTTTACTGGGGAGATTATGAAACCATTCTGGCGGACTGGAGCAGCTACGCCGTCAGCTTCGACGAGGCGGGCATGACCGTGGGCTTCTCCCCCTACGAGCTGGCGTGCTACGCCGCCGGGCCCCAGGTGTTTCACCTGACCTATGACCAGCTGCGGCCCCACCTGGGCCAGCATGGCAGAGAGCTTTTGGGTCTGGAAGAGGGAAGCGCCGCGAAAGCCGACGGATAAACGAAAAAACAGCGGGCCGCCCTTTACGGGCGGCCCGCTGTTTGCGCGCTCAGGTGGTTTCCGCAGGGACGGCCTCCGGTTTGGAAGCCGGGACCGCAGGAATCTCAGGAGTGGGAAGCTCCTTGCTCCTGCGATGGAAAAAGGGTTTCCGGGTTTTTTTCGGGGGCTTGCCGCCCTTGCTGTTCTTCCGGCGGAAGACATGACTCAAGTTGTCAATGACAGAGTAATACACCGGAGTGAACACCAGGGTCACGATGGTGGAAATCACCATGCCCGCGATCATGGTGATGCCCATGTCGCTCATCATTTCGTTGGTTTCTCCCAGACCCAGGGCCATGGGCACCATCGCTAAAATGGTGGTCAGCGTGGTCATCAGGATGGGACGCACCCGGAGAGGGCAGGCGTTGAGTATGGCGGTTTCCCGCTCTTCCCCCCTGGCCCGGCGGATTTTAATGTATTCCACCAGGATGATGGAGGAGTTGACCACCGTGCCCGCCAGCATGATGATGGACACCAGGGACAGCATGGAGAGGTCCCGCCCCGTCACGGGCAGCCCAAACAGGGAGCCTGTGAAGGCCACCGGCAGGATCAGCATGACCATGACGGGCATGAGGAAGGACTCAAACTGCACCGCCAGGACAAAATATACCAGCAGCAGTGCCGCCGCCAGGGCAATCAGCAGGTCGCCGAAGCTCTCCATCATCGTTTCATAAGAACCGTTGGTTTCCACAGCGTAGCCCTGGGGGAAGGTGTAGTTGTCCAAAATTTCCCAGATGGCCACAGTCATGGCGGCGGTGTCGCCGCTGACGGAATCGCCGGAAATGGTGACCTGCCTGGTCTGGTTGGACCGGGTGATCGTCTGGGGAGCCTGCTCAATGGAGACATTTGCCACGGAGGACAGGGGGACTGTCCCGCCCATGGCGGAGGGGACGCCCATGGACCGCAGGGCGTCCAGACTTTTGGCGGCCGCGCCGCCGCCCCGGACCACTACGTCCAGCTCGCGGCTGTTGAGGGTGACCTTGGTGGCGGTGGAGCCGGTGAGCTCGGACCGGACCGCCGCGCCGATGGAGGCGGCGGTGAGGCCGTACTGGGCGGCGGCTTCCCGGTTTACGGAAACTTTTACCTGAGGCACTTCGTCAGAAAGGGAGCTCTTCACATTCACCGCGTCGGGCAGAGCCTCGATCTGGGAAATCAGGTCGTCCGCCAGGAATTCCAGGGTGGCGTAGTCGTCGCCTTCGATGTTTACGGCGATGTCCCCGCCGCCTCCCATCATGGCGCTGGCGTCAGAGGCGGAAACGGTTATCTCACAACCCGCGATGTCCTGAAGAGCCTCCCGAAGGGCCTGGGCGATGTCGTTGCTGCTCCGGTCCCGCTGGGACTTGGAGCCGATGTCCAGCATCATGGTGACGGACTCGTTGGAGGCGATATAGAACATCTCCTCAATCTCCGGCACCTCCGCCTCCGTGATGGCGGATACCCGGTCGGCAATGGCGGAGGTTTCATTCAGCTGAGAGCCGATGGGCATGCTGATGCTGAGGTTCACCGTTCCCTGGTCCATATCGGGGATGAGGACCATCTTGGTGTTCACCAGGGTGACGCCGAAAACAACCACCAGGGCGAAGGAGGCCAGCATCCCCAGCGCCAGGTGATGGACAAAGTAGTCCAGTGTTTTCAGATAGAACGCGCTGATTTTTCCAACCAGTTTTTTCAGGGGACCGGGCTGTTTCCCAGCCTGTTTTTCCTGGCGGCGGCGGACCTTCTCCTCATCCAGAGTGAAATAGCAGAGCAGGGGCACCAGAGTCAGGGAGATGACGAGAGACGCGAAGATCAAGGAGGCGATGGTGAGGCAGAAGTCCTTGAACATCATCCCGGCCATGCCGCCGGTGAGGGCCAGGGGGACAAAGACCGCTTCCGTGGTAAGGGTGGAGGCCAGGACAGAGGAGGTGACCTCCTTGGTGCCTTCAATACAGGCGCTCTCCCGGTTGTGGCCGTCGGCGGAGAAGCGGTAGATATTCTCCAGAACCACGATGGAGTTATCCACGATCATGCCCACGCCCATGGCGATGCCGCCCAGAGACATCATATTCAGCGTCAGGTTGAAGGCCCGCATGAGGACGAAGACCGTCAGGATACAGATGGGCATGGACACGGCGATGGTCAAAGTGGCCCCTCCCCGGCGGAGAAACAGCAGCACCACAATGGCTGCCAGCAGCACGCCCTGGAGGATGTTCTGATAGGCGGCGTCCACGGTCTGGTTGATGTAATCGCTGGCAAGGTAGGGGGCGGAGTAACGGAGGCTGGGGTTATCCGCTTTCAGGCTCTCCAGCCGCTTCACCACCTGATCGGAGACGTAAACCTCGTTGGCGGCGGACTGCTTGGAAACCTGGAGCACCACGCAGGCGGCCTCACCGGAGCGCGCCTGTGCGTCCATGTCCTTGTCCTCCAGCTTCACGTTGGCCACCTCGGCCAGGCGCACGGCTCCGCCGGTGGGAAGGGAGAGGATCATATTCGCCACGTCGTCCACGGTTTGAAACTTGGCGTCGGTGGAGACGGTCAGCTTTTTAGAGCCGTTTTCCAGGCTGCCGCCGGGGTAAATCAGGTTCTGCCCCGCCAGGAATTGAGACACGTAGGAGGCGGAGAGGCCGTAGCCCGCCGCCCGGGTGGGGTCCAGTTCCACGGCAATTTGCTGGCTGACGCCGCCGTTCACCGTCACCTGGGCCACGCCGTTGATCCGCTCCAGGGCGGGGACCACCAGGTCCTCCGCCAGGCTCTGGAGCTGGCTCAAGTCCTCGCCCACCAGGGCGATCATGGCCGTGGGCATCAAGGCGCTGAGGTTCATGTTGATAATGACCGGATCCATAGCGTCCTCCGGGAGGCTCACCATATCGAATTGCTCCCGGAGCTTTGTGGCGGCGATGTCCAGGTCCGTGCCGTCCACATAGGTGATTTGAATCTGGCTGACGCCGTCGGAGGAGGTGGAGGAAATCTCATCCACGCCGGGGACGGACATGATAGCCCCCTCCAGGGGCCGGGTGACCAGCTCCTCAATGTCGCTGGGGTTGGCCCCGTTATAGTAGCAGGCCACCACGGCCATGGGCATCTCCATCTCCGGCATCAGGGCCATCTGGAGCTGGGTGGCGAACATCAATCCAAAGACACAGATCAGAATGCTGGCCAGGATGGTTGCCACCTTGTGCTGAATGCTTGCTCTGGCAATACTCATCTTCTCTTATTCCCCCTGGCCGTCTCCGTTCTCGGGAGCGGCGTCCTCGCCGGATTCCGCGTTCTCCTCCGGGGCCTCCGCCGGAGCGGGAGCGTCCCCGCCGGAGACGATGCGGACCGGGTCGCCGTCGCTCAGATACGCCTGACCCACGGTGACCAGCTGCTGCCCGGCGGAAAGGCCGGTGAGAACCTCCGTCACGCCGTTGCCTGTGAGGCCTGTTGTGACCTCGACGTATTTGGCGGCGCCGTTTTCCACCACGAAGACGTACTGGGTTTCACCCCGGGTCAGCACCGCCTCGGTGGGAACCACGATGGTGTTTTCAGACACATCGGTGTGGAAAGTCACATCCGCAAACATGCCCGCCAACAGCCCATCCGTGTCGGAGGGCAGAGACAGCGTGACGGTGTAGAGCCGGGTCTGCATGTTGGCCGCCCGCTCTACGGAGCGGATTGTGGCTTCAAAGGTCTGGTTCGCGGCGCTGACGGTCACGTCGGCGGTATCTCCCGCCGCGAGTTTGGGAACCAGAGCTTCGGAAACCTGGACCACGGCTTTCATCTGCTCCGCGCCGTCGATGACGGCCACGGGGGCGGTGTTGGAGATAAAGCCCCCCTCGGTGGCGTTCATGGTTACCAGGGTACCGCTGCTGGGGGCGATGACGTTGCCCCTTGCGTCCACGTTTTCCAGGACGGTATCCAGCTGCTCCACATTGGACAAGGCGCTTTGCATCCCCGCCTCCAGCTGGGAGAGGGTGGAGTTCCGCTGGGCGACAGCGGTTTGGAGCTGGAGCTCCGCCTGGTCAATCTCCAGCTGGGAAGCCGCGCCGATCTCAAAGAGCTCCTTCAGGTCCCGGACATTCTTTTCCGCCAGGGCGATCTGCTTTTCAAAGACCGCCGCCTGGTCGTTGTAGCTCTGGGCGGAGGAGCGGTAGTTGATGCTGGCGGCGTTGTGGGAGGCCAGAGTGCTGCCCAGATCCAGGGTGCAGAGCATGTCGCCCGCCTTTACTTCGTCCCCCGCCTCAGCGTAAACGGCGGTGCATTTGGCGCTGACAGCCACCATGATGGTGGATTGGTCCTCGGCTGCCAGCTGGCCGGAGACGGTGTTTTCCGTATAGATGGTGTCCGCGCCGATCTCTTCCACCTGGACGGCGACGCCCGGGCTGGCGGGTTCCTCTTCCGGCGTTTCTCCCGTCCCGCCGCCGCAGGCGGACAGGGACAGCGCCAGCACGGCGGCGAGCAGCGCCGCCAGGATTCTGTTCTTTGTCATGTAGTTCCTCCAAATCGTCGTCGCTTGCCCTTATGTTCCGGTCTGCCCGCTGCTGGTTACGCCGTAATTGACGGCCCAGTAGTAGGTCCGGTAGGCGGTGAACAGGTTTCGCCGGGCGGTTTCCACGGCGTCCTTGGCTTCCGCAAGGGAGTCCTCCGCCTCCAGGAGGGCGTTGCGGGAAATTGTGCCCTGGCGGTATTTCAGCTCGGAAGAGGCATAGCTGTTCTCCTGGAAGGCCAGGGAGGTCTGCGCGGAACGCAGGACCTGCTGGTAGTCTTTTACGGAGTCAAAGGCGCTGCGGAAATTCATCTCAAAGTTCTGCACCGACATCTTGTACTCGTACAGCGCCGCCTCATAGGTGTGCCGGGCGCTGCGGACATTGTATGTATCCTGCGCATAGTTCGCCCGGGTGTCGTCATAGGTGTCCTCCGCCTCATCCAGTTTTTTCTTGGCGGCAAATAGGTCATAGCTGTGATCCTTGGCCTCCGCCAGGTCCGGCTTATAATCCATGCAGTCCACCAGTTCCTGGCTCAGCGCCGGCAGGGGTCCCAGCACCAAAGAGCCGTTGAGTCCAGCCCCCACCATGGACTGCATTTGCAGTTTGCAGCGGCGAAGGTTCATCTCCAGGGTGCTGAGATTGCTTTGCAGGGTGGCGCGGCCGTTTCGCACTTGCTCCAGGGTCAGGGCGGAAATCTGCCCCAGATCATAACGGAGTTCCATCTCCTCCAACTGGCGGTCCAGAGCGGTGAGATTCCGTTGGAGGGTGGCCTTGGTTTGCTCCAGCTCTAAAATGGCGAAGTACAGAGATTCCGCTCCCACCACAGTGAGGTCTTGGGCGTTTTTCAGCTGCCGGCGGGCGGCGGCGGCGTCCTTTTGGAGTTTGCCGGAGGCCAGGTCGGATACGGAACTGTTCAGACTGCCGTAGGAGCTGGCCAGGTTGGAGATGATATAGCCCTGCATGGCCCCCTCCATGGGGGTGGATACGGGAATCTGGGCGTACATTTTCTGGGCGGCTTCCAGGCTGCTCATCTGGGCGTTTAGAGCTTGGGCCATGCTGGTGTAGTCCATGGCGTCAATGGAGGCGATGGATTCTTGAAGCATCCGGGCCGTCAGGCTTCCCTCCAGCACCCGGTCTTTCAGGTCCTCGAAGGCGAGATAGCGGAAGTCGTCTTCCCCGGTAAAGACCAATTCATCGTCCATGGTGCTGTCCTTGGCGGTGGTTTCCGGCGTTCCCCCAGGCCGTACCACGATGGCGCTGCCGCCTTCAGAGGCAGGGAACGCTCCTCCGGAAGTTTCCGCTTCCTCCAGGGGTGGAACGGAAGTTTCCGCCTCTTCGGAGGAGTTGTTCTCTCCGGAGGCCGCGGCGTCCTGCTCAGGCTGTTCCGCCGCTGTTTGAGCCTCCTGGTCTGTCTGGGCCAGGGCGGGTATGGCGCACAGCGGCAGCGCCAAAGCCAGCGCCAGCAGCAGGGCGGTCCATTGTTTCCTCATGTGGTCCTCCTTATTGTTACATATGTATGGTTTTCATCCGTTAACGCGGAAGCGTCACCGTTTCCGTGGGAATCCTTCTTGTTTTTACACCTTCCACCTGGGGGAAGGTCAAGGAAAATTTTAAGTTCCCAGGCTGCCGTGCTTGACGATTTCCAATTTGGCCGCCAGTTCTCTCCGGTGGAGCGCCTGGTCCTCCGGGCAGAGCATGGCGTCCATACAGGCGCTGCCCAGGGCGGCCATCAGAAGGCAGAAGACGGTCCGGCCATATTCCTGGGTGGGTTCCCGGAGGCCGGAGAGGTCGATAACGTCCCAGAGTCCGTCCAGCAGCCGCTGGGCCGGGCGGGTGGGGAGGAACTTTTGGATATCGACTCCTTGGTTGTTCCGGATAAAACCCATACACCGCTCCATCATCGGGTCCAGGGCCATCTCCTGAGAGGTCATATGGTCAAAACAGTCCAGCTGAGCCTGAAAGATGTCCCCGCCATTGGTCTTCAATACCCGGCGGTACTCTTCCTTGACGTGGTTCCGCACCTCCTCCAGGAGGTAGGCGAAGAGGTCTTCCTTATTAGAGAAGTATTGGTAGAAGCTTCCCCTGGGGATGCCCGCCCGGCGCACGATCTGGTTGATGGACACGTCGGTGAAGCGGGCCCCGGAGAACTCCTCCCAAGCGGCGTCGAGAAAGCGGCGCCGCTTTTCCTCCGGCAGCCGGAGGAAGGTCTCTGTACACATATGAATCCCCCACAATAAAAATGACACCCTGTCATTTTATGACAAGCTGTCACTTATTATAGTCAGGGCTAACGGTCCTGTCAACCGTTTTGTACTGCCAGGGCCGTTAAGTTTTTGTAAATAAGGGGCCGCCCCGAAGAGGAGCGGCCCTGCGGGCTCAGTATTTCTTGTCCAGCAGCTTGTAAATCACCCATCCGGCCACCAGCTGGAACACCGCGTAGCCGCCCAGAAACAGAACCATCAGGCTGGCCGTGTCCTCTCCCACGACGCCAAACGCATCCAGCACGGAGAAAACCAGTATGGCCAGGGCCGCCGCCAGCAGGCCCAGGATGTAGGCGTACCGCCCGGACTTGTCCCGGAGCATGGATTTTCGCTCATCCCGGAGCTCGATCTGCTCCTCCTCCAGATGCCGCCGGTACGAGTCGGCGGTTTCCAGCCGGGTCCATTTGAAATACTTCCAGACCTGCATCGCCCCGGGAACGGCAAGAGCGCCGGAAAAACCGCAGAGCAGACTGTCCAGCGGTGTGTCCCAGAGGATGGACGCCGCCAGGCAGACAAGGCCCAGAGCAATCATGCCCAGGCCGGACCAAAGGTAACTTTTCTTCATTGGTTTCCGCTCCTTTCCCAAATGAAAATCTCCTCAATGGGGAGTCCAAAAAAATCCGAGATCGTAAAGGCCAATTCTAAAGACGGACTGTAGCGCCCGTTCTCAATGGAGCTGACGGTCTGCCGGGAAACCCGGATGGCCTTGGCAAACTCCTCCTGCCGCAAGCCCCGTTCCTTCCGCAGCGCTTCCACGCAGTTCTTCATAGCCGCCTCCTTTCAATGTCAAGGTCTTTTTACATGCAGGAGCGGCCGTCTCCTGCAATGTAAAGGTTCCTTTACCTACAACCTACCACAGCCCGTCAGCTTTGTCAAGGGTCCTTTACATAAAATTTTTATCGCCTTGCGATTTCCCGGTGCTGTAGGGGCGGACCTGTGTGTCCGCTCTTCCAAGGGAGTACCGGGGTTCCGAGAAAACGGGGGGGGGACAAAGCCCTGCCCCTACAGGCGAGGCTTGCAATCCCCATCCATCTGTAGTATATTGAAAGCCACAACTTCCCGAAAGGGGACCGCCCATGAAACGAATTTTCCCCGCTCTCTGCGCCCTGCTTCTTCTGGCCTCCTGCGGCCCGGCCCTGCCGCCGGAGGATTCGGACCGGCTTCAAATTGTGGCCGCCGTTTTTCCGGCTTACGACTTTGCCCGCTCCGCCGCCGCCGGCCGGGCGGATGTGACACTGCTGCTGCCTCCCGGGGCGGAGAGCCATTCTTACGAGCCTACCCCGGCGGACATCCTCCGGGTCCAGCGCTGCGACCTCTTCATCTACTTGGGCGGCGAGTCCGACGCCTGGGTGGATACCATCCTCTCCGCGGTCGAACCCCAGGGAGAGGTCCTGCGGATGATCGACTGCGTGGACCTTCTGGAGGAGGAAACCGTGGAGGGGATGCGGGGGGGCCACGACCACGATCATGAACATGAGGAGGATCACAGCCGCCTGGGTGAGGTGGTGGGCATGGACGAGCACGTCTGGACCGCTCCGCTGAACGCCGCCGCCGTCACCCGGACCATTGGGCGGCGGCTGGCGGCTCTGGACCCGGCCCACGCCGGGGAGTATGCCGCTCACGCCGAAGCCTATGCCCTGGAGCTGGAGGCTCTGGACCGGGATTTCACCGCCTTTTTCGACGGCCTGCCGGACCGGACCATTGTTTTTGGGGATCGTTTCCCGCTGTTGTATTTCGCCGAAGCCTATGATCTGGACTACTACGCCGCGTTCCCGGGCTGCGGGACTCAGACGGAGCCGTCTGCGGCCACGGTGGCCTTCCTGACGGAAAAAGTCCGGGAGGAGGGCCTTCCCGCCGTCTGGTATATCGAGTTTTCCAATCACCTGGTGGCGGACAGCATCGCCGAGGCCGCGGGTGTGGAGACGGCCCAGTTCCACACCTGCCACAACGTGAGCCGGGCGGATCTGGAGGCAGGGGCCACGTACCTTTCCCTGATGCGGGCCAATTTGGAGGTCCTGCAAAAATATATGTGACTTTCGAAAAGTATCTATAAAAGGAGGGCGCGGTATGCAGGACGCCTTTGACTTCCTGACTCTGGATTTTTTTACCCGGGCGGCGGTGTTTCCGGGGAGCCTGGGAACCTTTCGCTATCGCTTCCAGCGCACCGGCTGGATGGGGGATGGAGAGATCCAGGCTTGGGTGTATGAAAATGTCTGTTTCGAGCTGGCAAAGGACACGGAGACGGAAACCTTCCCTTGGACGGAGGAGGGTGTGGCGTCCTTAAAGGACTGGCTTCGGCAAAAGCTTGCGGAGCGGGGGGCGGAGCCCTACCGGATTCCGGTTCCGCCGGGGAAGGCGGAAAGAGCGTGAGGAGGGGAGACGGTATGAATACGGTGGAACAGCTGAAAGAGCTGCTGAGACGGGAGGGGGCCGATTTCGAACTGCTCCGGCAGGACGTGCCGGTTCTCTCAGCAAAGGACGCGGAGCCCTTCTATGATGTTGCAAAAGCCGCGCCGGCCCTTGTCCTTCAGAGCGACCGGGGATTGGTGGCCTGCATCGTTTCGGCAAACCGGGGAAGGCTGGACTTTCAGGCGTTGAAAGGCGCTTTTGGGTTTGAAAAGCTGAAAATGGCGGACCGGAAGAACGTTCAGAAGCAGACGGGCTATGAGGTGGGGACGATTCCGCTGGTGGGCCTGGAGCTGGACTGCATCTTTGACGATGCTTTATTGCAGTACGATTATATTTACGGGGGAACCGGGGACGCGCTGACGACGCTGAAAATTGCCCCCGGCGACGTGAAGCGGCTGAACAAAATCATAGGATGCCTGTGACAAAGCGGCGGTCCTCTTTCTTAAAGAGGACCGCCGCTTGTCTGCCGGGGCGTCTACTTGATGTAGAAAACCCGGCCCTTTTTCCGTTCTGCCGCTTTGGGAGGTTCGCCTTCGGCATAGCCCAGGGCACAGTGCCCGATGCCCTCATACTCCTCCGCAATACCCAGGGAGCGCAGCAGCTCTTTTCCCCAGGACGTCTCAAATTCCTCCTTCGCCCGGTGAATCCAGCAGCTCCCCACTCCCAGGGCGTGAGCGGCCAGCATCAGATTTTCCATGACGGCGCTGCCGTCATAGACCCGGTTGGGCCAGTCCTTTTTCGCCAGTACGATCAACATGGCGGGCGCACCGTAGAAGGGATCGAAGCCCGCTTCCCATCCCCCGATCTCACAGTTCATCCGCATGATTTCATCCCGGAGCGCCCTGTCCGTCACCTGAATGACGATGGTATTCTGCTGGCCCTTCCCGCTGGGGGCGTAAAGACCCGCCTCGATAATCCGGTCCAGGATTTCCTGCGGCACCATGTCTTTCTTGTATTTGCGGACGCTTCGTCTGCCGTTTATCAGCTCCAATAGATTGTCCAACACCGCTTCCCCCTTATTCGTTGAAATGTTCCGCTTCATAATACCATGTCTGCGGAGGAAAGTCTATACAGGGGCCCTTGTCAGAACGCTGTTTTTATGGTATACTGCCTTCAATTTTCATCCATGGCAAAGGAGGCAGCCCATGTTTACCGGCTTCACCGACGAGACGGTAGATTTTATGTGGGGCATCCGCTTCAACAATGAGCGGACCTGGTTTGAGGCCCACAAGGAAATCTACCTGAATCACTTCTACCGCCCTATGCAGGCCCTGGGGGCGGAAATTTACGACTTTATCCGGGACAAGCGCCCGGATTATGACCTGATAAACAAGGTTACTCGTATCTATCGGGATGCCCGCCGTCTCCATGGCCGGGGGCCCTATAAGGAGAGCCTGTGGTTTTCCGTGGAGGAACCGTCGGAGCAGTGGACGGCAAAGCCCACCTTTTGGTTTGAGCTGATGCCGGAGAGCTGGACCTACGGCATGGGGTACTACCTGCCCAGGGCCCTGACTATGGCGAAGCTCCGGGCCCGGCTGGACCGGGCTCCAAAGGCCATGGAGGCCTTGACCAGGACCCTGAACCGTCAGGAGGAGTTTGTGCTGATGACAGAGTCCTATAAACGCCCCAAAGGCCCAGCTCCTTCGCCGCTGCTGGAACCCTGGTATCAGGCGAAGTCCTTCACGATCTGCCATGAGGAGAAGCTGACGGAAGACCTGTTCTCACGGGCCATTGTGGACCGGCTGAAGCGGGGATTTGAGTTTTTGCTTCCCTATTACGATTACTTCGTGACGCTGGACGCCGACCCGGACCCCCGGGAGCAATCGGGCGTTGAGTGTCTTTGACTTCCGGCGGGGGAATACGATAAGATCAAACAGGCTCCCACAAAAACGCGGCCGGCCGTGGCCCAACCGTCCGGCGGTTATCCCGCGTAACGATAGCAGTCCTCAAAAATATGAGCGGCGATCCGGCGGATACAAGGGTACATCCCTGGGTTTTCCAAGAGTTCAATCTGCCCTTGCAATTTGCAGGCTAAAGCCGTATACTATCCCCAACATCGAATAAAGGAGAACGATCCTATGAAAGCCTGTCCCGACAGAGCGGCGGCCCTGGCGCTGCTGCGCAAATACAATACAGAGCCCTTTCACCTTCAGCACGCTCTGACGGTTGAGGCCGTCATGGGCTGGTACGCGCAGGACCTGGGCTATGGCGAAGAGGCGGACTTCTGGTCTGCCGTGGGCCTGCTGCACGACGTGGACTTTGAACAATGGCCGGAGGAGCACTGCAAAAAGGCCCCGGAGCTGCTGGCGGAAATCGGCTGCTCGGAGGAACTGATTCACGCCGTTTGCAGCCACGGCTACGGCCTCTGCTCCGATGTGGAACCCACCCATGAGATGGAAAAGGTGCTCTTCGCCGCCGACGAACTGACGGGCTTGATCGGCGCGGCGGCCCGGATGCGGCCCAGCAAGTCCTGTTCCGACATGGAGGTTTCCTCTCTCAAGAAAAAATTCAAGGACAAAAAGTTCGCCGCCGGCTGTTCCAGGGATGTCATCAAGGAAGGCGCGGCGCGTCTGGGCTGGGATCTGGAAACACTGATGGACAAGACGATCCGGGCGATGAGGGAGAGCGAAGCCCGGGTAGCGGAGGAACTGGCGGCCTTAGCCTGAAAGAAAAAAGAGACAAACGCAAACAGGAAAGAAAGCCCGGTATGGGGGAATCCCCATACCGGGCTTTTTAGTCTACGATATCGACGGAAACCTTGACGCCCTCCCGCTGGGCGCGGGAACGGACCACGGTGCGGATCTCCTTGGCGATGCGTCCCTGCCGCCCGATGACCTTACCCATGTCGTCGGGGGCGACGCGCAGCTCCAGAGTCAGCTCCTGATTGCCGGAGACAGTCTCCGTGACGGTGACCGCGTCCGGGTCGTCCACCAGGTTCCGGGCGATGTAGAGCAGCAAGTCCTTCATGCCCGTCCTCCAAATCAGAGAACGTCCACTTTTTTCAGCAGAGCCCGGACGGTGTCGGTGGGCTGGGCGCCGGATTTGATCCAGGCCTGAGCCCGCTCCGCGTCGATTTTGATGGCGGCGGGGGAGACGCAGGGATTGTACGTACCGATCTCCTCAATGAAGCGGCCATCCCGGGGGAAACGAGAGTCCGCCACCACGACCCGGTAGAAAGGAGCCTTCTTCGCGCCCATGCGGCGCAGTCTGATCTTGACCATGTTGTTGTACCTCCAAAAGTTTTAAAAATTTGATAATTTATTATAAATGCTGCATTTTATATATGGAAATGCTTCGCACTTATAGCTTAGCGGAATCGCTTTTTCCGGCCGAAGCCGTGGAGCCGGGAGGGAGCTTTCCCCATGCCGCCAAGGCCGGGGATCCGCCCGCCCTTGGCCATCTGTTTCGTCAGTTCCCGCATCATGTCGAACTGCTTCAAAAGGCGGTTTACATCCACCACCTCCAGGCCGCAGCCGGCGGCAATGCGCTTTTTCCGGCTGGCGTTCAGCACCTGGGGGTTTTCCCGTTCCAGGGGAGTCATGGAGAGGATGATGGCTTCGGTCCGGGCCATGGCTTTCTCATCGATGGAGGCGCCCTGCATCTGCTTGCCCAGGTTCCCCGGCATCATGCCCAGGAGTTGGCTCAGATCCCCCATATTTTTCAGCTGCTGGAGCTGGTCGTAGTAATCTTGAAGAGTGAAGCGGTTCTTCCGGAGCTTCTCCTCAATCTTGGCGGCCTGTTTTTCGTCATAGGCCTGCTCCGCCTTCTCAATGAAGGACAGCATGTCGCCCATGCCCAAGATCCGGGAGGCCATGCGGTCCGGGTGGAAGGGCTCGATCATGTCCAGCTTTTCCCCGGTGCCGGCGAACTTGATGGGCTTCCCCGTGGCCGCCCGGATCTTGGGCATGGGCGACATGCTGTCC
>CAJTSM010000007.1:52217-129412 GCA_910578935.1 uncultured Oscillibacter sp. | reverse complement strand
GGGGACACCACGTTTGCCGGGTACATCACCGAGCGGCAGCGGGCGGGAATGGAAGAGGCCCTGCTGTACTGCACCGCCCTGGTTTCCCTGAAAATGGAGTCTCCCGGCCCCTTCCGCGGCTCCCGCGAGGATGTCCTCCACTTTATTAGGGCATTCTACCAAGGATGACCGTGCTTAGGCCTTGTTTGAAAAATGGCGAAACACCTGACAGCGGATCTTTTTCCGCCACTCTACATTAAATGTTCTTGCCGGGCGGCATCCCGTCTGCGAAAATTTGCCTTGATTGGCGAAAAAATTTCTCGCCCTTGGGCATTCCGCCAATTTTCCAATAAGACCTAAAAATTCCGGTCTTTTCCTGGCGGAGAAATCCGGATCGTTTTGCCCTATTTACGCGGGATCAGTTGACTTTTTATAAAAAATGCTCTAATATTGGGCGTGGTCAAGCGTGAAAAGAGACGGTGGACGATCCGGAAAAGTCCGCTCAGGAGGATCATGGCAATGACGGGAAAATCCCCAAACGAATGGAGCAGAGAATACTATCAGTTCGTCGAAAGCTTTACGCGGACAGACGCTGAGAATGAAAAAATCCTTGGAAAGTATTATACGGAACATACAGTCGCCGAAGACATGTGCGAAGTGATCGGCGGCATTTTCAAGGCGGACGCGGCTTCTCTGGCGGTCCGGATCATCGACCCGTTCTGCGGAGACGGAAGGCTGATTGTTCAATTGCTTTCCGAACTGTTAAAAAACCATGCTCTCAGCGGCCGGCAGGTTGCGGTTTCCGTCTGGGACATCGACGCCGGGGCCGTCCGGCAAGCGGAGAAGGCCGTGCGGTCTTTCAGCGCGGAAAGCGGGATTCCCTGTGATATTGACGCCAGGATTGCCGACGCATTTTTGGAATACAAAGAGGTCTGTTCAAACTACGACATTTGCGTCACAAATCCGCCCTGGGGTCTGTTGAAACCGCAAAAGCTGTTCGGTGGAAAGGGTGGGAAAACAGAGATGGCGGAATATTGCCGTGTGATAGAGCGATATGACGCATATCTGAAAGAGGAATTTTCCCTGTCCCAGCCGTCTCCTAAATTCGGAAGGTGGGGTACGAACCTTGCGCGGTGCGGGACGGAAGCGGCTCTCCGTTTAATCAAAAGGGACGGAATTTGCGGGATTGTGTCTCCGGCGTCGCTGCTCGGCGATCAAGTTTCGGGGAGACTTCGGAATTGGATATTTGAACAGTTCAAAGCGGCGCGGATTTCTTACTATCCCGCCGGTTTGAAGCTGTATGGCAGTGCGGATATTGCGAGCGTTTCCGCAGTGCTGTGCGGGGGGAGAGCTGCCCAGGATCTTGCGGTGAGAATATACAGCGCCAGAAATACCTGGAGGGAGGAACGGATCGGGGACGCCGCCTTTGACTACATCAAGCGACAACAGTACCGCATTCCCCTTCAGACGGGAATCGAATCGATTCCCCTTATGATGTGTTTGGAGCGTTTCCCCGCCACGGGGGATTATTGCGGCCGTTATGGACTGCGTTTTACCAGGGAATTGGACGAGACAAGGGTGAAAGAAAAGCTCTCCTCCGGCGGAAAGATTGAGTTTGCAAAAGGGTATATGGTTGGCCGCTACTCTTTTGAGAGCGGCGGTTTATTTTTGAACGAGAATCTGGCGGCGCCTGCCAGCACCGGCAGCAGCAAAATTGTCTGGCGCGATGTGTCAAGGGATTCTCAGGCGAGGAGGATGCAGGCGACGCTTTTGCCCCCAGGGTACATCTGCGGCAATTCCCTTGGCGTAATCTGCGGCGGGGCGGAAGAGCTGCCCTACATGAAAATGCTGCTTGCGGTGATGAACTCTACAATTTATGAGTATCAGGCGAGGAGCATGCTGGTGTCCAATCATGTCTCCGCCGGAGTCGTGAAGCGGATTCGCGTACCGGCTCCGGGCGTCCGGCCGGAGATTCTGGAACTGGTGGACCGGCAGCTTCAGGGGGAAGATGTTGAGGATTTGCTGGAACTTGCCGTAGCGAGGCTGTATGGAATTCCGGCGGAGGCATACAGGCTGGTTTTGGACGCGCTGAAACTGACGGAAGAAGAAAAGGAGCGCCTGCTCAGAGGCTATATGGAGGGCGCGGGGGAGAGCGGGGCGGACCGCGCAATCTATAACCATTACGCATCGCCGCTCAGCGAGCTGGACCTGCGGATGGTCCGGTGCGTTCCTCCCGGTGGAAATTGGAAAAATATTCCTGAAAGTATACCCTCCCAAAGGCTGGCGCAGATCCGGGAGAGCTATCGCGCGGGAAAGGGAAGCCGGTCAACCTATTACGCCAGGCTGCGCCCGGATATGCCCGCGTATACGATCAGCACATATTTTAACCGCCCTGGAAACGGGTGCAACATGCATTACGAACAGGACCGGACCATGTCGCAGAGAGAAGCCGCCAGATTTCAGAGCTTTCCCGACTCGTTTGAATTTTTGGGTCCTCACGGCGCGGTGAATAATCAGATTGGGAACGCGGTCCCGCCCCTGTTGGCCTATCAGATTGCGAAGGGCATTCCCTTCAGAGGGCAGTTCGTCGACTTGTTCTGCGGGGCGGGGGGGCTTGCGCTTGGCTTTATTTGGGCGGGCTGGACGCCGGTGGTTGGAAACGACATCGACCGTTACGCTGTGGAAACGTACAGAAGAAATCTCGGCGGTGACGTTATACTGGGTGACGCCAATTCCCGAGAGGTGCAGGAAGCGGTCATAGCAAAAGCCGCCGCCGCCCGGGAGGCGCATCCGGAGCTGCCCCTGTTTGTGTTAGGCGGTCCCCCCTGCCAAGGTTTTTCAACGGCGAATACCCGAAGGGGAGCCAGTGATCTCCGGAATTGGCTGTTTCAGTCTTATGCGGGCATCGTGGAGGCGATCCGGCCGGAAGGATTTGTCTTTGAGAATGTGCGGGGAATTTTAAACCTGGAAAAGGGGACGTTTTTTGAGATGATCCAAAACGAGCTGAGGAAATGCGTCTGTAAGATCCGGGTCGAACAGGTCTGCGCGGCTGATTACGGCGTCCCTCAGCGAAGGGAACGGGTGATTATTCTGGGCGGCGGGGAACCGCTCGTGGAGAACTTTCACATGGAGAAAATTTCCGGCGTTCCAAAAAGCGGAAAGACGTCCCCGCTGCCCTCTGTCCCCGGTGCGGAAGGGACTGTTGGAGACCTGCCCCCTCTTTACCCGGGAGAAGACGGCAGCTGCGGCGGCTACCGGTTTCCCGCGTCAAATTCATATCAAAGATTTATGCGGGGGGAATTGACGCCGGAGGAGTATTTGGAAAGTTTCTATCCGGAAAAATAAACGGGCGCCTGTATGTTCAAATACAGGCGCCCGCACAATTTGTCGAAAAACGTGGAGAGCTGATCGGACGGGAAGGAAGAGGGGCAGGGGGGCTGCGCCCGTGGGCGCGTTTTGGAGTGCGGACGCCGCCTCCGCGGCTCTTGGCGCGAAGACCAACCTAGAAAGGATTTCCTTCACTATTCCAATCACAGGGGTTCGGAATTTCGCCGAAGCTTTGAAAACTTGCTCAGGCTGTAATTATTCGTCCGCCAATTCCCTGAAATAACGGGGATCATCCCACCTGGACGCGATTTCAGCGGCAGTGATTTCCATGATGGAAGACAGCAGGGATTTTACCCGGGCGTAAATTTCATTGTTTTGCAGGGAGCGATAGTCGATTGTGGAAATGAATTCTTCAAGCTTCCATCCGCTGCCCCGCCGGCAATTCAGGGCGGATATCAGCTCCTCATTTTTCTCCCTCAAGTCCGCTCCGGCGCCGGAGAGAAGCGCAAAGGCATAGGCTTGCAGACCCCGCGTTTCCGGATTCTCCCATTGGTATCCGTTGCGGTTTTTCTTCTCTGCGTATTCAGCGAGGGAGGAGAAGGCGACGCGAACCTTCCGGGCCTTTTGAATTTCTACATACCTGAGCATGCTCTTCTTCCGAGAAAAGCGCACAGTTAGGATTTGATCCCGGATCTGTTCGGAACCGGATATGATCCCGTATTCGTAGTCGGCGTACTCCAGATTCAAAAGGGAGAAAAGGAACAGATATTCGTGTCTTTCCAAAAATTCTGCCAGGAGCGTCATGGCGGCGCTGCGGTTGTCCCGCATGACTCTGCTGAGCCTGAGCGCAGACTCCCGGTCGGTTACTCTCGCCTTGCACATCTGCCAAATGGCGTCGGCATACCAGGTTGTAACCGTTTCACCGGACTGCTCCGCCTCTATTAAATGGAGGACATCAGAATAATACATCCGGTTGTTTTTTGCGCTGTTGCATTTCCGGCAGAGAAACTGGAACTCCGGCCTGTGGCAAAAGCCCAGGGAGATTGGCCCGATGTGATCCGCAGTGCAGGGGCGCGGGTGAATTCCGCCCCTGTATTCACCGGCACAGCGCTCCATTTTCATCCTGGGGTCCGAGCTGATGTAGCCCATCAGTTTATTGGCGGTGATCCAATTCCCATCGCTCCAGTTTTCAAAAGCCCGCCGGTCCGTGGTATAGGAGGCCAGGTTTTTTTTCCACCGTCCTGTGTCCGCCGACGGGCGGCAGCAGCGGTTATAGGTGTGAAATCCGTCCAGCCGGTCCGGCGGGTTGGCCATTGCGCCGGGGCCGAGCATGCTCGGCTCCAGGGGAATGTAGCACTGTTCAATCCAGGCGGACCAAGCTCCGGGATTATTGGGAATGGGCGGAATCTCTTTGACCTGCGCGCATTTCAGCAGACCCGGCAGGGCGTCGAACGCCCTGCTTCCGTAAATGTCGGTAAAAGACGAGACAAAGTCCAGAATGTGGGTAAGCTCGTCCATCTCCACGGAGCCATCGTAAAACGGGAGCTTTTTCACTCGACCGATCAAGCTGGCGGAGAGGTAACTGTACCGTATGTCCATCACCCGGCCGCATATTTTACAAGGATGCAATTTTGTCGGATGAATCATCTTGGCGACTTTGCTGATCCACTGGTGCTCATCTGTAGAGATTCCCACTTCGGCGGCCTTTTTCATCCACCAATTATATCGTTTGTCATGGGAGAAGCGGAAGATTCCCGAACTTCTGTTGGAAGGGGTTTCCCACTGGATGCTTCCATCTCCGTACCGCAGATCGGGCATTCCGGCATATGCGGGATGAGCGGCGATCTCTTCCTCATATTGAAGAAACGCTTCGATTGCCTCTTCGTTTATTGCGCGTGCTCTTTTTCCGCCCATTAGCAGTCCTCTTTCCCGGCGGGAGCCGAATTTCCCGGCATCTGCCTTTTTTAACAGTATAGCACAGTATTTCAATCAGGGCAACTCGGTTGTTTCAGCCTTGGAGGGAGGCGTGTTGATCTCCGGCGGAGGGCTGCATTCTCTTTTGTGATGATGCGCGAGAGCAGCGCGGCGAAGAAGCGCGCTATATGGGCCGCGCCGTAAGCTCCAATGGTGGGATTCTTGTTGCCTGCGGCAGTACTGCGGCGATGATGGCAGCTATGACGGCGGCCGGTCCGGAGGGCCGGTCTTTTCCGGCAGCCGGTAAAACACCGGGTCCGTTTCCGGTCCTCCTAAGAGGACAAAAACCTGCTATGCACGCTGAACCGCCGTGGGGACCTCCCGGTGAAGATTCCGCCCGAGGCGGACGCCCTTGCGTAAAAGTCAGTTTTCTTGCCGGGAAAGAGCAGATAATCGGTGAATTGTGTCATTGAAAACGGCCCTGGCTTCCATTATAATAAACGAAGTCTTATGCGGCCGCGCTCTGTCTGCGGCGGATTCTCTTGGAAGGCGGTTTTTCCTATGCCCTATAAAACCGAACGCGATTTGAACCGGATGCTCCGGCACCAGGAGCTGATCGAATCTTCTTTGTCTTTTGTCAGCGGCTCCGAGGACTTTATCCGGGACAACGACATTTTCCCCTCCGGCCGGACCGACGGCGATGTGATGCGGGGCCTCCGGTATCCAAACGGCACCGGCGTCATCGCCGGCGTCACCAGCATCGGCGATGTGGACGGCTACGACCTTGCGGACGGAGAGAAGGTGCCCCGGAAGGGCCGCCTGTTCTACCGGGGCATCAGCATTGAGGACTTGATCCAAAGCTGTATTCGTGAGGACCGTTTCGGTTTCGAGGAGACGGTGTACCTTCTTCTCTTCGGCCAGCTGCCTACCGCTTCGCAGCTGGAGGATTTTCAGGTTCTTATGGCCCGGTGGAGCCAGCTCCCCAGCTATTTTTCCGAAGACATGATCCTCCGCTCTCCCAATAAGAATATCATGAACAAGCTGGCCAGCTGTATTCTGGCTCTCCACTCCCACGACGGAGAGGCGGAGAACATGACGCTGGAAAATGAGCTGTTCAAGTCCTTCCGCATGGTGGCCCGGACCCCTACGATCGTGGCCCACTCTTACGCCGCCAAGCGCCACTATTTTGATAAGGACAGCCTTTATCTCCACCGGCCCCGGACGGACCTGAGCGTGGCCCAGAACTTCCTCTACACTCTGCGAAAAGACTCGAAATTTGACGACGACGAGGCCAAGCTCCTAGACCTGTGTATGATCCTCCATGCGGAGCACGGCGGCGGCAACAACTCCACGTTTGCCTGCCGGGTCCTTACCTCTACCGGGACGGATTTCTACTCCGCCATTGCCGCCGCTGTGGGGTCCTTGAAAGGCTTCCGCCACGGCGGAGCCAATATCAAGGTGGTGGAGATGATGCAGTACCTGCGAAACGCCGTCCGGGACTGGAAAGACGACGGTCAGGTGAAGGACCAGCTGGTCCGCATTCTCCGCCGGGAGCTGGGAGACGGCACCGGATTGATCTACGGCATGGGCCACGCGGTCTACACCCTCTCGGACCCCCGGGCGGAGATTTTGAAGCAATTTTCCCGCCGCCTGGCGGAGAAGCGGGGCATGGTGGACCAGCTGGACCTCATCGAGTCTGTGGAGCGGCTGGCTCCCCAGGCCTTCCAGGAAGTCCGTGGCTCTGACAAGCCCATCTGTGCCAACGTGGACCTATACTCCGGCTTTGTTTACAGGCTGTTGGGCATTCCAACAGACTTATATACCGCCATCTTTGCCAGCGCCCGCATGCCCGGCTGGTGCGCCCACCGCATGGAGGAGTGCTGTGCCGATGATCCGAGGATCATCCGTCCCGCTTACAAAACCGTCTGCAAACGGGTGCCTTACGTGCCCCTGGCGGACAGGAGCTGATTTTAGGAGGATTTCGCTATGATTACCCTTCACGACAACGGTGTTTTCCTCTCGGAAGGCGTCCTCCGCACCTCCGCTCCGCTCTCTGCGGAGGAGGGCCGGAAACGGACCCTGGCCTGGGAGATTCTCCAGACCCACAGCGTCTCCGGTAACCCGGAAAAACTCCAGGTTCGGTTTGACGCCATGGCCAGCCACGATATCACCTATGTTGGCATCATTCAGCAGGCCCGGGCTTCCGGTATGCGGGAGTTCCCGCTGCCCTATGCCTTGACGAATTGCCATAACTCCCTCTGCGCCGTGGGCGGCACCATTAACGAAGACGACCATGTCTTCGGCCTCTCCGCCGCCCGGAAGTACGGCGGCATCTATGTCCCGGCCAACCAGAGCGTCATTCACTCCTACGCCCGGGAGCAGCTGGCGGGCTGTGGAAAGATGATTTTAGGCTCTGACTCTCACACCCGGTACGGGGCTCTTGGCACTATGGCCGTGGGCGAGGGCGGGCCGGAGCTTGCCAAGCAGCTTTTGAGGAACACCTGGGACGTCCCGTACCCATCGGTGGTTCTGGTCTACCTCACCGGCGCGCCAAAACGGGGCGTGGGTCCTCACGATGTGGCCATCGCCCTGGTGAAGGCCACTTTTGAAAGGGGCTTTGTCAATAACTGCGTTTTGGAGTTCGCCGGTCCGGGGATCGCGGGCCTGCCCATTGACTACCGGAACGGCATCGACGTGATGACCACCGAAACCACCTGCCTCTCCTCCATCTGGGAAACCGACAGGGAAACCCAGGGATTTTACGAGGCCCACGGACGGGGGGAGGAGTACAAGGAGCTGCACCCCGGTGAGTTTGCGTATTACGACAAATACATTGAGCTGGATCTTTCGCGGGTCGAGCCTATGATTGCCCTGCCCTTCCACCCCTCCAACGCCTGGACGGTCCGGGAATTTCTGGACAATGCCCCGGACATTTTGGCGGGGGTGGAAGCGGACGCGCGAAAGCGGTATCCCAAAGCCAAGATTGACTTGGCCCAAAAGGTCCGGGACGGCGGCGTTTGGGCAGACCAGGGGATTATTGCCGGCTGTGCCGGAGGCCTCTTTGACAACATTACGGAGGCGGCCGACATCCTCCGGGGCGGAAACTGCGGCGGCGGGTATTTTGCATTGGACGTGTATCCCACCAGCGTCCCCGTCAGCTTGGAATTGACGAAAATAGGGGCCACGGCGGATTTACTCCAAAGCGGAGCCGTTATCAAGCCCAGCTTTTGCGGACCCTGCTTCGGCGCGGGGGATGTACCCGCCCACAACGGCCTGAGCCTCCGCCATACCACCCGGAACTTCCCCAATCGGGAGGGCTCCAAGCCCGGCGAGGGCCAGTTTGCCGCCGTCTGCCTGATGGACGCCCGGTCCATCGCCGCCACGGCCCGGCACGGCGGAAGAATTGTCCCCGCCACGGAGGTGGATTACGAAGCTGTCCGGCATCCTTACCATTTCGACAAAGGCGTGTATGAAAAGCGGGTTTACAACGGTTATGGAAAGCCTCAGCCGGAGACAGAACTGATCCTTGGCCCCAATATCACCGACTGGCCGAAGATACGGCCCCTGGCAAGAAATCTTCTGGTTGAGCTGGCGGCGGTCCTCCGGGACCCAGTGACCACTACCGACGAACTCATCCCCTCCGGGGAAACGTCTTCTTACCGCTCCAATCCCCTGCGGCTGGCGGAGTTCACCCTTTCCCGCCGGGAGCCCGCGTATGTGGGCCGGGCCAAGGCTGCCGCAGAGCTGGAGTCGAAGCGGCTGGCAGGAGAGGCTCCGGAGAAGCTGCAAGCCCTTTTAAGCCGGGCAGGGGCCAAGGCAGAGGAAACCCAGTTCGGCTCCTGCGTCTTTGCCAACCGGCCCGGCGACGGGTCCGCCCGGGAACAGGCCGCCTCCTGCCAGAAGGTGCTGGGAGGCTTCGCCAATATCTGTTATGAGTTCGCCACCAAACGCTACCGTTCCAACTGTATCAACTGGGGAATCCTGCCCTTTACCCTGGAGGAAGAGGTAGACTTCCCTTATGAGCCGGGAGACTGCGTGTTTGTCCCGGAGATCCGGAAAGCCATTGCGGAAGGGCGGGAGGATATTCCCGCCAAGGTTTTGAAAGCGGGCGGCGGCGAGGTGGAGCTTATCCTTCACGTCCGTGGCCTGACGGCGGAAGAACGGGAGATTATTCTGGACGGCTGTCTCATGAACTATTACGCCAAGCGGGCAAATTGACGGAGGCGTTTTTATGGAAAAGATTCAGATGACCACCCCTTTGGTGGAGATGGACGGGGATGAGATGACCCGTATTCTCTGGGGAATGATTAAGGAAAAACTGATTCTGCCGTTTGTGGACCTGAAGACCGAGTATTACGACCTGGGGCTGCTGAGCCGGAACGCTACAAAGGACCAGATCACCGTGGATGCCGCTCAGGCCACCAAACGCCTGGGCGTGGCGGTGAAGTGCGCCACGATTACACCCAACCGCCAGCGGATGGAGGAGTACCCGGAGCTCACCGAAATGTGGAAATCCCCCAACGGCACCATTCGGGCTGTTTTGGACGGCACGGCCTTCCGGGCCCCGATCGTCCTGCCCTGTATCAGGCCCGTGGTGAAGAACTGGGAGGCCCCCATCACCATCGCCCGGCACGCCTATGGCGACATGTACAAGGCCGTGGACATGACCACGGAGGAGCCGGGGACGGCCACCCTCACCTTCCGGGGGGAGAGCGGGACGGAGAAGACGCTGAATGTCCAGACGGTAGACGGTCCCGCCGTCTGGCAGGGCCAGCACAACAAGGAAACCAGCATTCGGGCGTTTGCCCGCTCCTGTTTCCAGTACGCCCTGGCCCAAAAGCAGGATCTGTGGTTCTCCACCAAGGATACCATTGCCAAGGTTTATGATGGGGAGTTCAAACGGATCTTTGAAGAGGAGTATGAAGCCTCCTACCGGGCGGAGTTTGAAAAACTGGGCATCACCTACTTCTATACTCTCATTGACGACGCTGTGGCCCGCTGTATCCGGTCCAAAGGCGGGTTTATTTGGGCGCTGAAGAACTACGACGGCGACGTGATGAGCGACATGATCGCCGCCGCTTTCGGGAGTCTGGCCATGATGACCTCCGTGCTGGTTTCTCCTGATGGGACTATGGAGTTCGAGGCGTCCCACGGCACCGTTACCCGGCACTACTACCGCTATCTCAAGGGAGAGAAAACCTCCACTAACCCCATGGCGACGATTTTCGCCTGGTCCGGCGCGTTGAAGCGCCGGGGAGAGCTGGATCACCTTCCGGACCTGGTCCGCTTTGGTGAACGTCTGGAGGCCGCGTCTCTGGAAACCCTGGAGGCCGGTATAATGACGAAGGACCTGCTTCCCTTGGTGGAGCCCGGGGTTCAAGCTCGTGGTGTGGACAGCGAAGAATTTTTGGATGTAATTGCAGCGAGACTTTGATGAAAGCGGAGAGTGAAACGGCGGCGGCGTAAGCCGCCGCCGTTTTTGCGCAAAGGGGCGCCGTATACGAGAAGTGGGGTAAGAATATTGCTGGAATAGGTTAGTGAGTGCTCACACCTTGACTTTTTCCTATAAAGGTGTATAATCTTCATAGATTCGACATATTTTCCTGCCGGCCGGCAGGAACTTTTCTACTGGAGTTGGTGTTAGCATGGCGTTCCATTCCGCGCCTTTTCTGTTTTTTTTCTTCCCGGCGGCATGGCTGCTCAGCTTGGCTGTTTCCGGCAGGGGGAGAAGATATATGCTGATTGCCGTCAGTCTGGTTTTCTACGCCTGTGGGCAGTGGCAGGGGATTCCCTGTCTTCTGCTGTCCGCCGCCGTGAGCTATGCTGCCGGTTTTTTCATGCCCCGGGTTCGGGGACGGAAGGTCCTTTTAACTGTGACGCTGGCTTTCCACCTTTTGCTGCTGGGGACCTTTAAGTACCTGGACTTCTTTACCGGAAGCTTAAATCACATTTTGAAAATGGAGATTCCTGCCGCAGGGCTGCTGGCGCCTCTGGGTGTGTCTTTCTTCACCTTCAAATCCATGTCTTATGTCATCGACGTCTACCGTGACGAGAATGCCCGGGCCCGCTGTTTTTCCAATGTGCTGCTCTATATCTCCTTTTTTCCGCAGGTGGTTTCCGGCCCGATCTCCCGCTTCGGGCAGTTCGCCCAGGGGCTGGGGAACCCCCGGACCGGCATTGAGCAAACCGCCAAGGGTTTCCGGCGCTTCATCGTGGGGTTTGCCAAGAAGGCCCTGATCTCCGAGATGGCCGCTACGGTGGTCAATACTGCGTTTGCCCTGGGAGACGGCTTGGATGTCCGCATGGCCTGGCTGGGAGCAATCGCTTACACGCTGCAAATTTACTTTGACTTCTCCGGCTACAGCGACATGGCCATTGGCCTGGGGATGCTGTTCGGTTTCCAGACCCCGGAGAATTTTGACTACCCTTACATCTCCGCGTCCATCACGGAGTTCTGGAGGCGGTGGCACCTCTCACTCTCGCTTTGGTTCCGGGACTACTTGTACATTCCTCTGGGGGGCGGCCGGCGGGGCACGGTTCGGAAGTGCTGGAACAAAGCTGTGGTTTTTCTGCTTTGCGGTCTATGGCATGGGGCCAGCTGGACGTTTGTCCTTTGGGGCGCGTGGCACGGGCTCCTTTCCGCCGTTGAAAGCGCCCTGCCTATGGAGAAGTTCCAAAAGAATTGTTTGGGCCGCTGCCTGGGGCACGCATATACTCTGCTGGCGGTGTGTGTGGGCTTTGTGATGTTCCGTGCCGCCAGCGTTGCAGAGGCCCTGACGGTGCTTCGGGCCATGTTCACCGGTTTTACCGTTTCCCCGGCGTCCACTCTGGCTTTGCAGCGGATCAGCCCCGCTGTGTGGTGCGCTCTGGGAATGGGCATTCTGGGCAGTCTGCCCGTGGGACCCTGGCTGAAACGGCGGCTGAGCGGTGGATGGCTGGAGTTTTCCTCTTTCGCCGGGGCGGCGGCGCTCTTTGTCCTCTGCCTTCTGGCGTCGGCGGGCAGCAGCTTCCAGCCCTTCATCTACGCCCAGTTTTAGTTGCGTTTCTTTTGAAAGATATGAGGCCTCTGCACGGCTTTGTCCCTTAGGAACCATACCCGGCCAGGGAGGGGGGCGGAGAGGACATTTGTTTACTCTGGCCGTCTGGTGTTTCCCCAAGCCGAAGCGGCGGCAACTTAGATTTGAGAGGCTTTGCCATGAAGAAAAAACGTTTCTACATCGCTTTTACGGCGCTGATTCTTCTGCTGTGCCTGATTCCCTCCCTGGGGATGCTGCTGCCGGCGCAGGAGGGGGAAGCGGGAGGCAACCAAGCGCTTTCCAGAGCCCCTGCCCTCCGGGACCCGGAGGGACGCTGGAATCCCAAATACCTGGCTCAGGTTCAGGACTATGCCGGGGATAACTTCTATCTCCGCCAGGAAATGATTACTGCCTGGTCCGCCCTCAATGCCCGGGTTTTTGGAAGCTCCATCACGGAGGAAGTAGTGCTGGGTGCGGACGGCTGGCTCTACTTTGGGGATACCCTGCCGGACTACGCGGGGCTTGCGCCCATGACGGACCGGGAGATTTTCTCCGCCGCCCGGAACCTCAGCCTGATGGCGGAATATTGTGAAAATCAGGGGGCGGAGTTCGTCTTCACCGTGGCCCCCAATAAGAACTCCCTCTATCCGGAACATATGCCGGGCCTCTCCGCCGCCTCCGCTCCCAGCAATGCAGAACGGCTGGCAGAGGCGCTGGAGGGCCAGAACGTGAATTATCTGGACTGTTTTCAGCTCTTCTGGGGACAGGGGGAGGCGCTGTATTTCAAGACCGACTCCCATTGGAACGGCAGGGGCGCGGCCCTGGCGGCCGATGCGGTGAACGAAGCTCTGGGCCGGTTCTCCAGCTATTTTGACGGTCCCTTCATTTCGGAGGAAACCCATAAGGGGGACCTCTACGATATGCTCTACCCCGCTGGGGAGGGCCTGGAAGCGGATCAGGTCTACAGTGGGGAGCTGGCCATAGAATATGATGTGCCCATCCGCTCGGCGGAGAATCTCACCATTATGACCCATGGCGGCGGGGAGGAATCCCTGCTGATGTTCCGGGACTCCTTTGGGAACAACCTCTACCCCTATCTGGCGGACAGCTTCAACACGGCGCTTTTCTCCCGGTCCATGCCCTACCGGCTGGATTTGGTTTCCCAGCGGGAGGCGGATTTTGTGGTGGCGGAGCTGGTGGAGCGGAATCTCCGGTATCTCATTCAGAATGTCCCTGTAATGCCCGCGCCCCGGGCCGATATCAGCGAGGTAAGTGTTGTGGGCGGTTATTCTGCGAGATTTGAACGAACGCCTGCGGACAACCTTCCGGGTTATGACTTGGTGACAGGGGTCCTGTCCGGGGAGGCGGACCCGGATTCCCCCGTGGTTGTGACGGCGAACGACGGCTGTTACGAAGCGTTCTTGTTGGAGGATAACCGCCTGGGCCTGTACCTGCCGGAGAACGTGGAGCCTCTGGGCGTGGCTTATAACTGCGCGGCGCGGGAGGCGGAAACCTAAATTTGGGCGGCAGTCCACAGCTGAAACTCTTAAAGGGAAGATGCGGAGATTTTGATAGAGCGTAAAGGAGAGAACGAGCATGGGAAAAAACAGTTGGATTGCGCTTCTGCTGGCCCTTGTGGTGGTTGTAACCACCGTGCCCGCCTGTGCTTTCGGGACGGAGAGCCCCCGTGTGGAGATGTACAGCGAGGAAGATTACGGCGGCTTGGCCCCGCCTCCGGCGAAACCGCCTAGGGAGCCTGGACGCCCTGCCGGTGAGGGGGACAACGGCGGCTTAGCTCCAGATCCGCGGCAAACCGCTTCCGCTCAGTTTCCTGTCAAGCGGAAACAAAACAGCGGGAACGCCTCAGCGGCGGTTGCGGGTAAAATTCCGGCGGGGGTTTCCCTGATTACCGTTTCCCACCCGGCTTATCTCTTGGGCAGCAGCGGAGCGTTTCCTTCCTTTCACCCCACCCGGCAGGTTACCCGGGCTGAGGCGGCCCAGATGCTTTACCGCCTCCTGCCCCCGTCCGCGCCGGTTTCGAGCGCCTCCTATGCGGATGTGCCGGAGGGCGCGTTTTACGCCGACGCGGTGAAAACCTTGGCGGCTTTAGGCGTGCTGGAAGCACAAGACGGGAAGCTGGACACCGGCAGGGCCGTTACCCGGGGGGAGTTTACCCGGTATATTGCCAGCTTTTTCCCCCTGCGGACCGATGGAACATTGTTCCCGGATGTGCCGGAGGATGACCCCAACGCCCCCTTCATCCGTTCCGCCCAGGCCTACGGCTGGGCTCAGGGCGGCAGCGACGGGCTGTTTCATCCGGATGAAACCATCAACCGGGCGGCGGCGGTGGTGCTGCTGAACCGGGCTTTGGGAAGAGCGGCGGATCAAGCCTATATCGCCCAGAATCACCCGGCCTTTTACGTAGATGTGGCTCCCTCCAGCTGGTACTATTATGACGTCATGGAGGCCACCGTTGGTCATCAGCACACCACCTCTGGCGGCGTGGAGCTGTGGACGTCCCATACGCCCAGGGCCGAGACGCCGAAGGACGGTTTCCAGCTGGTGGACGGCTGGCTGTACTGTTATGATAGCGCCCGGGGGGATCTGGTTCGGGACGCTTCAGTGCGAAATCACAATTTCAACAGTTTCGGCCGCTTTACCACCGGGAATAACGAATTGGATTCCTGGCTCCATAAAATTGTCCTGGCCCATACGGACCCCTCACAGACCCAGGAGGAGATGCTCCGGGCTGTTTACCTGTACACCCGGGACTCGTTCACCTATCTGCGCCGTCCGCCGTATGAGTTCGGTGTATACGACTATATGGAAACCGACGCGCTGCGTATTCTGGAAACCGGCTACGGCAACTGTTACTGCTATGCCGCCCTGCTGTGGTATCTCACTCGCTGGATTGGCTATGAATCCGTGATTTACAACGGCACCGTGGGTGTCCGGAAGTCTCCGCACAGCTGGGTGGAAATCAATATGAACGGCAAGAATTACATTTTTGACGCAGAGCTGGAGATGGCCTACCGGCGCAAGAAACGCTTTGACGTCAAGCTCTATAAATTTTACGATGCCGGAAACAGCTGGAATTACCGCCGCCCCAAGACCGGCGGAGCCGCAAGCTGAGATTTCGAGATAAAGGAGTCGACTATATGAAAAAGCTTTGGAACATGCTGCTCTGTGCCGCCTTGCTCTGCGCTCTTTGTGCGTGCGGCGGTCAGGCTTCCCAGACAGAAGATTCCCCCGCTCCCGCCGCCGCGGAGCCGTCGTCCCGGAATGACCCGGCCCCTGCGGAAACGGAAGCTCTTCAGGAAACCGTAAAGCCGCAGGAGGAATCTGAAGCGGAACAGCCGGAATTGACGGCAAACCCGGATTCCGGTCAGGCGGAAATTCCTTCCGGCGGCGCCCGGACGGAGGCTCCAAATGAGGAAAAACCGGTCCCTGGGGCGGAAACACCCGCTGCCCAGCCGGAAAAGCCTCTAGATCCGCCTGCCCCGAAGCCTGAACCGAAACCGGAGCCAAAGCCCGAACCGAAACCGGAGCCGCAGCCTGAATCCAAGCCGGAACCGGCACTGGAACCGGAACCCAAGCCGGAACCTGAGCCGGAACCAAAGCCGGCGGAAGACCGCAAAGCCGTCGCCCAAGGGCTGGTGGGCCGCCCGGTCAGCGAGCTTTATGCCGCCATCGGCCGTCCAATTTCTTCCGATTATGCTCCCAGCTGCCTGGTAGTGGATGGGGAGGACGGCGAGCTGGTCTACGACGGATTCACCGTCTACACGGAGAAAGGGCCGGATTATGAGACGGTCTACGCCGTGTTTTGACGGCTTTTTCGGCTCAAAGGGTTTAAGATGTCTCTGGGCCTTTCCCAGTTTGACCCGTGGAGGATACTGTTCTAATGAATCGAAAACTTATTCTTGCCGGAGCCGCCGCCGTGCTGGCGGCTTTGGCCTTGGCGGTTGCCTATTTTTACATACCTGGCGGTGACCGCCCTATGTTTGAGGAAGAAGAACTCCGCCTCTGCCTCAACACAGACGGCAGCGTCAGGCTGGAGTGGCCGGAGGCGCAGCTGACGGATCAGGCAAAGCAGGTCTTTTCCTCCGTCTTCTATCGCTTGGATATCAAAAGCGGGGATGCCCATTTTCAGAAGGACTACAGCACACCTGGGATTCTCCTGGAGGATGCCGCTCTGCCCATGGAGCTACGGGTTCAGGTAGTGGCGGAAGGGAAGAATCTTTTGGGATTTACCCGGCGGGTTACCGGCGCCGGTTTAAGCGCGCTGGTAAAGGACGTGGGGCTGAGCGCACCGGAGGTGGTGGGTACCCCGGGACCGGGAAGCCTCTCCCTCTCCTGGAAACAGGCGGGACAGGTTCCGGAGCTTTACGAAGTCTTCACCCTGGAGAACGGCGTTTCCCGCCGGGTAGCCTCTACCATTGAAAAACAGGTGGATTTGAAGGTCCATAAGAAAGACGGCGACCTGGTTCTGCCTGGTTATGACCATCCTCTGGAGGTTCACGTCCGGGCGGGCGTTCAGGGGGACGGCTATGTTCTCTGCGGCCCTGCGTCCAATCGGATCCGCGTGGAACGGCAGGACCTGTTGGGGGACGAGTTAAACCTAGTTTACCGGGAGACGGAGCCCCGGGTCTTTACCCTGGAGTGGGACGAAACCCGAGGGGAATACTATGAGCTTCAGGAGTGGAGCGCGGAGGGCTGGACTCTGCTGGATACCCTGAAACCGGCGGAGAATTTTACCTATGAACTGGGACGCTTGGGCTCCGGTACCCGCCATCGTTTTCAGGTGGTGGCCAAGGATGGAAATGATACCGTCCGCTCTGCGGAGGAGGCGGAGTTCTCCGCGTCTGCGGATCCGCTGTACGCCACTGTTTGGCCGGTCATCGAACAGCCTTTTTATGAGAAAGCGGATCAAGAGTCGGCTTTCCTGGGAAAGATACCCGGAGGAACCGCCCTCTGTGTGCTGGAGGAAAGCGGGGACTGGTTTCAGGTCCGCTACAAGGAGCAGTATGGATATGTGGACAGCCGGTTCTGTATGATCAATTTGCCGGAGTATGTGGGGGACCACTGCGCCTACGACATTACCAACAGCTACCGCTCTATTTTTAAGGTGCATGAGAACCCGGTCGCCTTGATTACGGATCAAGTGGTTCAGGGGTTTGAGCATATCCGGACGGCGGACGAACAGTTCCTGGTTCCCTATCTCTATCCATGCGCGAAGAAACTTCTCAGTGCCGCCCAGGCGGCGGAAAAGGACGGGTACCGCCTAAAAATCTATGAGGCGTTCCGCCCCAATGAGGCCACCCGCTTTCTCTACGACACCACCGCCGCGCAGTTGGACTGGGCCGCCCTGGTGTACAGCTACGAGGATCCGGAGGGCAGGCCTCTGAGAGAAGATGAGGAGCCGAGAGTTCTGGATCCTGTTACCGGCTGGGAAGTGGACTTGTCGGACGGCCTATTGACCGACCCGGAAACCGGGGAGAAGATCAGCCGGGAGGATTTGGCCTTGCGGATGGAGGAGGAAGCTGCCGCAGAGGCCCAGGAGGGTTTGGACCCCGGCGGCCTTCCTGCTTCGGGGGAGAATCTGCCGGAGCAGGAAGCCCCTGTTCTGCCCCCGTTGGACCCGGATCAGCCCTTTTTCACTCTGCCGGAGGAGGGGGAGGGCGGAAGCCTGGAAGTCGTGCCGCAGCCGGACCCTCAGCCGGAAATGCCGGTCCGGACAGAACCCCAGGAAGATGAATCGTTTGAGGAAGAGCCGGAGGAGGGAGAAGAGCCGGAGCAATATGACACCTATTTCGCCATTATGACCAATAACGGCCGCTTCAACCTGGGGAGCTTCCTGGCCAAGGTGGCTTCCGCCCATAACCGCGGCATCGCGCTGGACCTGACTCTGGAGAAAAGCGGAGAGGAGTTGAAGATGCAGAGCGCCATCCATGACCTCAGCTGGTATTCCGCCGCATATCTGAACAATGATCACGCGAAGCTTTTAGAGAAGTATATGACTGGCGTGGGGATGCGGGGACTCAGCTCTGAGTGGTGGCACTTCCAGGATGACGAAACCCGGGAGGCAATCGGCTTGACCAGTTACCTATTCAAAGGAGTGGACATGGAGGGCTGGACCCGGGACGACCAAGGCTGGCGCTATCGGGATGCGGACGGAAGCATCTTCAAAAATACCACCGTCACTGTGGATGGGAAGCGTTACACCGCCGGGGAAGATGGATATATCTTGGAGTAAACCCACTAACCGCCGGAGGGACTTATGAGATGAAGAAAGGCCGGGTTATTTTGAAAAAATAACCCGGCCTTTGCCGTTTTCGATCTTGAGTTTCAAGAGGCTTTCGTAACTTTTTCCGGCATTTTTCAAACAGGCCTAATGCCGGCGAAATCCGCGTGATCCCGGAGGAGCGGGAACTGGCCTCAGGCATGGATCGGGATTTCCCACGATTTCATCTTTAAAGTGTTTTTGCCAGCTCCAGCAGTTTTCCTTCATTTACATATTTGGTGAGGCAGCCGATCTCCTGCACACAGGTTCCCCCGGTTACGTTGCCAAACCGAACGCACTGCTCGACGGGATAATTGTAATAGAGGCCGTACATAAAACCGCTCATGAAAGCGTCTCCAGCGCCGGTTGAGTCCACCGCACGGACGTTTTTCATTGCCGGGACAAACTGTGTGCCTCTCTCATTTTTCAAGAGGCAGCCGTCCTTGTCCAGTTTGATAACGACGTCGTGAAAATACGCAGATAGTTTTTCCGCCGCAGCATCCACCGTCTGTGTCTGCGTAATTTTAAGGGCTTCCTTCTGGTTGGGTAAGTAATAGTCCGCCAGCTTCAGATACTCCTCATACTTTTCAATGGAGAGATCGTCCTCCCAACCGGTGTCAAAGATTAGAGTGGTTCCCTCCTCCTTCAGGCGTTTGTAGACATTCAGGAAGCCTGTGTGCATATCCACAATTTTTGCTCCGGTGAGATGCCGGTATACGGCTTCGTCCGAACGGTCCAGTCCCGCGCTTTTGTCAAAGAAGGAGAGGAAACTCCGGTCCTGATTACACACCATGACGGTTGAAAGCACCACGGGCATGCCGTCTCCATGATAGAGATTGATGATCTCCGCACCGTATTCAGCGAACGATTTGCTGGCAAAGTCGGAAAAGACATCTTTCCCCACGAAGGTGAGAATCTTGGAAGGAATGCCAAGCCTGGTGGTGTTAATCAGCGTGGCGGGAACGCCGCCGCCAAGATGCATTTCAAACTTTCTGGAAAATACCTCCTCACCGGTAGCCGGCAGACGGTCCATATCGGAATAGATCAGATCAATATTGGTGTAGCCTACACCGCCTAAAAACTCCATGTCAGTTCCAGCCCTTCGTGTATTCGCGGTTTGCTTCCAAATATTCCTGGACCAGCTGCTTGGCAAGGGAATAGGAATTGACCAGGGGATGAACCATGAGGCAGTCTATGGCTTTGGAAATGTTTTTGGACCGCAGGGCTTCAGAGGCCAGCCGTTCATAGAGTTTCACGCGGCGGATCAGCTCCATCGGAAGCTCGCCCGGATGACGGATCTTGTGGGGAATATAAACGCCGTCCCTCAGCGTGCAGGTGATTTCCACAACATCGGTGTCCAACAGGCCGGGAATCGCGCCTTGGTTGGGAACGCAGAGAATCATCTCGCTTTCCTTGCCGGTGTTTTTCGCCCGCATATACTTCAGGGCTACGCCCGCATAGCCTCCGGCGTCTTTCTCATAGATGTCAAAGTGATAGGGAGTTTTTGCCCGGCTGATACCGGTTTCATTGGACATGTAGGCGTCTTCCCGCTTGCCGTACCATTTGTCAAATACCTTCAGGCAGCCGGCGAAATCGCGCTCAATGTCCATCTGGGACAGCTCTTCCATCATATTCCGGTTGACTTCCTGAATAACCTCGCCCCGGGTGACGTGGGCGTTTTGAATGTTTTCGATGGCCTGTTCCCGATAAAAGAAGTAATACAAATACTCGTTGAGGATGCAGCCCATGTGTTCCACCAGGTCCTTTTGGAAAAACCGCATGTCCGTATCCGTATAAATCCGCTCGTCTTTCAGCAGCTCCGGCATAATTTCCTTTCCGTTCAGCTTTACGCTCTCAAAGAAGGAGAGGTGGTTGAGGCCGTAACAGTCACCGGTGACAGCGTCCTGTTCAACGCCATAGAGTTTGGCAAAAGAGTGGAGAAGGCTGCTGGGAGCGTCGCAGATTCCGAAAGTAAAATCATAACCCATATCGCGCAGAGTCTGAGATACCACGCCGGCGGGATTTGTAAAGTTAAAAACCTTCACGCCTTTGGAGGCGTGCTTTTTGGCCAATTCGCAGTATTCCGCCAGGGCGGGCACGGACCGCATGGCAAAGGAGAACCCGGCTGCGCCGGTGGTTTCCTGACCCAGCAGCCCCTTTGCCAAGGCAATTTTTTCATCCTGAATCCGCATAGCGTCTCCGCCCATACGGATCGTGGTGATGATATAGTCGGCGTTTTTCACGGCGTCCACGGCGTCGGAAGTCAGCCGGAAATTCAATTCCGGCCGCAGTTCTTTCACCAGCCGGGCGGCCATCCGTCCATAGGTATTCAGCTTTTTTTCATCATTGTCCATGAATACGATCTCGTCAAAGCCCAGTTCCTCAGCGCTTTGGGCCAGACTTTTTGCCAGGAACATGGAGCGGACGCCGCCGCCGCCAATGACTGCAATTTTCATCGGAACTCTCCGCCTTTCTCATGATTAATAATCCGAATCGCCCATTCGGAACAGCTTATTGATTGCCTGGACCACCACAATGCCTGCAACAATTAGGACCACGCCCATCATATTTGCGTAACCGTAATTGTTGTCCGTCATAGAAGTTTTATAGAGGTACAGCGGAAGGTTCAGCGTAAGGTCCCCAGGACCGCCGTTTGTGGTCAGGTAAATTAGCTCAAACTCGCGCAGCATGCTGGTCGCAGCCAAAATCACGCTGGTGCCCAGCACAGTGCGGATCATAGGCAGGCGGACCTTGAAGTTGATCGCCATCTCGGTGGCGCCGTCGATTCTTGCCGCTTCGATCATGTCTTCCGGAATGGCTAAGACCCCGGCCAGAACCACGATGATAATCATTCCGGTGTACAGCAGCCAGCTCCATGTGACGGTCAGGAAGGCGGAACCCTCCTCAAAAAACCAGTTTTTTTGGAAGGTGAGCCCGGTGACCTGGCTGATCATGGAGTTGATCAAACCGTATTTCGGACTAAAGACATTCAGGAAGATGACGCCCAGGGCCGCCGTAGAGACGACGTTCGGGATCATATAAATAGTCCGCAGAATCTTCCAGCCGCGCAGTTTCCTGGCGAGCATAAAGGCAATAATAGTGCCAATTCCAACATGGACGACAGACTGCAAAACTACCCAGATCGCTGTGTTTCGCAGGGCGGTCATCATTCGGCTGTCGTGCAGGAAGGCGTTTATGTAGTTGTCAAGGCCGACAAACCGAAACACGCCGCCCGCCTTCCACTCAAAAAAGGAGCTCCCGATTACCATCAGCAGGGGGATCAGGTAAATCAGGGCGAAGAGAAGAAGGCACGGGAGTAAAAAGAGCGCGATGTTCCATTTTTTAACTTGCATATCCTGTCTCTCCATTTCCGCGGCCCAACGGAACGGCTGTCCTTGGGCGCCCGGGGCACACCCTTCCAGGCATGCCCCGGGAAGCATATGGTGAAGTAAGCGCGGGGAAATCAGTTCTTTGCGGCAGCGTCGGTCAGCGCCTGTGCGAACTGCTCGGGCGTAATCTGGCCACGGGCCAGCAGGGGGTACTGCACGCTGATCTCATCTATGACATTGGCGTACCACAGGCTCTGGAAGTCGTTGATGCAGCGGGAAGCCGCGTCTCCGTTGGCCATGACCTCATTGACCAGGGGTTTTACGGCGTCGGAAGCAAGACCCTCGGCGGCGGGAGTGTCGCCGGTCATCTCCAACATCTTCAGCTGGCTTTCCTCGCTGGTCAGGAACTTGACAAAGGTCAGGGTAGCCTCCAGTGTCTTTTCATCTTTGGAAGCAATGTTGAAACCGATTTTGCCGCTGTTGTACATGACGCCGCCGGGGTACATGGCGGTGCCGATTTTGTCGGCAAAGCCGTCTTCTACCAGGGAGGTATCATAGAAATCGCTGACCATCCAGGGGCCGTTGGCGATAATGGCGGTTTCCTCCATAAAGAAGTTGCTGGCCGCGTTCTCATACGCGCCGCCTACGGCGTCGGGCGTGGTGTACTTTTGGAACATCTTCTGGATGTTGCCGGCGGCTTCGATAAACTCGGGGGTGTTGTAATCAGTGGGCAGATTGGTATTCATGAAGGCCTCTCCCGCCTCGGTCTGGCCGATCATGGCGCCCAGCATCAAAGAGGTGACCCAGCCGGAATCGGCGGTATCCATGGACAGCGGCGTAATGCCGGCGGCCAGCAGCTTGTCGCACTGGCTGAAAAACTCGTCCCAGGTTTCGGCGGGTTTGTCGATACCGGCCTTCGTGAACAGGTCTTTATTGTAGAAGTAGCCGATCACCTGTCTGGTGTAGGGGATGCCATAGATTTTGCCGTCCCGGGAGTTGACGTCCCAGCAAATGTCGCTGGCGCGGGAGCGCCACTCGTCATCCATGTAGTCGGTCAGATCCACCAGCTGGTCTTTCATAGAGTCGATCAGATTGTAGCCGCCGGTGCTGATTGCGTCGGGCAGGGACTTGGAGCTGTACAGAACTTTCATTTTATCAACGTAGTTCTGGTCGCCGGCAATTTCTTCCACAGTGACCTTGATTTTGTCGCCGTACTGCTCGTTGAACGCGGACAGCCGCTCCTGGAACCAGGGGGCGGTGACGCTGATGCCGACCCAGTGGGTGGGGAAATTGATTTCCACTACGCTGCCGCCGGAAGCGGCCTTCTCCTGCCCGCCTCCGCAGCCGGCCAGCACACCCAGCATCATCATGCCCGCCAGGGCCACTGCCAATAACTTCTTCATCATTGTTCCTCCTTAAAAGTTTTGTGATTTCCCGTGGAAGTTTTATTATAATGCCGGCCGGAAAACCGGCATGTTTACGGAAATTATCCTTTGATTGCGCCGTCTACCATGCTGCTGGTAATCTGCTCCTGCAAGAGGACATAGACCACGACGCTGGGCAGGATGACCATAGTCAGAGCCGCGAACATGGCGGTGAAGTTAAACGAGAACTGGGAGGTAAAGTAGTTCAGCGCCAGCGGCAGCGTCCGTACCTCTGTACTGGAGGTTAAGATCAGGGCAAACATGAACTCGTTCCAACTGGTTAGAAATTGAAGGATCGCACCGGTGGCCAGCCCGGGCTTTGCCAGGGGGAATACGATTGTGAAGAAGGTGCGGAAAAAGCCCGCGCCGTCTATGTAGGCGGCCTCTTCCAGCTCTTTTGGAATTCCTTGAAAATAACTTCGGAATATGAACAGTGAGGTGGGGAGGCCCAGGGCCGCATATACCAGGATCAAACACAGCCGTGTGTTGAACAGACCCAGCGTTGTCATAATTTTATAGATGGGCATCAGCAGCGACGCGGTGGGAATCAGCATGGACATGGACAGCATCAGGAGGATGAACGTATTGCCCTTGAATTTGTGCCGGGCCAGAACATATGCCGCCATAGACACCGCCACGACATTCAGCAGTGTGCTCAGCGCGGAGATGATGACGCTGTTTTTGTAGAAAGTGAAAATCGGGGCCATTTCCAATGCCGTGATATAGCCGATTGGATCAAGAGAGGTGGGCAGTGAAAACGCCGACGACAGAATCTCGCGGTTTGACTTGAACGAAGACATGACAATCCAAACCAAGGGACCGATTGAAATCAGCACAAAGAAGCCCAGGAACAAAAAGCGCAGTACTCTCCAGAACGAAGGTTTTTTTCTCATGATTTTTCCTCCCACCTGATACATGTTCCCCGCTCCAGCAGCTTGTAGGGAAGCGTGTATTCCATATTTTCTACCTGTGCCCGTTCGTCGGCGCTGCACAGGGTGTTCAGCGTCCATTCCACCATTTTGTCGATGGGCTGGTAAATTGTTGTGAGTTTGGGAACGATTTTTTGGGAAATGGCGATTCCGTCAAAACCCAGTACAGAAACGTCTTCCGGCACCCGAAGACCATTTTCAGCTAAAGCCGATATGGCGCCGATGGCGGTTTCGTCGCTGAATGCGAAAACCGCGGTGCAGGATTTGCCTTTCTTCAGGGCCTTTCGCATGGAACGGTAGCCGCCTTCATAGGTCAGCGCCCCAAATTCTACGATTTTCTCTTCATCATAAGGCAGGTTATATTCCTTGAGGGCCTGTTGGCAGCCCAGCAGGCGCTGAGCGCCGGAGCTGAAATGGTGCGTGTAGTCTGCAAGAAGCAGAATGTCCCGGTGATTCAGCGACAAAAGGTATTTCATCCCCTCGTAAGCCGCGGCCATATCGTTGATATGCACGCAGTTGCACCGGTTTTCATCCGCGGAGCCGCCCAGCATAATAAGCCGGATGTTTTTTGCCCGGATGTACCGGAGCATATCTCTGTCCACATCCTCATCCAGATAAATGACGCCGTGGATATACAGGTCCTTGAAAAAACTTTTGTAGCTGTCGTCCCCCGGTGTGGTGGGCAGAATCAGAACCTTGCATTTGTATTTGGGCATCTGGTCAATAATTTCCTTCAGTACCTCACTGAAATATCCCAGCTGAAGGTGGGGGAGGAGCACGGCAATGACGCCCTGATTGCGCTTTGCGGTTCTGGAGGGAACATATCCCAGATGATTTGCAGCCTCCTCAATTTTTTTAGAAAGTTCAGAGCCTACCACAGTGCTCCCGGAAAAATATCGTGAAACAGTCGCCGGAGAGACACACGCCAGTTTTGCGACATCACGAACAGTAGCGCCCATGCCTGGTTGCCCTCCTTTGCTGATTGATTAGATATTTTGTGTGATTTCAATAATTTTTAACAGTTTTAAAACAGTTTTTTGTTATTTTCAGGATACTAAATCTTACTTTTCAAGTCAACCTTGTTTCACACGTTTCGTGTTTGTTTCATAAGTTTCTCTTGCTGCGTCTGCCGCTTAAGCGTTCCAGGAAGGTTGATCGTGTAAAGAAAGCATCAAAAAAAGGAACGGCCTTGCCGCCCAAAAGTGGAATAAGCAGAAAAAAGCTCCGTATTCGTCAAGAATACGGAGCTTTTTTGCACCGGCCGCCAGAGGGTGCCCTGCTGGCAGCCGCACTGATTTGAAACAGCCGGAAAAGAATGGATTTCTCCGCTGTGACGGCGGTTCCTTAACATTCCGCGTCGTGCAGCCAGGTATAGCGCTCGTCCTCACAACGGTCGGTTTGAAGCCAAGGATTCCCGTCCAGGTGGCGAATCATCCAAGTGGTGTACATCTGAAAACCCGGGGCTACGGCTTGAGGATGGAGCGCCCCGCCGGGGATGGCGGAGAAACTGTGATCCACGCTCTTGAAAACCTTGTCTCCTACAAAGCTGGCCCCAAAACCCTCGGGCCGGTCGAAGAGGAAGAAATAGGTTTCCGGCTGAGGGTGCTGGTGGGGCAGATATCCGGACCAGTTGCCCCGGTCGTTCAGCACTTCCCCCAGGACCATGTTGGAATCCGGACAGATGTCGTGGTCAAAAATTGTGTTGACCCGCCGCTTGGCCACGTTGCCGAACTTGCCCACGCAGGAGTATTTCCAGGGAGCGTCCTCCGGGCGGTAAAGGCGGCTGGAGAAACTCTTCTCATTCTTCGTGCACTGGACCAGAATTTCCGTACCCGTTTCCGCAGTGACGGCGATTTCCACGCCGCCGGAGGCGTGAACGCACCAGGGGCCCTCGGTAAAAACGTTCCGGCGGGAGGCTTCGGCACGCTGGGTTTCCCAGGTGAACGTTACCTTGCCGCTGAGGAGCAGTACGGCGATTTCTTCCCCAAACCGGCAGAATGTCCGGGTTTCTCCGGCTTTTATTCTGTAGACCCGGATGTCCATCAGCATGGCGGCATAGTCGCCGTTGTAAGTGGTGAGGACCATCTCGCCGTGTTCGTCGAACTTGGGATCACCGAATACCTTGCTCATAATCATACTCCTTTTCTTCAGTTCAAATTACGCTGAAAGCCCCGGCAATGCCGGGGCCCAGCGTGTTGAGAAAGTGGTAAAGAACCGGTCAACGGGAAGGAAGAGAGTTGCGAGAGGACCCAGGAGGGGTTCCTTTCGCTTTCACGGATAAGTTTTCAGAACTTACCACGGGTTCTGAAAACTTACTTGGGCTGTCGGGAAAAATCTTTTGACAGCCTAAGCCCCGGGCAATGCCAGGACCGTTTGAATGGCTTTGCGTGATATAATATTTTACCAGTATTTTTCCACATGGGTCCGGGTGACCTCGGCGGCTTTTTTGATGTTCTCCTCACTGGAGAGCTTGTAGTAGTCGGGCCGGAAGACCTCGATGGTGCAGACATCCCCGTCGAAGCCAATCTTCTTCAATGTATCGGCAAAGCGCTTGTGGTCCAGGCAGTCGCCGCTCTCGCCGGGCCAGAGGCGTTTTTCGTCATTGTTATAGGCCGCGCCGCAGGGCATGTTTTCTGTGCCGTTCAGGTGCCAGACAAAGATTTTCTTCCCGTCAGCCTTCTCCAGGGCGTCCCAGCCGGAGGCCATGGCGTTGAAGTGGAATTGGTCCAGAGTCACGCCCACCAGAGGAGAATTCACCTCTTCCACAATGGCGTAAGCGTATTCAAAGCGGTTGATGGACATGGTGGGTGCGCCGCAGAATTCCAGGGACAGCTTGATGCCGTAAGGCTCTACCTTCTTGACCATTTCTTTGAGGACCGCCACGGCGTCGGACTTGATTTCGTCCACAGTGGCGTGAACCGTCAGATCCATGGAGGGCACGACAACGATCATCTTGCAGTCCAAAATCCGGCAGCGGCGGATGATCTCGTCCAGCTGAGCCATGACAGCGTCCTTCTCCGCTTGGGTTTGTTTCATATTAAAGAAAACCAGGGCGTTGTAGGACAGCATTTTCAGCTTGTGGCTCCTGAAAAACTCTCCAAGCTCTTCCAAGGTGTATTTCCCGGCGGCCAGCTCCCGGTCCAGGCACTCGGACTGGACGTCGATATAGTCAAAGCCGTACTTCTCGCATAGGGCCAGGTCCTCCAGCACGGAGTGATTTTCGCAGAAACGGTTGCAGCCTTCATTAAATCCAATTTTCATGGCGGTGCTCTCCTTATTATCTTAATTGATACACAATATGAACCGGCGTCGTTTTTCAAGTGTGCGAGACGCCCAGTCGTTTCCGATCAGGCGTCTCGCAGGGGAAAAGAAGTATGTAAAGCAGGTTTCTGCCTTACTTGCGCAGCAGTTCATTTTGAATGCGTTCCAAGGCCTCGGGGGCTTGTTTGTCCATCTTCTCCGGGAAGCCGAAATAGCTCACGCAGATGATGTTGTCTCCGCCCGCCTTGGGGGCATCGGGTTTCAGCTGTTTATTGACAAAGTCCATCTCCCGCAGGGTTTCAAAGATGCCGTCGAAGTCCACCTCGCCCTCGCCCATGGCGGTGTGCTGGTGGATGGTCACATCCGCACGGCCCCGCTGGTTTAGCCAGGGCGGGTTGAGGATATACCGGCAATCTTTCGTCTGGTTCCAGGTGTCGGCGAGAAGGACGTGGGTCAGCTCATCCCCGGCGTACTTCAGCATATGCCGCACGTCGCCCTTGCCCTGGTCGTAGAAAAAGCCGTGGGAGGCGGAGTAGACGTAGCCCAGGTTTTTAGAACGGAAGGATTTGACAATATCACAGGTTTCATCGTTCAGCTCACAAAAATCGTAGGGGTGGGACTGGATCTCTACCCGAAGGCCTTCCCGCTCGATGATGGGGAGCAGTTCTTCCAGGGAGCGGAAGAACATGCCGTTGCAGATCTCCTGTTGGTTGGGGTCGCCGGAGAACTCCGTGTTGATGACGGGGACGCCCATGTCCACGGCGATCTGAATCATCCGTTTCCAGTTGGCCACAGCGTGCTGGCGCTGTTCCTCGGTGGGGCCGGACCAGCGGTAGACCACGATGAAGCTGGAAATTTCCACACCGGTTTCTTTCAGGGCCTTGCGGTACTCTTCCTCACATTCCCTGGAGAACAAAGGGTGCTTGTAGAAGGGATTGATGCGGGGGTGTGGAGACTGCTCAATGTACTTGTAACCCCAATCTGCTACCTTGCGGACATAGTCCTTGATGGGCATCTGTTTGGCTAATACATCGACATCAAATGCGATTTTCATGCTGGGCGCTCCTTTCCAAATTGTAATATGTAAAAGAGAATGTTACTTTTTGTAAAAGTCGGGGGTGCCGCCGGTGACGACCTTCTCTGCCTGACCGGAAGTCTGGGACTTTACCAAAGCATCGGCGGTGATAGAAGCCACATACCCATCCCAGGCGGAGGAGCCGCCGGTTTCACCCTTGAGGGCGTGGTCCACCCAGTCCTGAATCTCTACATCATAGGAGTCGATGAAGCGCATGATCCAGTTGTCCTCGATCTTGGTGGAAACCTGATTCGCATAGCGCACCGTGGGGAAGGACGGGCAGGGAAGGTTTACCACGCCGTTCTCGCAGACCACCTCGCAGTTGATGTCGTAGCCGAAGCCGCAGTTCACATTGACTTCCAGCATAACCACGATTCCGCCCTTGGTCTTCATGATCATGACCTGGGGGTCCCGGAGGCCCTCATGGGCCTTGCTGGTGATCTTGGGTAGGATGCATTGGACCTCGTCCCACTCGTCGTTCACCAGCCAGGGCAGGCAGTCGATCTCATGGATGGCTGTGTCTGTTACGGCCATGGCGGTGGTGTAGCTGGGGGCTACGCCGTCGGCCCGGTGGGTGCACTTCACGATCAGGGGGGCGCCGAATTTGCCGGAGTCCAGCAGCTCTTTCACCTGGTTATAGCCCCGGTCATAGCGGCGCATGAAGCCGATCTGGACCAAGTGCTTGCCGGAGGCCATCTCCGCGTCCACAACGGCCTTGCAGTCGGCGGCGGTGTTGGCCAGAGGCTTCTCGCAGAAGACGGGCTTTCCGGCCTTGATGGCGGCCAGGACGGGGTCCTTGTGGAACTGGCCGGGGGTGGTGACCACCACCGCGTTGACGTCCGGATCGTTGATGGCTTCGTTGAAGTCCGTGTAGGTTTTGGTGCCCGGGCCGGCGATCTCCGCGCCCTTCTTCACGCCCTCTTCGAACACGTCGCAGACGGCTACGACCTTGGCTCCCCGAATGCGGTTCTGGATGCGCTCGATGTGTTCCCGGCCAATCATGCCGCAGCCAACCAGGCAGATGTTGAGTTCCATAACAAGTTCCTCCCGTTTTTCTTAAATTAAGATGTTGAAGTGTTCCAAGTGCCGCTGGATTCCGGCGGGCTCTTGCCGGAGCCGCCGGGGAAATACCGTTCCGATGCGTGCTTTTGCCTGCGTTTCGTTGCCCTTTCTCTGATTCTGATTATAGCAAAGCGTTCACGAGAACGCAATGATAATATTGGAATATTATCCACAAAAATAGGGGAATAAAACTGTGAAATCCTCTGTCGGTGCCATAAGCCGGCGGACGTTTTTGAAGAAGATATACAAATGCGGGCAGTTCTCCGTGCGTTCTGCACGCAGAAGGAAAAGAATACAGCAAGGCGCCCCGTAGTCTTCTGCGGGGCGCCTTGCTGTGCCGCAATTTTCAGGCCGCAATGCCCAGGGGAGAGAACACCACATAGATGGCTACCGCCAGAATCAGGCCGACAATGGAAACCACATGCCGGTACTTCCAGGGAGTCAGGTCTACCGCGCCCACGTCTTGAGGCACATACTCCTCGGCGGGGCGGTATTTGTTCAGAGCCCACATGATGACGAGCTCAATGGGGAACAGCACCGCCATGGCGTAGAGGTAGTGGATGGGGTTGTCCGTACCGGGGTAGCTGGGGGCGATGAGGAGGAACGCGCCGTAGCAGACCACGTGGAAAATCGTGATGACCTTCGGCGTATAGGCGGGGAGGCGCTTGAACAGGAATACCCCCAGGATGGTGCACAGCACCGGCAGGGATACGAACTGGCTCATGGAGTTCAGGAAAGTGGTAATGCCGGAGGCGTTCATGACGAAGGGGGCGATTACGATGGACACACAGCCCGCGATGGTACCGTAGATTTTGCCCACTTTGACGCAGTGAGCGTCGGAGGCGCCGGGCTTAAAGGCGGAGCGGTACAGGTCCAGCGTAAACATGGTGGAGGCGGAGTTCAGCACCGAGTTGAAGGAGGACAAAATTGCGCCAAACATGACGGCGGCGAAAAACCCCATCACCGGCTTGGGAATGATGGCGGTAATCAGGGCCGGATAGGCGAAATCGATGGCCTTGTTTCCAGCGGCCGCGATGGCGTCCTGAATGGACGGCAGGTAAAAGGCGATGATGCCGGGGATGACCAGGTACAGGGGGCCTAAGCACTTGAGGAAGCCGCAGAAAATCGCGCCCTTCTGGCCCTCCTTCAGGGACTTGGCCGCCAGGGCCCGCTGGACGAAGGACTGATTTGTGCACCACCAGTAGAGGTTGTTGAAGAACATACCGGTGATGATGAGGGGCCAGGGAACCTCCGGCTCCGCCGCGTTCCAGGCGTTGACGGCGTTCATCTTCGCCGGGTCCGCCTGGACGATGTACATCATGCCGTCAAGGATACCGTGGCCTCCGGTCTGCTGGGCCAGCACCGCGAAGCCCAGGAAGGGAACCATCAGGCCGCCGATGATCAGTCCGATGCCGTTGATGGTGTCCGACACTGCCACGGCTTTCAAGCCGCCGAAAATGGCATAGCAGCCGCCGATGACGCCGATGATGAAACAGAGGATGGCCACTGACTGGAACTTGCTCATGCCCAGCATGTCGGAGATGCCGAAAATCTGCTCGAAGACCACCGCGCCGGAGTACAGGATCACCGGCAGGTTCAGGATGGAGTACATGACCACGATGACCAGGGAAAACATGGTCTTGGTGCCCTTGCCATAGCGGACCTCCATCAGGGATGGGATGGTCATGGCCCCCATTTTCAAATAGCGGGGCAGGAAGTAATAGGCCAGCACCAGCAGAGTGAACATGGACCCAACTTCCCAAGCGATGGGACCCATGTTGGATGCCCAGCTCTGTCCGTTCAGGCCCACTAACTGCTCGGCGGAGAGGTTGGTCAGCAGCAGGGACCCGGCGATGACGACGCCCGGCAGACCCCGGCCCGCCAGGAAGTAGCCTTCGGCGGAGTCCAGGTCGTCTCCCCGGGTCTTCCAGCTGGAGATAATCGCCACCAGGGCGGTGAAGAGGACGAAGGAGATCAGCGTCCATGCAAGTGAACTGAAGAATGCCATTGTTACAGCCTCCATTCTTGTTTTCCGAAAAGGAACAGGAGGCACGCAAAACGCACGCATCGGAGAGAAAGACAGGCGGCCCCTCAGAGCGCGCGCGGCAACGCGCTTTCGGAAATTCTCGGAGGGGCGTTTGATTGACTAATAACAAAATATCACAGAATCTCTGCGGCTGCAAGGGGATTTTCTGTAAAAATTCTCAAAAACAAAAAGTTTGGAGGAGCCGGAAAAGCCGGGAGGGCTTTCTTGTGCAATTCTTCCCCTTTGGCCCCAAAAATGCGTGCAATAGCGTTCGATCTAAGCGGATCCGGGAAATGCCCTTGCCAAGAGGTGCGGGCCTGTGCTATAATACTCTCTAATGAGCGGCAAGGAGGGGTGCGCCATGGCAGTGACTTCACAGCAAATTGCCGAGCTGGCGGGAGTTTCCAGGGGAACAGTGGACCGGGCGCTCCACAATCGGGGGCGGGTAAATCCGGAAGTGGCGGCCCGTATCCAGAAGATCGCGGAGGAGTTGGGTTACCGCCCCAATTCGATTGGGCAGGCCCTGGTCCGGGCCCGGCAGAACCTTCGCCTGGGGGCCATCCTCCAGTCGGCGGAAACGCCTACCATGCAGGACGTGGCTGCCGGGGCCCGGCAGACGGCGGAGGAGCTCCGGGCCTCCGGTCTGGAGGTGGACATCCGGGAGGTCCAGGGAAGGGACACTGCCAAAGTTCTCCAACAGATCAATGGGCTGCTGGAATGGGGAGCTAACGGCCTGGCCATCGCCGCGGGCAACACCCCGGATCTGGTCCGGCGCATCGGCCAGCTCCATGAGCAGGGCATCCCGGTTGTGACGTTTAACACCGATGCACCGGACAGCAAACGGCTGTGCTTTGTAGGCATGGACAGCTACCGGGCGGGGCAGACAGCGGCGGGCTTGATCCGGCAGATGCTCCCCGGCGGCGGGCTGGTCCTCCCCATTGCCGGGCATGTCAATAACGGCGCCCACTACAGCCGCCTCCGGGGTTTCCTGGATACGCTGGCAGGCGAAGCGGATATTCAGCTTCTTCCCTTTCAGCCCTGCTTCGACCGGGATGATTATGCCCACGAAATTACCCAGCACACCCTCCGGGAATACCCCTCCCTGGCCTGTGTCTATATCACTTCCAACGGCCAGCGGGGCGTTTGCCGGGCCATTGAGGACGAGCGGCGGAAGGGCCGGGTCCGGGTGGTGGCCTATGACTTAAATACTCCCAACCGGCAGCTGCTGCAAAGTGGGGATTTGAGCTTTGTGCTGGATCAGGTGGCCATTGAGCAGGGACGGCAGCCTCTTCTCTTGTTGTATCGTTATTTGCTGAGTGGGAAAGCGCCGGAAAGGGAGCTCCTCTATACGGATATTTTGATCCGCACAAAGTACAACAGCGGAGACGGGATTTAAATCAGGGGGAGATTCCCGTGGCAAAGGGCGGCGTTCATATGGAAAGAGCGCTTCCGCTCCGGCAAAAGCCGGAGCGGAAGCGCTCTTTGCGTGTCATATCCGATGCGCCGTTCAAATTACCGGGCGCTTACTGGTTCGCTCCGCGGCGCAATTCGCTTCGAAGCGTATTCAGCTCCTGATAGCGGATTCTGACGAGGTCTTTGAACCACCCAAACATACGAATCGCCTCCTTTTCACTGATGGTAGCAGTTCATATAGGCAACGCGGCAGAAAAGAAGTATTTACTTCTCTTCTACCGGTGAACCAAAGGTTCACCGGGGCGCAAAGCGCCCATGCGTTCCCTATGAAGTTGAGCACAGAAAGCTGCTTGCGCGGCTTGCGGCGCTGTTTTACAGCGCCGCGCTGAAAAGAATCCTATGAATTCTTTTCAACTGTACTAACTGTAGCATATCACATTTTGAAAAGGAGTCCAGAGGTAAAATGACGGTTTCTCAGAAAGAAAACGGCTGTTATTTCGTTGATATAGACATATTTCTACAAATAGTTTTGTACAATAAGCACAAATTCGAAATACCGAAGAGGATTGCTCACAATATGTTGCGGAAGGTGACAGCCATTTTCTGTGCTAACTTGACAGCGCGATTTTTGGGCTTAGCCCGCGGAGGATTTTTGCAGCAGCTGCCGGCCGGCGTCGGTCAATCCGGCCCGCAAACGGGTTTGACCGAAGACGCGTACCAGTCCCAACTCTGAAAGATGCTCGGAGATAGCGCTCAGCTCCATCATGTAGATGGAATACTTGCTGGAGATCTCGCTCATGGATGCGTCGCCATGCTCGATCCAGCGCATAAACTGCATGGCTTGGTCATCCAAGCCGTATTTGGAGATGACTTCCAGCTCGGCGGCGTTCATGTGCGCAGCAGCGGCGGCGTCGCCCTTTTCCGTCAGGGAGAAGTAAAGCTGATGAATAAGGCGCTGGCCTCTTCGTTTTACGTAACCGCTTTTTTCCAGGGAATCCAGGGCGTTGTGAACGCTGGCCGCTTGGAGCTGGTGGTCGTTGCAATACCGGGTCATTCTGGTGATGATCGCGCCGGTATTTCCATAGCCGCGCTTCAGCGTCTTCAAGACCTCTGTCTGAAGCGGGTCAGGTCCTTTGCTCTCGTTCACCGGGGCGACCGTGTCCGTTTTTGTCAGCAGGCTGACAACAACCAGAGTAATCAGGGAGGCGGGGAAGATCAGCCACAGGCTGTTGACCTGGGCGGAATTTGTGGTGAGGATATCCCAGTATAGGACGATGCCCATGGAGACGGCTACGGAGGCAATGGCCCCTTTCTGATTGCCTACCCGCAGCAGCCAGGAGTCCAGGTAGTACACGAACAGCGGCGCGCCGACACCGGTTCCGAAGGCGAAGAGGTAGCTGAGCCCGCCCTTCCAGAAGATCGCGAAAGCCACGGAGGCCATGCCGTAAATAATCGTACCCCATTTTGCCCATTGCAGCAGCTTTTTGGTGTTGCGGATCTTCAGGAAATACTGGGCTACGTCCCGGACCAGCTGATTAACACCGGAAACCAGATAGATATCACAGGTGGACATCGTGGCCGCCATCAGACCGGCCATAATGCAGGCGGCCAGCGGAATCGGCAGGATGTTCATCAAGGAACCGAAGGCAGTGCTGGCGCTTTCCAAATTGGGGAGGAGCTGGCGGGCATAGCAGCCGGTGAAGGCTCCCACGACGCCGGTGAAATAGGCGATGATGACCGTCCACATCCAGCCTTTTTTGCAGGCTTTCAGGCTGCGGGTGCCGGCCGCCCGGGCCCAGTAGGGAGACTGGTTCAAAAGAGACTGGTGCATCATCAAGAAGGTAATGACCGAAGGTGCCACGAACTGGACCACCGGGATGGAGCCGAAGGGGAGACTGAGGAAATTTTCCGGCAGCGCGGCAGCGTCGGGCATGCCGTATTTGATAATCAGATAGATGGGCAGGATAATGAATTGGATGACGAAGACCCAGGAGAACTGGATTAAATCCGTGGCGGTGGCGGCCCAGATGCCGCCGAACACCACGTAGGCGGTTACCACCACGCCGACCAGCAGCATGGCCAGCTTGGGGTCAATGCCAAGCGCGCCGCCAATGGTATCGCCGCAGCCCACATACTGCCAGCCCAAGATGGCCAGGGAGGCAAAGAGGATCACAATGGTAATCGCCATACGGCCTCCCTTGCCATAGCGGTACTCAAACCACTCGGTGGGCGTCAGGGCGCCGGAAGTCCGCCAGAAGCCGGCCCAGCACAGCCACGCCACCAGCGCCCCGGTGCCCCAGCCCAGGTAGAACCACATCCCGCCCATGCCGAACATGTAGCCGTACATGATGATAGAAGGCAGATATCCGCCGGAAATCAGGATGGAACCGTTGCCCACAGCCGTCATCAGCGGAGTAAATTCCCGCCCGCCTACCATGAATTCCGTTTCATCTTTCGTGGTTTTCTTTCCGATATACCAGCTGAGAAGCATCATTGCGAGAACATAGACTACGGTGATCAGGATCATCCAAACCTGTGACGTCATAGAAAGACCTCCTTACACACAGATGATTTGAGCAGCTTCGTTATCCGAAGTATTTTTTCCGCACACACCACATGTCATGACCGGTCAGGAACCACTTGGGGTCCCGTTCTTCGCCCAGCAGCATAATCTTGTCAAAACTGTCGTAACAGGCGTAGTGGTCGTAAATGACGCCGTTGATGATATAGGGACCGTAAAGATCCGGGGCGGGGGTGATGTCTGCCACAGTTCCGTCCAGCAGCTCCATTTTGTCCAGCTTCGGGAACAAAGAGCAGCCCAGGTGAGGCATGTCGCCGGTGATTACGTATTTTCCTTCGGCGGTTTGTACTTGAATTGCCATGCCGCCCAGGGTGTGACCCGGCACCTTTACCAGCCGGAGGCCGTTGCCAAGGTCAAAGTCTCCGTCAATCATCTGAATATGCCGCAGTTTGGCGATGTCGCCGGGAGTGCGGGGATCATAATCCGTGCGGATCTTCTGGGATGGAAGGGGATTGATCATATTGGCGTATTCATCCTTCTGGAACAGATGCAGGGAGTTCGGAAACAGAGCGCACCCGCCGGCGTGATCGTTGTGCAGATGGGTGTACATCACAATATCGATGTCGTCCGGAGTCAGGCCTTCGCCCTTCAGCGCGTCCAGCACGTACTGGTTGCCGCCCACTGCGGGGCAGCCTGCCCAGGCCTTGCCGTCGTGGATGTTGTCCTGATGGACGCCGGTATCCACCAAGATCGTCTGTTTGCCGTTGCGCAGCAGATAGCCGGAATAGACGAAGGGCATGATTTTATCATTGTCAAGGCCCGCACAGAAAATGCCTTTTGGGGCGGTCAGGGTGCCGTAAAACAGGCATGTAATTTTCCAGTTGTTGTGTTCCATATTTTCCATCCTTTCTTTTCTAAAGAGAAGGTTTACTCCGGCATGGTCCAGAGCCGGACCCCCTCAAAATAGGGGGCCTGTTTTCTTCTCCGAAAATCGGCTTCGTCCTTTCGCGACCAATCGTATAATCCCTGCCCGGCGCTTTGTCCCGTCTGGCCGGAGGCAAGCCCTTCCAGGGTTGTTCTTTGAATTTCCTTGGTATCGCACAAACTGGGGTACACGTTTTCCGCAATGGTTTTCTCCAGAGAAAAGCCCACCGCATCGTAGTATTCCAGAAGGCCGATGGAGGCATACCGCATCCCTACGGCGTATTGAACGGCCCGGTCAATATCCGCCGCTGTGGTAACGCCCTGTTCCATGAGGTAGATCGCCTCCCGGAACAGCGCCTGGGCGAACCGGTTGACCAGGAAGCCCGGTACGCTGCGGTTCAGTACGACTACCTGCCGGTTCAAATTTCGCAGCAGCCCGCAGATTTTCTCCACAGCCTCTTCAGAGGTCTGTTCATGCCGGACAACCTCTACCAGAGGCAGCATGTGGACCGGCTGAAAGGGATGGGCGATCAAGAGGCGGGAGGGATTTTGGATGCGCTTTGCCAGAACTTCCGCGTCGATCGACGAGGTGGTGGAAGCGACAATCAGCTTTTCCCCGCCATACCGTGTAATGGTTGCATAGACCTCCTGCTTGACAGCCGGGTCTTCCGCCACCGCTTCGAAGACAACGGCGGCGCCCTCCAGGGCGGCGGGATCATTGGTAATGGAAATCAGACGCATAGCGGCCTTTTTATTGGCCTCCGTAGCCAGACCCTCCGCAATCAGGTCATCCCAGTTTTGCCGGATCATTTCCCGGCAGCGGACCAGGCCTGCTTCCGAATGACCGATGACTGCCGTAGGGTATCCGTTTCCGGAAGTCAGCGTTGCCTGGCAGGCGCCGATGGTTCCGGTGCCATAAACCGCAAGCTTTTCCCTCATAGGCGTTCCCTCCTCCTAAATGATTGGTTTATCAAGGCCCTGACGCCCAAATAATAAAGCAAAAAATATGCCAACCATGAAATTTTTAAAAGACACGATCTGCACCGAACGTTTTTTGGCAGATTGCACAAGGCACTTTTCCTATATTAAGTTGTACTTATGGAGTTTCCGATAAAGGATTGTGCGGGAAATTCCAAGCTCACGCGCCACTGCGGCCTTGTTTCCCTGGTGATCGCTCAGCGCCCGGATGAGGATTTCCCGCTCGGCAATTCCCGTGCGCTGCCGGAGGGTGGAGGAATTCCGCTGCTCTTGGGGCATGGGAGCCACGGAGGCGGAAGGAGGCGTTGGATACGCGGGATGGCTGAAATAATCGGAAAAGTATTTCCACTCCAGGGTTTCAAACCAGGCCAAATTCATGGCCCGCTCCAGCACATTTTGCAATTCCCGTACATTGCCGGGCCAATCGTATTCCATGAGCCGGTCCACCGTTTCCGATGTGATGCCGGGAATTTGCAGGTCCAGCCGGAAGTTTAGGTGCTTTAACAGATGGTGAATCAGCTGGGGAATATCGCTCCGGCGTTCCCGCAGAGGCGGGATGCGGATTTTAATCACATTCAGCCGGTAGTAAAGGTCGCTGCGAAAGGTTCCCTCCTGTACCAGTTGGTTCAGGGGGACATTGGTGGCGGAGATAATCCGCGTGTCAACGGGGACGGTGGCGGAGGAGCCGATCCGCTCAATCTCCCGCTCTTGCAGTGTCCTCAACAGCTTTGGCTGAAGGGCGTAGGGCATTTGATTGATCTCATCTAAGAATAAACTGCCATTGTTCGCAATTTCGAATTTACCGGCCTGTCCCCCCCGGCGCGCCCCGGTGAAAGCGCCTTCTTCGTAGCCGAAGAACTCCGACTCCAACAGCTCCGACGGGATGGCGGCACAGTTGACCTTTACCAGCCGGTGGCTTTGGCGGGGGCTCAGTTCGTGAATGGCGTGGGCGACCAGCTCTTTTCCGCTGCCGGTTTCCCCTTCAATCAAAACGGTAGAAGAGGAGCGGGCGGCGCAGACGATCTCATTTTTCATCTTTGTGATTTCCGGGCTGTCTCCTATGATGTTGTCCAATGGGTTTGAGACGACCACGGAGCAGGGCTGTACCAGAAGCAGCCGTTTGTTCAACGCTTCCAGCAAGGTTGTCACATTGGGAGGGATCACCATGGAGGCATGTTCGCTTTTCGGAATCATGTAGACAAAGCAGCCCTCCATTTCTCCGTCTTGAAACAGGGGCGTATAGGAGCAGTAGACCGGGACTTCCTCTCCAGTACGGACGTTCAGTAAAACCGCATCGCCGGATACATATTTCTGGCTCTTCAGTACCTCATCCACCCGGGAATTCAGGACGATATCCCGTACGTACCGCCCTTTTACCTGGGCAAGCGAATAGCCGGTCAAAGAGCTCCAGCGGTGATTGACGTAGATGTAGCGCCCTTCCGCGTCTGTGATAATAACACCTTCCAGCTCGTCGGTGATTCTCTGCATAAGCGCCTTGGGGGAAAGTTGATCCAGTTCGCTGATGGCCATGGGAATTCCTCTCTTTCGTGATTTTGACGAAAAAACAAAGATGATGAGTGTCAGCAAAAAATGTAACTTTATATTAACATATGTCAAATAATCTGTAAATATTTTTATACATACTGTTTACACATTGTGAAAGAATCGTTGTTTTTTTTCCAGACTGTGCTAAAATCGACATAAAGCGGAGGATACATTTCCCGTGAGAGAGGAGAGAAGTTTATGGGACTGCAAGATTTTGTGTCCGCCATTCAGTCTTCAAAAGCGATTGGGTACAGCCTTCTGACGATGGGCGCGATTCTTTCGGCGCTGTTGACAGAATTGCTGCTTGGAGGGAGTTGTTTCAGAAATAGGGGGGTAAAGCTGCTCAGCCATCTTGTCGTATGTATTTTGCTCTTTTTATTGGAGATTGGGCTTGCGGTGGGCTTTTTCTTTTGGACCATGGGGGCCATGCCGCAGGAAGAGGGGTTCTTGGTCTTGCTGAAACGAATCGGGAAGGTTTATGGCACGGGCTTTCTGATTCCCTTGTTCGCGTCGGCCCTGGCCAGCTGGCTGCTGCATGGGGCAAAGGAGAACCGTAAACTGGCCATGGCGCTTTCCGGCATCTTCCTGGTAGTACTTACTTTTTTGAACAGCGCGCAGTTTTTCCTCAACTCTTTCCGCCTGGTGCGGAGGCCGCATGTGCCGGTCCCGGTTGAGGCCGTTTCCTTCTTGATAAATTCCCGCATGAACACCTACCCTTTCGCGCTTTCATCGGATGTCCTGGAGCGGATCGGAGACGGGAGCGATCTGTTAACGCCTCCGGCTGTGGCGAATGCGGGCGGCGGGCTGTCCGGGGAGTCCGCGCCGCCGGAGGAGGTTGCAGAGCCAACGGACTTCCGGGGCTATATGGATGCGGTATTTGCCGGCTCCTTTGCGCCGGGCCTGGACGTACATGACTATTTGAGAAGTGCGTATGACCTGTTCCTGGAGGGGCGCTGTACGGATGACGATGTGGAATACATCGGGTTTATGTGGCATTATGCCTACATCGAAGGAACATACCTCCCGGGGTACAGCGAATGGGACTGTCTGCGCAATGCGCTGGAGTATTATCAAAAGGCGGAAGAGCGGTTTGGAAGCAGTGCGGTTCGGTATGATAACATGGCCCTTATCTATCATGCCCTGGAGGATATTCCTCATATGAGGGAATGCCTGAACTTGGCGTTGGAACTTGAGCCGGGAACAGGGGGAAGTCACCTTTCAAATTATAAGGAATGGGCACGGGAGTGGGCGGATGAGGAGCCTCCGGCCCGGCTGATGGAAGACGCCGGAACGATCCTGCTGCATGATCCGTGGGATCTTTCTATGATCGTACTGTACAGTGCCTGCGCTCTGGCGGAAAACACGAATATCGAAAACGCCTATCAGCTCCTGTGTGGCGCCGACGAGCATTTCCAGGGCGGCAGCACGATGGTAAAGATTCTCCGCTGTATTTGCGCGGATCTGATGGGAAGGGATGAATCGTTTCTACTTTCGGACATTTACGCTTTGGAAAAGGAGAAGGAACTTAGCGGGCCGGAGGAGATTTATTTGGTCCGGTATCTGTTTGCGACAAACCGGAACGAAGATTTGTGGGGTTATATTGCCGGCGTGGGAAAAGAAGAAGGCGAAGCCCTCAATCCTGAGCAGGCGTTGATGAAGGCCGATTGGTATTTTAAAACGTCGGGGCAGGAATCTTTTTCCGCCGGGGAAGCCGGAGAGCTTTTGGCCAAGGTTCAGGAACAGCTGCTTCTGGTGGAGGAAGACTCGCGGGAGGAGGAACTGCTGCTTCTGGCCAGGACCATGCTGCAAAGCAGCTTGGGGGAAACGGAGCCGGTCGGAGAGTATGAACCAAAGGGGCTTTTTTACACGGAGTACGCTTTGGCGGCGATTACCGCGTTCAACGCCGGACGGTATGAGGAAGCCGGCTTCTATTGCGAAAACTTCTTTGAAGAGGAAGAAACACGGGGGGAAGCCGCTTTCGCAGACGGCGGTTCCCTGCTGCGGCCGCAGGAAGAAGTGAATCTTTTTTACTATGTCCAGCTGGTATATGCCTACTCCCACTTTGAGTACGCGAAAGAATTCCGGAGGAACTCCGAAGAGTGGAAGACTCATATGGAACTGGCGGAGCGGGAATGCGACGCTTTTGAGCAGTCTTCAAAAAGTCTTTTCTATATCGGAGAGTTATTCCAGACGTTGAAAAACAGCATTGCCGTTGAAAATGGAACTATGCCGGAAGAAGAGGAAGCCGCAGTTGGAGTGCTTCCCGGTTTGGAGGTCCCGGAAGAATAGGCCCTGTTTGAAAATTGCCGGAATGCCCAACGGCGAGAAATTTTTACGCTGGGAGAGGCGATTTTCCGCAGGAATCCTGACGGATTTCAAGGGAAATTAACGAAGCATCCGCGGAAAAAGATCCGCCGTTTGGGCGTTTTGGCATTTTTCAAACAGGGTCTAGCTTCCTTGCGGATAAAATGGCCCCGCTCAATCCGGAGAGCCCGAAAGGGCTTGCCGGCTGAGCGGGGCTGTGATCGCGATTGGGAGAGGATGCCGCCGGGGCGTTTATGCCAGTTCCGCCACCGCTACGAAGACGTTGGAGATTTCGTACCATCCGGCGAAGTCCACGCTGCCGGTCTGGGGCAGGTGGAAAATCTTTTGGAACTCAATCACCGCCGCCTGGGTGGCTGGGCCGTAGATTCCGTCTGCCCGAGTTTTTGGAATGGCGGGGAAATTTTCGGAGATGCGGTTCAACTGTTCCTGAATTGTCCGCACCGGCTCTCCTTCGCTGCCCGGAGAGAGGACCTGGTTGCCATAGGACATGGGCACTCCCTCTACTTTCTCCGCGCTTTTCAGGAAGATTTCTGCGCCATAGTATTTTTTCAGAATACCAACAGCGTCCCAGCCCTGTTCCGCCAGAGCCTGAGAGCCCCATTGGCTCAGCCCGCCGCACTGAGTCCGCCGCCCGTCGCAGTACTGGGTGAAAAGCGGCTGGGCAATGCCTTCCTTTGTAACGTATGTGGTAAAGAGATCGTCTACGACTACGCCGACCTCCTGGAAGATTGTCCGCCCGTGGGAATAGGACTGATCGAAGGCTGTGGAGCTGGTGATCGTGAAGTCATAGCCCTTCCCGCGATACCATTCTGTGTATACCCGGTTCAGGGTAAAGGAGATGATGGCGAGGACGTTGGCTTTGATCGCCTCTGTCCGCCAAGTGGAGTAGATTTCGCTGCACGCGACATTTTTGATGTAATCTTTGAAGCGGACCCAGTGGTTCTGAGCAGAGGCGTCGTCGGGCCGCCCGGCGTGGACCACGATAAATTCCGGGATCACCGGCTCCGGCAGTACGACTAACCCCGACTGTTCCGGCAGGGGTTTGACCTCCTCCTCCGGCGGACGGGAGGAGGGCTCCCCCCAGAGGGCATGGGGCGGAATGAGAAGGTTGCGCACGTTAAAGCCGCCGGCGGTTGCCCCGGGGAGTGCCGCCCGCTGGATGGACTGTCCCGAGGGCATCAGCTCCACACCGCCGATGTGAAGGGTCTGGTAGCCCGCGGCGGAAATAGTTACATTATAAACAGCGTAGGGCCTCTGGTCAGATTCCCCCTCCGCCACGGACCACTCGATCGGCGGTGCGGGCAGCTCGATAAACGGAGTCTGGCCGGAGGAATCGGTGACGGCCTCTTCCAAAATTTTTCCGTTGGCCGGGTCGGTGACGCGTACCCTGGCGTTAGGGACAGGCGTGGGGTTTTCCCCTGCCGTGACTGCAATTTGCAAACTGCCTTTGTCCAAATAAGATGGATTCATAAGGGAGCTCCTCCTTTCCGTATAGTATCTTATGCGGGCGGCGCTTGCCGGACACCGCCTGAGAGCACAGAAATAGGAGGTGCGTATGGAGTATATTATTAAATACACAGGAGACATCCTCTCGCTGGGGTATCCCACAGAGCTGCTGGACGCTCAGTTTGCCATCATGGAACTGGAAGATTACGCGGCGGGGAGGCTGCTGGAGCACCGGCAGATTACCAGTTTTGAACCGGCCCGCCGTCTCAGCGGTCTGGCGGACCGAAGCCTGGAGGCATCCTGCATTCCGCCGGTCCAGCGGGAGAGCGGCCTGGGATTGTCAGGACAGGGAGTCTTGATCGGTTTTGTGGACTCGGGGCTGGATTTGACTCACCCGGAGTTTCAGGGAGAAGACGGAAGCAGCCGGGTCGTGGCTCTCTGGGACATGACGGCGGAAGGGACACCTCCCCGGGGGTTTCTCCACGGGGCCGCCTATACGCGGGAGGAAATTGCCGCAGAGCTTGTCCCTTCGGCGGACGTCGCCGGTCATGGCACCGCCGTCGCGGCCATTGCCGCCGGGCGCAGCGGCGCGGCTCCCGGCGCCTCCATTGCGGCGGTAAAGCTCTCAAGCGCCCGAACTACGGATATTATGCGGGCAGTTAAATTCCTGCTGGACCAGGCGGAGGAGCGGGGAATGCCCTGTGTGGTGAATTTGAGCTACGGCACCAACTGCGGCTCTCATCAGGGACAGACGCTTTTTGAATCTTACATCGATCAGTCCGCCCAGCGGGGGCGGAGTGTTGTCGTCTGTGCCGCTGGGAACGAGGGGTCCGGCGCACATCATTTCCGCGGGCGGCTGTCGGAAGGAGAGACGCTGGATGTGGAGTTCACGGTTTCCACGCTGCGGGAGGAGATCTATCTCTCCCTCTGGAAAAATTTCGCGGATGAGGTGGTTTTCGAACTGGTTCTCCCCAATGGCCAGTCCACCGGGCCGCTGATGGAAGGGGCCCGGTTTCTCCGCTTTGGGTCTACCCGGGTGTCGGTGTTTTACGGTGTGCCCACCCATTACAGCGCCTCTCAGGAGGCTTTGTTTTTATTGGACGCTCCCGCCGGGGGCCTGGATGGACTGTGGAAGCTGCGGTGTTACGGCAAGCAAGTGGCGGACGGGCGTTTTGACGTGTGGCTCCCCACCGTAGAGGAAGTCAGCGACCGGACCGCTTTCCTTCAGCCGGAGCCGGACCTGACGATCACCCTGCCCGCTACGGCGCTGTATCCCATCTCTGTCGGCGGCTTCCGGACGGAGACGGAAACCGTCAGCCCCTTTTCCGGCCGGGGCGACCAAGATTGTGCAGGCCGGGTACTGCTGGATCTGACCGCCCCGGCGGAAGGCGTCCGGTCTGCCAGACCCGGCGGAGGTTATGACGTTTACAGCGGCACCAGCATGGCGGCGCCTTTTGTTTCCGGCGCCGCGGCGCTGATGATGGAGTGGGGAATTGTTCAGGGCAATGATCTCTTTCTTTACGGCCAGCGGGTGAAGGCGTTTTTATGCAAAGGGGCCCTCCGCAGTCCCTTCCTGGCCTATCCCAACCCCCAATGGGGGTATGGGCGTCTGAACCTCTGCGGGACGATGAACGAACTGGTCAGTCATTTGGAAAGGGGGCTTTGAAAATGCGTTTGTCACCGGAGGCGCTGGAGTTTATCCATGCGCCCGATACCGTCGACTTTGTTACCCGGGCTACCGACGCCTTTTTTGACTACGCCCGCAGTTCCACCGATATTGTGGTGGGGCAGATGCTGTCGGGACGGTACGTTTTAGGCTATGTAAAGGCAAAAGACTTTCACAAATTGGAGGAGGCGCTGGGAACCGCCTTTGTCAGTTCCGTTCCCGTGGTGCTGGGGCTTTTGGACCGGCCCGCCTTAGAGGCGGCGGGAGTTTCCCAGGTACACAACCAGCCTTATTTGAACTTGAAAGGCCGGGGAGTGCTGATCGGTTTTCTGGATACCGGCATTGATTACACGCAGGAGGTTTTCCGCTATGAGGACGGCAGCAGCAAAATCCAGTATATTTATGACCAGACCGCCGAAGGAGAACCCCCGGCTGGTTTTCTCCTGGGCCGGGAGTACGGGAAAGCGGATATTGACGCCGCTTTAGCTTCCGGAGATCCGTATACCCTGGTGCCACAGAGGGACGAAGATGGGCACGGTACCTTTATGGCTTCGGTGGCCGCCGGAAGGGAAACCGCGGACTTTACCGGCGGGGCTCCGGACGCGGAGATCATTGCTGTAAAGCTGAAAAAAGCCCGGCCTTTTTACCGGGAGAAGTACTGTGTTCCGGCGGAGCAGGAACACGCCTATGAGTCCAGCGCGGTTATGCTGGGGGTAGAATATATTCTCCGCAAAGCCCGGGAACTGGGCCGGCCGGTGGTGATCTGTTTGGGATTGGGCTCCAATGCCGGAAGTCATGACGGATACAGTGTGTTCGAGGAATACCTGAGCGGGGTGTCGATCCAAAAAGGGGTCTGCCTATGTGCCGCGGCGGGGAATGAGGCGGAGGCGCGGCATCACACCGGCGGCATTCTTCAACCCGGGGAGAAACCGGGAAAAGTAGACTTAAAAGTGGGGGAAAACGCCGGAGATGTGTACATTGCCGTCTGGAACACGGTGGCGGACCGGATTTCACTGTCGGTACGTTCCCCTTCCGGGGAGCTGGTGGGCCGGGTGCCCGCCCGGCCGGAACCGGTTCCCGCCGCCGATGTGAAGCTGGTGCTGGAGGCGGCCAGGGTGCAGATTGAATACCATTTCCCAGTGGAGGGCAGCGGAGGGCAGCTGTCCATCATCCGCATTTTGGGGGCTACCCCGGGTGTGTGGACTATCCAGCTGCACGGAGATATTTTGCTGAACGGCAGCTACCAGGTGTGGCTGCCCATGACGGGTTTCGTGTCTCCAACGGTGGAGTTTTTGGCGGCGTCGCCGGACTACACCATTACCTGCCCCGCCTCCGCTGTGGGGGTCATCTGCTGCGGCGCTTATGACAGCGCCGGGAAAAGCCTGTATGCCAAAAGCTCCCGGGGGCCTGCCTGGGACGGCCGCATTCTGCCGGATCTGACGGCCCCCGGCGTAGGGGTCCGGGGGATCTACCCCTATGGCCCCGGCCTCATGAGCGGCACCAGCGCGGCGGCGGCGGTTTTGGCAGGCGTCTGTGCTCTGCTGCTGCAATGGGGCATCCGGGAAGGGAACGATCCGGCGATGGGAACGTATCAAATCCGGGCTTACCTGATCCGGGGCTGTCTGCGGCGGACAGATATGACTTATCCGAATAACCAGTGGGGGTATGGCTCGGTGCAGCTGATGCAGACATTTCACTTGATGCGGGAGCTGTGATCGTGCAGATAAAACAGACGGTCTGCTCACATTGAAAACTTGCGTGGTACAGCGGCAGGGCCTTTGCATAAATTACCGGATCGTGGGGCAAGCGGAGGCGCCGGCGGGTTTTTAAAAATTTAGCTGGGCGTTCCCTGGAAAAGTGAAATAGAATTTAATGGGATTTCATCCGGGAACGCATGTCAGAGCGCGGTAAGGAGGACTTGTCTGCATATAGCATTATTGCCTTGGAGGGGGCGGGAAGCCCCCTCCAAGGCAATTTGCGTCCGAGAGGGTTGTGAGCCTTGGGCTGGGATTCGGAAGCATGGTCAACGCAGTTAAAAAGAGGCGGATGCTCCTTTTCAACCGGCCGGTGGATCTCCGCCGGCGAGCAGGCGCGAACACGCTTCCCGTGAGGCCGGGCGCTGGACGGAAAAGAATCCATGGATTTTTTCCGTTGCGCCGGCTGTAAAATGCAGGACCGCAGCCCTACGGTTAATGGAACAGGAAACTCCCCAAAAACGTACCAGGCCTATCGACGGTGCGGTAACATGGTAGGACAAAAGAGAGCGTTCGACTGTGCAGGCGGAATCTCACGCCGGACTGGGTAAAAACCATGCGGGCAGGGTTTACGTATTGGAAAATACCCGTTTTCCTTCGCTCCAGACCGCCTGTACGGCGTTCTTTTGCCTCCGGTAAACACAGCGCTCCAGCCGCTCTGCGGGGGTCAGAGAGTGGGGTTGCGGAAGGCCGCCGTCGTCTACGACTACCGCGTGGAGCATGTTTCCGGGGGCGAAACCCGGCGACGCTTCGAAAAATGCCGCTCCGGCGGAGGTGCCCAGGAACCAGCCCTCCGCCACGGTGAGGAAGTCCGTTTCCCAACCGTCCAGGATTCGCCGGGCCTTGGAAGCGCGGATCGAAGCCGCTACCACATCAAACATGTTAAGATGATCGCCTCCAGCAATATCGCTGCCAAGAGCCACGTTTACGCCTTCGTTCAGCATCGCCCGCACCGGAGCCGTGCCAGAGCAGATGTTTTGATTGGAATCTGCGCAGTGGACAACAGTGACTCCGGCGGTCCGCATAGCGGTCCGCTCCCGCTGGTCGGACCAGACGCAGTGGGCCATTAAGGTTCGGTTGTTCCAGAGTCCATATTTTTGGTAGGTTTCCCAATACTGCCCGCAGTCTGGGTGCAGATCCTTTACCCAGGCGATTTCCCCGGTGTTTTCCGATAAGTGGGATTGAATGGGAAGGTTCCGCTCCGCCGCCAGCTTTCCCAGGAACGCCATCAAATCGTTTGTGCAGGAAGGGGTAAAACGGGGCGTGAGAATGGGCTTGACCAACCGGAAATTCTGACATTCCTCCAGCCAGCGGAGGGTTTCGCGCATGGATTCCTCCGTTTCCTCCTGAAGAGCGGGAATGGCGTTGCGGTCCATATTTACCTTACCCACGTATCCTGTGACCCCCGCCTTTTCCAATTCTTCCATCAAAATCAGCGTTGCCTCCCGGTGCAGGGAGGAGAACATGCAGACCCGGGTTGTCCCGTTTTCAATCAACTCCCGGGCCAATTGGCGGTAGACGGTTCTGGCATAGCAGGGGTCGGCAAACCGGGCCTCGGTGGGGAAGGTGTAGGCGTTCAGCCAGTCCAGTAAAGGAAGGTCCATGCCCATCCCCAGCATGGGGTACTGCGGTGCGTGAAGATGAAGGTCCGCCAGGGATTGCAGGATCAGCGCGTCTCCGTAATCCTCCACCGGCGCACCGGCGTAGCGCTCCGGCAGAACGGGAAAGACTCCGGCAATTTTGCCGTTTTCCGCCACAAGATAGCCGCCTTCCGTGGTTTCCAGCCGTCCCAGGGCCGGGGCGGAGACGATGGCTCCTTTTAAAATGGTAATGGACATAGAAACAACCCCCTTATGAATTTGCCGGTACAAAAACAAAAAGGACGCCTGTCCGGGCAGGGACCTCCCCCCTCCGTACAGACACCCATAGCAGAAGCCTTCGGCGGCTCCGTAGAAACGCCCGCGCCATACAGCGGGCTTATATGAGGCCCTTCACGTTGGATCGAATGATAAAAATAGTATACCATAGATTTTTTGGGAACACAAGACTTCTCCCGCTGGCTTCGCGGCTTGACAAAAGACGCTTCATTTGTGCTATAATAGCCCCAGAGCGGCAGGAATTTGCCTGGTGGGGCCCAGAGCCTGTTTTGAAACCGCCAAAACGCCGTCTTGGGACGTCTATTCCCGTCAGGACTGCGTTGATTTGCCTTGAAATCCGTTAGGATTCCTGCGTCAAGCCGCCTTGCCGGACAGGAAAATCCAACCCAATCCGGCACTCTGTCAGTTTTAAAACAGACTCTAGGGAGGGGATGTCTTTTTATGAGACAGCTGCTTCAAAAATGGTATGACACCTCAATCCGGACGAAAAGTACCTTTTTAATGGGTTCCATGCTGGTTATGACGTGGCTGCTGGTAATAATGGTGACGCTGCGCCTTCACGGTTTCAGCAGCGCTTCCAGTATTATTATGCACGACTACATGGATATCACCGGTTTCCTGGACGCTTTCTCTGCGGAAAACGTATCTTTGGAAGCTTATATCAGGCCCATTTTTACGGAACAGACCCGGGAAGAATATCTTAGCGCCATCAGCAAGACGGACCGGAGACTGTGGGAACTGCGGCCAAACAAAACCGCGGACCGGCGGGAGGAATACATGCTGAAGCAGGCAATCTGCAATGCGATGGAATTTTATCGCCGGTCCCAGACGGCTTTTTTGGAGCTGGAGGAAGGAGAAGACCATATCCAGCCGTATCTCTCCTTGAAGACCCAGTCGGCCTATATCGACGGCTATACCCGGGACCTGCTCCACAGCCGGATTGTTCAGGGCGGTGAACAGTGGCATGAGATTGAGACGGCAAATTGGCGCAACAGCCAGCGGTTTGTAGGGTTCCTTGTGGCGACTACGGCGGTTGTGCTCCTGATCCTGGTGGTGTTTACCCGCAGTGTCCTCCGCCCCCTGGCGGACCTGGGCCGGGCGGCGGACCAGATTCGCGCCGGACATTATGACGCGCCGCCGCTGGAGGTGCGGAGCGGTGACGAGATTGGCCGGGCGGCCCAGTCCTTCAATTTGATGCAGCAGGAAATCCGCCGGACTATCCACGCGCTGGAGCAGCAGTCCGAGATGGAGAAGCACCTGCTGGAAAAAGAGGTGGAGGCCGCCCAGATGCAGCGCAAGCTCCAGGAAATCCGCTTTGCGCAGCTTCAAAGCCAGATTAAGCCCCATTTCCTTTTTAACACACTGAGTACCATTGCCGCCCTGGCGCGGGAGGAGGGCGCTCCCCTGTCGGAAAATCTGATTCTGCGGCTGTCCAGTTTTTTCCGCTACTCCCTGGAAAGCGGGGAAGCCATTGTGACCTTGGGCCGGGAGCTCCAGCTGTTACAGGACTATATTGAACTGCAAGAAACCCGGTATGGGGACCGCATCATATTTGAGGTGATTGCGGACCCCGCTTTGAACCATACGAAGATTCCCAAATTTATTCTCCAGCCCTTAGTGGAAAATTCGATTGTCCATGGACTTAAAGAGTGTTCCGAGCAAGGACGGGTCCGTGTCCGAACCCGGAGAACCCGGCAGGGAATCACCATCACCGTGACGGACAACGGGTGCGGCTTTCAAACGGGCGGGAGCCGTCCCGCCGGTAAAGACAGGCAGTCTGTAGGATTGGAAAATATCTCAGAGCGGATGCGGCTGAACGGCGGGCGGGTCGATGTGTTCAGTATGACGGGCGTGGGAACGTCTGTCAGGATTTTAGTGGGAGGCGGCGGCGTTGATTAAGATATTAGTGGTGGAAGATGAGCCGCGGAGCCGTGCGGCCTTTGTTTCCCGCTTGCGCTCGGTCTTGGGGGAAGAAGCTTTGGTGGAAACTGCGGGGGATGGGACATCGGCGGTTTCAAAGGCCTTGCAGGTGCGGCCGCAGATCATTTTCATGGATATTGAGCTGCCGGGGAAAAACGGCCTGGAGGCTGCCGCCGTTATCAAATGCCAGCAGCCGGAAGTCCACATCGTTTTCCTCACGGCTTACGACCGCTTTGACTACGCTGTGGAAGCCCTCCGCTCCGGAGCGGAGGAGTATCTGCTTAAGCCCGTATCAGAGTCGGACCTGAGAGAGCTCCTCCAAAAGTTTTTTGAAGTTGCTTCGCCGGTCCCGGCGGCCACGCCGTTTGAAACCGCGCTGAATGTCTGGGTCCATCAGCATTACACCGAGGACATCTCCCTGGAGTCCGCCGCGCGGAGCATGGGAATGAGTCCCTTCTATTTTTCCCGGCAAGTTAAAGCCATTACGGGAAAGACTTTTTTGGAGTTTTTCACCGCTTACCGCATTGAAAAAGCGAAGCGCCGTTTGGGTTCTACCGATATGAGCGTCGGCGAAATTGGGCGGTCGGTGGGATACCCGGATGCCAATTATTTTGCCAAGGCGTTCAAGCGGGTGGTGGGCTGTACTCCTTCCGTCTACCGGACGCATACAAAAGGTAACGGGCAATAGCGGGCCGTTCGGCCCGCTATTGTTATTTTTACACAAAATTAGCGGGAGTATGTTGACATATAACAAGAAATTGACGGCAGAACAGCAAAACTTTACGATTTTTTAACAGACAAAGCTGAATTATACTAAGCACAAGAACTGTTTTATAAGAACAGAATATTGAATGGAGGATGAAGAAGACATGAAAAAACTTGCCGCGACTCTGTTGACGATTTTGATGCTGCTGGGCCTGTGCGCCTGCGGTGGAGATACTCCCAGCAGTACTCCCGCTCCCGATGCCGGCTCCGGCAACGGCGCCGCCGAGCCCGCCCCCGACGCCGCTCCCGAAGGGGACGCCATGCTCCTGCGTTTGGCCAACAGCCATAACGCCGAGCATATCACCAGCCAGGCCTGCCAGATGTTTGCGGACCTGGTGAGCGAGAAAACCGGCGGCCGCATTACCATTGAGTGCCATTTTGCCGGTGAGCTGGGCGATGAACGGTCCACGCTTGAACAGTGCCAGTTCGGCGGCCTGGATTTCACGCGTGTGTCCTCCGGCGCTTCCGCCGAGTTTGCTCCCCTGATGAACGCCTTGCAGATGCCCTATGAGTACACCAGCGTGGACCACCTCTTCGAGGTTCTGGACGGCGAGATCGGCCAGGAGGTTTTTGAAACCTTTAAGAACAACAACCTGGTGGGAATTACCTATCTCCATCCCGGTTCCCGCAACTTCTTCAACGCGAAGAAGGAAATCCACACCCCTGCCGACATGGCCGGAATGAAGATCCGTGTATCCGAGTCTGACCTGATGCTGGCGCTGATGGAGAACCTGGGTGCCGCCGGTGTGGGCCTGCCCTTTAACGACACCTATTCTTCCATCCAGACCAGCGTGGTGGACGGAGCGGAGAACAATATGACTTCCTATATCGAAATGTCCTTCTGGGAGGTCGCCCCCTATTGGACTTACGACGGCCATTCTTATATGCCCGACATGATTCTGGCCTCCAAGCAGACCATGGATAAGCTGTCCGCGGAAGACCAGCAGATTATCTTCGACTGCGCCAAAGAGGCTGAGGTTTGGCACCGCGACGCCTGGGAGGAATCTGAGGCCAAGAACGCCAAGATTGCCGAAGAGAAGGGCTGCACCCTGACCACCCTGACCGCCGACGAATTGAAGGCGTTCCAGGATGCTGTAGCCCCCATGTATGAGAGCTTCCTTGACGCCGATCAAAAGGCGATCGTGGAGCGTGTCCAGGCTCTGGGCTGATTTTGCGCCGAAAGAGGGCGGCCGAAGCGGCCGCCCTTTTCTAAAGTCAGAGAGCGAAATTTGAAAGGAGACCGGTTATGCAAGCAGCCCGAAAAACTTTCCGGGTCTTATTCAAGGTCCTGGAGTGGTTTGCCATGACCTGCATGGTAATTCTAACCGTCATTGTCTTTATCGACGTGATCCTGCGCTATGTCTTCAAACAGGGGTTTTCCTGGACCCAAGAGGTGGCCACACTGATGTTGGTTTGGTTCAGCCTGATCGGAATGGCCATTGGCGTACTGGAGAAAATTCATATCAGCATCGAAATGTTTACCGCCAAGCTGCCGGCAAAAGCCATCGGTGTGCTGGAGAGCATTGACCATATCCTCATTGCCGTTTTCGGGGGAGCGATGATCTACTATGGAATTATTATTATGAATATGACCAAGCTCTCCACCATGCCCGCCACTAAGCTCCCCAGTGCGGTGCTCTACATCATTCTGCCCCTATCCGGCATTTTGGTCCTGCTGAATGCCGTCCTTGTGGCGGCAAAGAGAAACGGCAAGATTCTGGAAGATGAGCCGGAAGCCGGAAAGGAGGATTCTCATGCCTGATACCAATATGGCGATTGCTATTTTGCTGGGGTCCTTTGTCTTCCTGCTGGTGATCCGGATGCCGATTTCCTTTACCCTGGGCATTTCCTCCGTACTCACGGCGCTGTTTTTGAATATCCCCCTGGCCACGCTGTTCCAGCGGCTGGTTAACGGCGTCCAATCCTTCTCTCTACTGGCGATCCCATTCTTCATTCTGGCTGGTGAGATCATGGGCCAGGGCGGCATTTCCCGCCGGCTCATTACACTGGCCAACGCCTTTGTGGGGTGGATGCGGGGCGGCCTGGCCCAGGTAAACATTCTGGCGTCTATGTTCTTTGGAGGCATCTCCGGTTCTGCGGTGGCGGACACCTCCTCCATCGGCTCCATCCTGATTCCCATGATGACGGATTCCGGCTATGATAAGGATTTCTCTGTAGCAGTTACCGTTACCTCCTCCTGCCAGGGCGTGATGATCCCCCCCTCTCACAACATGATTCTCTTTGCCATGGCGGCGGGCGGCGGCGTGTCCATTGGACAGCTTTTCATGGGCGGGCTGATTCCCGGCGTCCTGCTGGGGATTGCCCTGATGATTATAACCGCAATTATTGCCCGGAAGCGGAATTATCCCAAGGGCCGTATGCTCTCCGCTAAGGAAATCTGGGTTGCCACAAAGGACGCTCTGCTGGGGCTGATGACCTGCATTATCATCGTTGGCGGCGTAATCTTGGGCTGGTTTACCGCCACCGAGTCTGCTGCCGTAGCGGTGGTGTATGCGTTCATCGTCACGTTCTTTGTCTATCGGGAGATACCTCTTCGTCAGTTTGGCAATATTCTGCGCAAATCCCTGCGGACCATCGCCATGGTTATGGCGCTGATCGCCACCGCTTCCATGTTCGGGTGGCTGCTGGCCTATCTGAAAGTTCCTACTATTGTCACAAACCTGCTGTTGGGTATCTCCGATAATCCCATTGTCATTCTGCTCCTTATTAATCTTATGTGCCTTGTTTTGGGCTGTATCATGGACATGGGGCCCCTGATTTTGATTCTGACCCCGATCCTGCTTCCTGTGGCCACACAGCTTGGGATGCAGCCGGTGCAGTTCGGCGCTATGTTGATTCTGAATCTGGCCATCGGCCTCTGCACCCCTCCTGTGGGCGCGGCGCTGTTTGCCGGCTGCTCCATCGGCCGCATCCGTATTGAAGAGGCGACCAAAGCCTGTTTACCTTTTTACGCCATGATGATTCTGGTGCTGCTGCTGGTGACCTTCTGCCAGCCCCTGTCTATGTTTGTCCCGACGCTGATGATGGGCTGAGAGGCGGCGCGTATGTCCCTGGAGGGCATGGCCATACGCCGGAACATTTCCGTTGTCAACATCGCCGGGGCCGCAAGGCAGGCGGTTTCCAGGCCGGAAGCCGGTTTTCACACAGGGAAACCAAATAAAACCAGGGCCGGCTTGATGAGGACCGGCCCTGTTTTTTTACTGGATAAGCGCTGGGTCAAGACCGGAGTTTTGCGGAGTGTTCTGCTACCTTTGGACGAGCTGATGCCCGCTGAGACGCCGGTCTTTTACCCCGGCGGCGGGCAAAACCTGGCATATATTACTTTCGGCCTTTTTGTTCGAAAGTAATATTAAAATGAACCGGCGCGCCGGTTTTAAGTGCTCGAATCAGGCGGCTTTCTGAGGAGCCGCGTCCTAGAATATGTATACCGTTTTTGTATACAGGAAAGGTATTTTCCTGCAATTTCAGCAGGTCTAAATTTCCAGCCGCATTTGCCGGTAATAATATATGTTTAAATCCTGCGAGAATCCGTTTTTGCGCTGCGAAGTATGGTGGGGAAACGGATTCTTGTATCTGTGCCGTATGGCAGAAGAAGGGCGCAAGGGGATGGATATTGATGGCAGCAAGTTGGAGGAGGAAGTGTTTGCCCCCTGAGTATATTTTTGTTGAAACGGTGGGAAGAGAAAATTTGAAAAATGTAAGCCTATGAGGCGGCTTGCCGCGTCTTGTCCCCATCTGTAAGAAGAACGGTTTCAGATCCGCTTGGAGTTCGGAATAATTGCAGGCATTTTCCTCAGCTTCGTTCCTCTTTTCCAGGGGAGAACGCTAAGAAGGTGGTAGAGGCCCGACAGCAGGTCCCAGCCTCCACGGGACAGATTTACGAGAACAGTGTGGATGGCCAGACCTACCGGGAAGATCTGGACGCTGCCGGTATGCTGACAGTCTATGAGGAAAACGGCCAAAAGCGGAACACCGTGCTGTATGCCGAGAACATGTGGGAGGGTTATTATCTCTTCCGGGAGATCACCGGACTGCCGGAGCGGCTGGACGAGAAATACCTGCCGCTTTTGAAGGAGACGGAGGGGGTCTTCGGCTTGACCATGCCAGAGCTGGAGCAGTTGGGGAGTGATAACGAATCAGCAATGGAGTGAAACCGCGGAAACAACACCCCGATAAGAAATCGGTAATTATTTGGCCGTTGATTCAAGAGGCAGAGTTTACCGGGCTGGCTGGCCTATGAGATCTATCAATACGGCGCCAGCTCCTTCGGGCAGTATCTTCCGATTGCTGAGAGGTATCTCTCCATCTACCATGAGGGCAGGGGCGAGGACTGGACGGAGCGCGAGGAAGAATTCCGGGGCTGTATTCAGCATCTTTTCCGCTATAAGGGATCTGTGGAGGGGAAGCGCCCCGGTTTTTCCTTGCCGCCGGCATTGTCTCTGGCGGCGCAGCTATTCGTTCGCTTTACAAGACAATCACCGTGGGAAACTGGGTCTTCTTCTAGGATGATGAAAAGATCATCTTTGTTCTCTCCCACAAGGACTGCCGGGAAATACGCTGAGATCAGCACCAAAGCGCAAACGAGAACTTCTTCTACGTTCCTTCGCCCGGGTCCGGCTGCTTTTCTTTTTCGGATAAAAAGAGAATCGGCCGGGCGTTTCAAAGGGAAAGATGCGCGGTGCTAGTTGTTGCCGAAAAAGCAGAGGCGAGCGCTGGAGTCTATGGAGTATTTCTCGGGTTCGGTTTGGCGTTGGCAGGCTTTGACACCTGCGGGGAGCCGTTGGCTCCATCCGCCTGCCGGGGCTGGGGATGATAGGCTCGGGATTTGGGACGGCATACGGGACAAAATCCGCCCCCCTGAAAAAGTCTGTGCAGACATCCCTGACGCAATACGTCCTGACGGACAGCTCTGGAAACCGCGCCTCTAACGTCACGGGGGAGAGAATTCGGAGGAATCTGGCGGTATAACTGCCGAATGGGTATTGAGAAACATGGAGCCCTGTGCTATAATAAAACATCATGTTGAGCTCTTGGTTCGTTGGTTGAACGAAAGGAGCTCAGATTTGCGGTGGGTAAAAGCTTAAAAGGTGGAGAATGCGGCAAAGGAATCTACTAAAGAGAGGACGGTAAATATTCGGTACGTTATTGTGGTACTACCATCCGCCAAGCCTATATCACAAGGGGACGCACCTTTATAAACTGTGCGACACGGCGGGCGTCAAAGGGTTTTGTATGCATGTCCTCCGGCACGCATATGCTACCCGCGCAATCGAGGGAGAAATGTCTCCGGAAGTGCCATGGAATCCGCTGGGCCGCGTAAATATTAAAACGACAATGGATCGCTACGTTCAAGTGACAAATGATTTGCTGGTGCAGGCAGTTCGGCAGTTCGAGTCCGTCCATGCCAAAGCTCTATGTGAAAATGGCGTAAATGGGTGTGGGGAAAACCCTGAAACCCTTGAAAATAAAGGAGTTGTAGAAAGCTATGAAATTAGGAATCGTAGGGCTTCCCAATGTGGGGAAGTCCACCTTGTTCAATGCCATCACGAACGCCGGGGCGGAGAGCGCCAACTATCCATTCTGCACCATTGACCCGAATGTAGGCATGGTGGCTGTCCCCGACGAGCGGTTGGATCAATTGGCGGAGATGTATGAGCCGGACAAAAAGACCCCGGCGGTTATTGAATTTGTAGACATTGCGGGCTTGGTGAAGGGGGCCAGCAAAGGCGCGGGCCTGGGCAATAAATTTCTCGCTAATATTCGGGAAACCGACGCCATTGTCCATGTGGTCCGCTGCTTTGACGACGAGAACATTATGCATGTGGTGGCGGATGCGGGAACCAACGTTCCGGTGGATCCCTTGGGGGATATGGAAGCCATTGACCTGGAGTTGATAATGGCGGATTTGGAAATGGTGAACCGGCGGGTGGAAAAAGCCCAGAAAGCCGCGAAGGGAGATAAGAAATTTCTCCATGAAGTGGAAGTTTTTCAAGCTCTGGCAAAGCACTTGGACGCCGGTAAGTCCGCCCGGACCTTTTCCTGTTCCGATGAGGACGCGGCGCTGGTGGCTACGTCCGACCTTTTAAGCCTTAAGCCCGTTATTTATGCCGCCAACACGGACGAAGATGGTTTTACACATTTGGAAAGCAACCGGTATTACCAGCAGGTTCGGGAAGTGGCTGAAGCGGAAGGCGCCCAGGTGCTGCCCATCTGCGCGAAGCTGGAGCAGGACGTGGCGGAACTGGAAGGCGAGGAGCGGCAGATGTTCCTGGCGGAAATCGGCGTGGAGGAGTCTGGGTTGGACCGGCTTATTAAATGCTCGTACGCGTTGTTGGGCCTGATTTCTTTCCTGACTTACGGCAAGGACGAGTGCCGGGCCTGGACCATCAAGAGGGGTACGAAAGCCCCTCAGGCCGCCGGGAAAATCCATACGGATATTGAACGGGGCTTTATTCGGGCGGAGGTTATCGCTTATGAGGACATGGTGAAATGCGGCAGTACCGCCGCCGCCAAAGAGAAGGGCCTTCTCCGCAGCGAGGGCAAAGACTATGTGGTTCAGGACGGCGATATGATCTATTTTCGATTCAATGTGTGAGATGATGACAGACCGGGAACGCCTGGCGGCCTATGACCGCATGTATCAGGACCTCTTAAAAGAGAGGAACAAAGTCCTCTTTGACTTGGACAGGCTCCGAGAGGCCGGGAAGCAGAGAGGCGCTACTTATCAACAGCTCTTGGCCCAGAAGCTGACTCTGCAAAACCTCCTGGGCCGGTTTGAAACCTATGGCATTAGGCCGGAATAGAGAGAACAGGCGGACGCAAGGCGTCCGCCTGTTCAGCCTGTCGAAAAACGGAAAATTTGCTTCGACGGGAAGGAAGGGTGTGTGCGGGAAACCCAGGAAGGGTTTCCTGCATCGTTTAAATCGAGAGAAAGTTTTCAGAACTCTTGTGGAGTTTTGAAAATTTTCTCGGGTTGTCAAAAAGCATTTTTGACAACCCGAACAGGCGGACGCAAGGCGTCCGCCTGTTTTATCAAAAAAATCTGGGAAAAGGTGAACAGAAGGGCCCCTTTAGACGTGTTAACAGTGAAAAGCGCTTTTTGGAATCTGCATGTAGAACCCTTGAATGCCGCTAGGGTGGCCATTTCCAACGGGACGTCGTTGAGTTCCCTTGTGATATGCTGGCTTGCGGTATCCCCTGGTTATGAATACAGGTTCTTAGATGAAGGAAAGGAGGCATTGCCTTGACAGAACAGGAACTGAGCAATGCCATGAAGACTTACGGCGACACAGTATACCGTCTGGCCCTGTGCCGTCTGCAAAATGCCGCCGACGCAGAGGACGTCTACCAGGATGTATTTCTCCGGCTGCTGGGGCAGCGGACTGGCAGTTGGGATGGGGAACATCTGAAAGCCTGGCTGATCCGGACGGCGCTGAACCGCTGCGCCGACTTGGGGCGGGCCCGGAAGCGGCGGGGCGCCATTTCCCTGGACGAGGTGCCGGACATGGCCCGGCCTGTGGATGAGGCGGCGGCGGAGCTGTGGGACGCGGTAGGGCGCCTTCCCGAGAAGCTGCGGACGGCGGTCCACCTCTTCTACGGCGAGGGCTATGAAAGCGGCGAAATCGGGGCCCTGCTGGGCGTTCCGGCGGCCACGGTGCGCAGCCGCCTCCGCCGGGCCAGGGCGGAGCTGAAGGACTTATTGGGAGGTTTTGACGATGGAAAATCGGTATCGGAAGCTGACGGAACAGATCCATACGCCCGCCGGGCTGAATGACAAGGTGCTCTTTGAGGCCCGCCGCCGGACGGCGGAAGCGGGAAGGGCCCGGGAACAGCAAAGCTGGGGACGGCTGAAAACGGCTGATACAGCCGCGGCGGCCATGCCGCGGAACTGGATGCGGCCCCTGCTGCGGACGGCCATTTGCGCCGCCTGCGCCCTGGCGCTGGTGCTGGGGGGGTTCTCTCTCCGGCCCGCGCCTGCGGCGGAGCCCTCCGGCCCCGCCGGGGGGCAGGAGAAGGTTCCACCGGCCCAGGTGCTGGTACCCACCTTCGGCCTGACGGCCTACGCCGCCATGACCGAGAGTTCCTACGGCCCGGCGGAGGACGGCAGCATCGCCTTTGCCGTAGGGGAGGGCTGCGTCACGCCGGAGTTCGGGGACTTCACCGGGTGCCTGTTCCAGATCGCCGGGGAGAACATCGCGCAAGTGAAAATGTCCATCGACCGGGGCGGGCTGTACAGCTACTACACCCGGAAGAACCTGACGGAGGAACAGATGGCGGAGTACCGCCAGGCCATGGCCGAAGGCACCCTGGTCCCCGCCGCCATCAGCCAGCGGGACGACGGAACCTGGTACATGCCGGAGATGACCGCCCTGGGGGAGAGCTTCCAGGAGGACTACGACCCCGAGGCCAGCTACGGCTTTTGGGTCCCGCCGGAGGACATGGCCGTCGACACCGGACTGGGCATGACCACCGAAGCCCAGATGGACGCGGACTACTTCGACGGTGGAAAGCTGACGGTGACGGTCATCTCCTCCGACGGGACGGAGAGAACTCAGAGCTATCGCCTCCACAGCGGGGAGCTGAAAATCGAGTTCAACGAGGACAACTCCATCACCGTCTTCCCGGAGCTGGTGAGTCAGTATGAGCTGGATCGGAATTACTTCGTCTACGGCATCTATGCCGTGCCGGAGAATTAAGCGCAAGGAAAGCCACGCCGTAAGGCGTGGCTTTTCCTGTCAGTCTGTAGTTGTTTCGTAGGGCCAATCCTGGATGCCGCCGAAATCGGCCACGTTGGCATAGCCCATCGCCGCCAGTTTCTCCGCCGCCTCTGCGCTGCGGCGGCCGGAGCGGCAGTAGACCAGGATCTCCGCATCCTTCTCAAAAGGTAGGGGCAGGTCCGGCTGGATGTCCTCATTGGGGAAGCACACCGCGCTGGGGATGTGGCCCCCGTCGTACTCCTCCTGGGTCCGAACATCCAGGAGGAGGATGTCCGGGTTGGCGTCCAGCCGCTCCTTGGCCTCCTCAGCGGTGAGGGTGGTCCAGGCCTTGCCGGCGGCTTGAATCCCGGCGGAGGAGCTGGAGCGGTTCATCTGGGCGGAGTAGAATTTGAGAATGGCCATGCCGAAGCAGATGACGGCGGCCAGAAGAAAAAGCTCTTTCATAGAGCGCCTCCTGTTGGTAAGATTTTTTGGGACAAGGCTTAGTTTACAGGAAGCCAACAGAAAAATCAACCTTTTTGGAAAAAGCCGGTACGGAAAATCCGTACCGGCTTTCTGAAAAACGGAGGCGCTTAGAATTCCAAGTTCTTGCCCTCGCTGTCGAAGATGTGGCAGACACTGCCGTCGAAGCTGAGGTGGATAGCGGTGCCGGGGGCGAAGTTGACGCTGGAGAGGTCCAGAGTGGGCACAATCACGACCACGTCCCGGCCCTCGGCATTGGCATGAAGATGTACTTCGCTGCCCATCATCTCAGACACATCCACAGTGGCCGTCAGGGTGTTGGCTCCGTCACCCAAAGTGATGTGGCTGGGACGGACGCCCAGGGTGATGGCCTGGGAGCCCACGTTCTTAGCCGCCAAGACCTTCTGCTTTACATCGGAGAGCTCGACCTTCATGCCGCCCACGGAGACGCTGTACTTGCCGTCTTCCTTGAGGAGTTTCGCGTCGAAGAAGTTCATTTGCGGCGTGCCGATGAAGCCGGCCACGAAAAGGTTGGCAGGGTGGTCGAAGACCTGCTGCGGCGTGCCAATCTGCTGAATGAAACCGTCCTTCATAATCACGATCCGGTCACCCAGGGTCATGGCCTCCGTCTGGTCATGGGTGACGTACATGAAGGTGGTGTTGATCTTTTGCCGGAGCTTGATGATCTCCGCCCGCATCTGGTTGCGGAGCTTGGCGTCCAGGTTACTAAGGGGTTCGTCCATCAGCAGCACCTTGGGCTCCCGGACGATGGCGCGGCCGATGGCCACGCGCTGGCGCTGGCCGCCGGAAAGGGCCTTGGGCTTGCGGTCCAGGTACTGGGTGATATCCAGAATCTCGGCAGCTTCCTTGACCCGCTTGTCGATCTCTTCCTTAGCCACCTTGCGGAGCTTCAGGGGGAAGGCCATGTTCTCATACACCGTCATATGGGGATAGAGGGCGTAGCTCTGGAAGACCATGGCGATGTCCCGGTTCTTGGGCTCCACGTCGTTCATCAGCTGGCCGTCGATGTACAGTTCGCCCTCGGAGATCTCCTCCAGGCCGGCCACCATGCGCAGGGTGGTGGACTTGCCGCAGCCGGAGGGGCCGACCAGGACGATAAACTCCTTGTCCGCGATGTCCAGGTTGAACTCCTGCACCGCCACGACGCCCTTGTCCGTCACCTGGAGGTTGACCTTCTTTTCCGGGTCCGCCGCCTTTTTCTTGGCCTTCTTCTGGTCGCCGCTGTGGGGGTAGATCTTCTTGATGCTCTTGAGGTTCAGAGTTGCCATAGCGTACTCACTTTGACGAAGCGGCCTCCGCCATCTCCGCCTCGCCCTGGGAAGCGCATTCCCGCAGGCATTACGGCAGGTCTCCACACTGCCGCACCGCAAGTGAAAGCGGGGGGTTCCTCCTTTTTGTTTGGTGCCGGGGACGATAGGAATGGAGTCGCCGCCCGGCCCGTTGATTTATGGAAAGGCGGGTATCCCGCCAAGTCCAACGCAGAGATTGGAAATCAGGCCGTGACGGCCGCGCCCTTGAAGATGATGTTGCGGATGGACAGATCCCTTTGGTCCAGCAGGACGACGCTGGCCTCCTTGCCCGTATCCAGGGTGCCCACCCGGTTCTCGATGCCGATGGACCGGGCGGGGTTGTAGGTGCAGGCCCGCACCGCGTCCGCCGCCGGAATACCGAAGGAGATGGCCTGGCGCAGGCAGCCCATCAGGCTGGTGACGGAGCCGGCCAACGTCTCCGGGTGGCCCAGGATGGTGGCCCGGTTGCCGTGTACCTCGATCATCTGCCCGCCGAAGGGATATTCGCCGTCAGGCATACCCGTGGCCCGGAGGGAGTCGGAAATGATAATCATCCGCTCTTTTCCAAACAGGCCGAAGGTGAGGCGCACCACCGCCGGGTGGATGTGAATGCCGTCGCAGATCAGCTCCGCCATGACAGAGGGAACCTCGTAGGCCGCGCCGATGACGCCGGGGTCCCGGTGGGCCAGGGGCGGCATAGCGTTGTAGAGGTGGGTGGCGTGGTCCGCCCCCGCTTCGAAGGCGGCCTTGGCCGTCTCGTAATTGGCAACCGTGTGCCCCACGGAGACGTGGACCCCCAGTTCCTTCGCCGCTTTGATGAATTCGATGGCGCCGGGCTGTTCTGGAGCCAGGGTGACCAGTTTCACGCAGCCCTCCGCCGCCTCCTGGAGGCGCTTCAGCATGGGGCCGTCGGGATCATGGAGGAACGCGCCGTTCTGTGCGCCCTTCTTGGCCATGCAGAGGAAGGGACCCTCCAGGTGGGCTCCCACCACCTCCGCGCCCCCGGCGTTCTCCCTCCGATGGGCGGCGGTGGTTTTACAGATGGCCGTCAGCTGATCTTCCGGCAGGGTCATGCCCGCCGGGCAAATATAGGTCACGCCCTGGGACAGCTCGTAGTCCGCGATTTTTTGCAGGCCCTCAGGGGTGGCGTCGCTGAAATCTTCGCCCACAGCGCCGTGGAAATGCACGTCCACCAGGCCGGGAATAACGTAGCAGCCGGGAGCGTCCAGGACGGTCCCGTCGCCGCTGTCGTTGGAAATCAGGGAACCGTCGGTGCAGAGATCCCGGGCAACGAAGCCCTGTTCCAGGTCGAAGACCTGCCCGCCGGTTATCCGCATACGCTCACCCCGGCGGCCTTCAGCTTGCTTCCGGCGGCCTCATCCACAACTACCACCACATTGGGATGGAGCTGGAGGACGGAACCGGGGCAGTGAGGCGTAATGGTTCCGCAGATGGAGCCCAGGATGGCGTCGGCCTTCTCCGCGCCGCTGGCGGCCAGGAGGACCTTCTTGGCCCCCATGATGGCCCCGATGCCCATGCTGATGGCCTGTTTCGGCACATCGCTGCGGCTTGCGAAGAACCGGGCGTTGGCGTCGATGGTACTTTCCGCCAGGTCCACCACGTGGGTTTCCTTGACAAAGCAGTCGCCGGGTTCATTGAAGCCGATGTGTCCGTTCCGGCCGATGCCCAGGAGCTGGAGGTCCACATAGCCCAGGGAGCGGATATAGGCGTCATACTCCGCGCAGAAAGCCTTGGGGTCTTTCGTCAGCCCGTCGGGCACCCGGGTGTTGGCGGGAACGATGTCCACATGGTCAAAGAGGTTCTTCTGCATGAAGTAGCGGTAGCTCTGGTCATGGTCGGGGGCCAGGCCCACGTACTCGTCCAGGTTGACGGAGAGCACGTCCTTGAAGCTCAGGCAGCCCTGCTTGTGCCAGTCTACCAGATACTTGTAGGCCCCCTCGGGGGTGGAGCCGGTGGCCAGGCCCAGCACACAGGCAGGGTTGTGGGTGATTTCCGCCGCGATGATCTGAGCCATCCGGCGGCTCATAGCGTCGTAGTCCTTCTCAATAAAGATTCTCATAATGGCATTTCTCCTTTCCAGTTTCCAAAACAAGGTTTCATAACGCAATTCTATGTTGCCGTCGCTTCGGCTTGGTAAACCACCAGACTGCCAGAGCGAACGAAAGTTCTTTTGGTAACTTTTCTTTCAAGAAAAGTTACCCTTTGACGCCGCCGGAGGCGAGGCCGCTGACCAGGTTCTTCTCAATGCACATGAACAGGATCACCACAGGGATGATGGCGAAGATGGAGGCGGCGAAGAGGTACTGCCACTCGATCATATTATACCCGTTAAAGGTGTTGATACCCACCGTCAGGGGCTTGTAGGTATCCGTGGAGATGAGGCACAGGGCCACGGTGTACTCGTTCCAGGCATTGATGAAGATGAAGATCAGCGTGGTGACGATGCCGGGGGCGGCCACGGGAAGCAGCACCTTCATCATGGACTGGACTCGAGTGCAGCCGTCGATGGTGGCGGCCTGTTCCATTTCCGCGGAGATGCCCATGAAGGTGCCCCGGAGCAGCCAGATGGTAAACGCCTGGTTGAAGGCGGCGTTGATGAAAACCAGGCCTAGAATGTTGTCCGTCAGGCCCAGGCGCTGCATGACCTGGTAGATGCCGATCAGCAGCACCACCGGGGCGAACATCTGGGAGACGATGACGAAGCCCAGGAAGGCAGTCTGACCCTTGAACTTCATCCGGGCCAGGGCGTAGGCCGCAGGGATGCCGCAGAGCATGGCAATGATGGTAGACCCTCCGGCGATGAGGACGGAGTTCAGCATGTACTTGGCCATGGGAGCCCGGCTCCAGATGTCGATGAAGTTGGACCAGAGGGGTACCACGGGCAGGATGGTGCCGCCGGAGAAGATCTCCACCCGGTTTTTCAAGGCGGTGCACAGCATGGCGAAGTAGGGATACAGAGTGATCACGCATACGTCCAGGACGACGAAGTAGAGCAGGACGCGCAGAATGGTTTTCTTCACGGAGGCCGGCTTTTTCACGGCGTTTGCGGGCTGACTCATAGATCGTCATCTCCTTTCCGCAGGGTGTAGATCATGTAGACGCTGGCGCAGACGAGCAGGATGACAAAGCCGATGACCGAGACGGCGGAGGCCTCGCCCTGCTTGCCGTTGTAGAAGGCCAGCTTGTAGAGATAGGTGACCAGGGTGTCGGTGTGGTTGGCCGGATCGCCCTTGGTCATGGTCCAGATGATGGGGAAGGAGTTGAAGACGTAGATGATGTTCAGCACCGTGGCCACCGTCAGGGAGGATTTCACCAGGGGCAGGGTGATGCTGAAGAGCTTCTGGAAGTACCCGGCCCCATCCACGGTGGCGGCCTCATAATAGGAGGCGTCAATGCTCTGGAGGCCGGAGAGCACGCAGAAGGTGACGAAGGGGATGGTGACGAAGATGCCGCAGGCGATCTCCCAGGCGAAGTAGGCCCCCGGGGTGGGCGTCCAGTTCACCGGGCTGCTGATGAGGCCGATCTTCATCAGCAGGGTGTTTAAGGTGCCGTAGTCCTTGTTGATGATAAAGTTCCAGGCGCTGGCCTGGATGACCAGCGTGGTGGCCCAGGGGAAGACCACGATGGCCCGGGCCACCTTCCGGCCCCGGAATTTGTTGTTCAGCACCAGAGCCAGCATGAAGCCCAGCACGGTGGAGATGACCACCACGGCGATGGTCCAGACGATGGTGTTTTTCAGCACCAGGGCAAAGGCGGGGCTCTTGAGGACCTTGCTGAAGTTTTCAAAGTTGTTGTAGCCCTTCACCAGGCCTGCCCGGGTCACCTTGCTCATGGAGAGCTGGAAGACCTTGACGATGGGGGTCACGATGAAGATGGCCATCAGGATGATGCTTGGGGCGATCCAGATGTAGGGCTCGATCGTGCGGAAGAATTTTTTGTTCCCGGAGGGACGGGGGGTCTTCTTGGCCAGCTCCTGGGCCGCCGCGGGAGCGGCAGGGGTTTTTGTACTCACGGGGACACCTCCCTATAGTCAAAATCTGAGCGTCTTCCGGCCGCTGTCAAAACCCGGCGGAGCCGCCGCGCTTTGAGAACGGCTGGAAGAGGACGGGGGCCGGGCCGTGTAGGCCCGGCCCCCGCAGTGGTCTGCTTTAAGCGCTGAAAGGGTAGAGATATCAGCCGGCGATGGTAGCCTGGAGATTGTCCAGCAGCTCCTTGACACTGCCGCCCAGCAGAGCCTGCTGCTCCACGTCGATGACGCCCTGCTTCACATCGGCCCACTCGGCCTTGGCAGTGGGATAGAATTTGCAGGAGCCCACGATCTCGACCCAGGGAGCCATGCTCTCGTCGGAAGCGGCCACGATTTCGCCGCCGGCGGAGGTGGCGGGCAGGAAGCCCTCCATCAGCACCCAGTCGGAGTAACGGGTGTCCTCATAGAAGAAGTCGAAGAACTCCTTGATGGCTTCGATCTTTTCATCGGAGTCGTCGTTGTCAAAGACCATGAAACGGTCCATGACGCCGGCGGAGACGGAGGCGTTGCCCCCATTGGTGGGGATGGCGGCAAAGGCGTAGTTGATTTGCTCCTCAGCCGGGGTATTGGCTTTGGCATAGTTATCGGCGATGTAAGTGGGGATGGAGTTGGGCCCGATCATCATAGCCAGCTTGCCGGCGCCGAACAGGTCCTGCAGGGCATAGCGGGTTTCGTTGGCGGGGTCGGTGTTGGTCAGGCCGTCCTTGACCAGTCCGATGGCGTATTCGATGGCTTCCACATTGGCGTCCGCGTTCAGGGTCCAGTTTCCGGAGGCGTCGGTGAAGTCGCTTCCGTTGTTCCAGATGTAGTAGGCAAAGGCGGCCTGGCCTTCGTCGGTGGTCATGTCGATGCCCCAGGGATAGATGCTGGAGTCATAGGCCTTGATGGCCTCGCAGGCGGCCTTCAGTTCGTCCCAGGTGGTGGGGACTTCCACGCCGGCGGCTTCCAGGATGTCCTTGTTGTAGTACATGGCGCGGGCAGAGGCCAGATCGGGGATGGCCCAGATGGTGCCGTCGATGTTGGACTGCTCCAGGAAGGCGTCATAGAACTTGGCATAAGTCTCGTCGGAGACGCAGTCCTGAATGGGCAGGAGCAGGTCGTCGGCCACATAGTCGGCGAACACGTCGATGTTCAGGATGTCCGGGGCATCGTTGTTGGCGACCCGGGTGTTGACGACCGTGTAGATGTCGTTCCAGGACACCGCCTCCACGGTCAGTTCGATGTCGTCATGGCTGCCGTTGAATTCGGTGACGAAGTCGGCCCACCACTGTTTAGTGTTCTGGCCGTATTCGGCGGCGATTACCTTGATGGCGGTCTTTTCCCCGGAACCGGCGTCGGCAGGGGGAGCCTCGGTTTCGGTGTTGCCGGAGTCGGCGGGAGGGGGAGTGGTGTCGCCGCCCTTGTCGCCGCCGCAGGCGGCCAGGGACAGGACCATTACGAGAGCAAGTAATGTGGCAAGAAACTTTTTCATCGTCATTCTCCTCTTATTTTTTTTCATGTGCGGAATGCACATGTGAGGGAGCGATATGAAAAATTCACAAACGCCGCCCTCATACACTTATTATACTTGTAGAATTTGTAAATAATAGGGGCCTCCGTACAGTTTGTAGGAAAATCGTACGAACCACGAAAGTTCGTACGATTTAGTAAACGATTAACTAAAACTGGAAACAGTTCCGGCCGCGCCCCGGCAGTTTTTTCGGAAGGCGCTGGGAGTCATGCCGGTAGCGGAACGGAAGACTTTGGAAAAATAGTTGTAATCGCTGATTCCCACCGTTTCGCCCACGGCGGAGATGGGCATGCTGCTTTGCAGCAGCAGCCGCTTAGCGGCTTCAATCCGGCGCTGGGCGATCAGATAAGAAAGCGTCCGGCCCCCGGAGAGCTCCTTAGCCAGGGAGCAGAGCTTAGTCCGGCCAATGTGGAGCTGCTGGGAAATGGATTCCAGGGAGAGCTTCTCCATGTAATGCTGGTTCAGATAGAGTTCCAATTTCTGGAGGTCCGTCTGCTCCGCCGTCAGGATCATGCCCTTGAGCTGGATATAGGCCGACAAGGCCTCCAGCGTTTCGGTGTAAGCCCGGATTTCCGCTTTTGAATACTGGCGGAATTGGAAAAACGCGTCTTTCAGGGCGTCGGGGCCGCTGGGCCACCAGTCCAAGAGAGAGCGGGTGTACTCCCATTGCTCCTCTATGGAAGAGTCGTCCAGGTAGCAGCCCACGGCCAGATAGGCCACGGGATTTTGTTTGTTGTAAAGAGGCATGATGGCCTCGCAGATGCCCACGTGGCAGCGGTAGTGCTGGAAACCGCTTTCAGCCTGATAACGCTGGATTTTGCACTGGTCGCAGGCGACGCAGCGCGCATGGCCTTCCGGCAGGTCGTTGACCGCCCGGCAAAAAGGCGGATGGCCCCGGAAGAGATTGATATCCCGGCCTGACAAATCCAGAATATTGGCGGGTACGCCGGTGAGAATGTTCAGATTGGCGATCAGCTTGCGCAGACGCTCCTCGTCAAACAAGATGTTCATTTCCGATATTGCCGTACAATGGCCTCCAGCTCGTTCCAATGGGCTTCCATGTCCGACACCAGCTTAAACTGGGTGCGGCAGCGGTCCAGATTCTGGGCCTCCCGGCTGATATGGAAGTAATGGTCGCCGTCGATGTAGTCCGTCAGGAAGCGGATGCCGCACTCCAAAGTCATCAGCTTGGCGCCCCAGGGGAGGTACTCAATTTCGTCGTTGGTGAGGGAGCCCCCGGCGCCCTCCAGAAAGGCGGCGGTGTAGGCGGCAAAGAGGTCCGCGTCCAGGTTGACCTTGCTCAAATCCCGCTCATCCTCGGCGCTGTGATTGGCTCCGAAACGGATGGAGTCACCGAAATCATAGATCACCAGGCCCGGCATAACCGTGTCCAGATCAATGATGCACATGCCCTCGTGGGTTTCATCGTCCATCAGCACGTTGTTCAGCTTCGTGTCGTTGTGGGTGACCCGGAGAGGGAGCTTCCCCTCCCGCATGGCGTTCAGGGCTACGGAGCAGTCCGCCTCACGGTCCAGGACAAATTGGATCTCCGGCCCGCAGTTTTTAACCCGGCTTAGAGGGTCCGCCGCCAGAGTAGCCTTGAACTTGGCCAGCCGGTCCTCGGTGTTGTGGAAATTTGGAATGGTTTCGTGGAGGGTTTCCGCCGGATAGCCCCCCAGCAGCCGCTGGAAGCGGCCGAAGGCCCGGCCGGAGGCGGCGAACAACTCCGCCGATTCCGCCGATTGATAGCAGACGGTGCGCTCCACAAAGGGATAAACCCGCCAGGCCCCGCCGGCGCTGTCGGTAAAGAAGGGTTCGCCGTTCCGGGGGCGGAGGACCCGCATAGCCTCCCGGTCCCGGTCGCCGCCATGTTTTTCAATCTCCCGGCCCAGGTACTCGGTGACGCCGATGATGTTTTCCATCAGCTCGTCGGGGTGCTTGAAAGCGGCGGCGCTCATCCGCTGGAGGATGAAGCGGCGGCAGCAGCGGTCTTCCGGCTGGGTGTGAACCACAAAGGTATCGTTGATATGCCCCTGGCCGTAGCGCAGGGCGCCCACTACGGGGGCCCCGAAGTCAAAGGCGTTCAGGGCTTCTTGGATTCTCTCTTCCGCGGCGCTCATCTTATTCCTCCCACAGCCGGTCGGGATAGAGACCGGATTTTGTCTTTTCCGCGATGGCGTTTACTACGGTGGGTTTGTCTTCCCGGTAGGTGACGCCGTACCACTTGTCCTCGCTTCGCAGCACCTTGACCCGGGCCTTGCCTTCCCCGATCAGCTGGCTGACCACGCTGGGAAGGAAGTACTCCGCCTTGGCGGGATTTTCCGCCAAGGCTTTGTCCAAAAAGGCGGGAAGGCGCTTCCAGGCCTCGTCCAGGAAGCTGCGGGTGAAGCCCCACATGTTCAAAGAGACGACGGTGTCCTCCGCCAGCTCCGTCCATGTCTTTCCGTCGTCCTCGGTAAAGCGCAGGGGAGGACCCTGCTCAATCTTGGTTCGTTCCGTGATCTGGGAGAGATAGTGATCCCCTGTCTCTTCGCAGACGCCCCGGGCCACGGTGCCGTTCTCGCTGACCGTGTTTTTCAGCAGGTAACCCACCATAACATACTCGTACAGTTCCCCGTCCTCGTGGGCAGCCAGGTAGCTGTAAATTTTCTGATAGGCTTCAGGACCGTAGTAATCGTCGGCGTTGATGACGGCGAAGGGACCGTCTACTACTTTTCGGGCGGCCAAGGCGGCATGAGCGGTGCCCCAGGGCTTTTGACGCTCGGCAGGGACGGTGTAACCCTCCGGCAGGTCTTCTTTCAGCTGGTAAGCGTAGCGGACATCCATGGATTTGGCCACCCGGTCGCCGATGCAGCGTTTGAAGTCCTCCTCAATTTCAGGCTTGATGACAAAGACAACCGTCTCAAAACCCGCCCGGCGGGCGTCGTAGATGGAGTAGTCGATGATAAGCTGGCCGTGATTCCCCACGGGGTCCAGCTGTTTGAGGCCGCCGTACCGGCTGCCCATGCCGGCGGCCATGATGACCAAAACAGGCTTTTTCATATTCCCTCTCCTTTATTTCTCTTATCCTTTGTAGCCGTTAGGATTCATGGACTGCCACTTCCAGGAGGAGGCGCACATCTCCTCGATGCCAAGCTCCGCCGTCCAGCCCAGCTCTTCCCGGGCCTTCTTGGGGTCGGCATAGCACTGGGCGATGTCGCCGGGGCGGCGGGGGTCGATGACATGAGGCAGCTCGTGGCCGCAGGCCTTCTCATAGGCGTGGAGCACGTCCAGCACGCTGTAGCCGTTGCCGGTGCCCAGGTTGCAGACGAAGAGGCCGCAGTTGGTTTCCAGCTTGCGAAGTGCCGCCACGTGGCCCTTGGCCAGATCCACCACGTGGATATAGTCCCGGACGCCGGTGCCGTCGGGGGTATCATAGTCATTGCCGTAGACGTGTACTTTCTCCAGTTGGCCCACGGCCACCTTGGCAATGTAGGGCACCAGGTTGTTGGGGATGCCGTTGGGGTCCTCTCCGATGAGGCCGCTCTCATGTGCTCCGATGGGGTTGAAGTAGCGCAGAAGAGCCACATTCAGCGCGGGATCGGCGGCGCAGATGTCCATCAGCATTTTCTCTTGGAAGAGTTTACTGGTACCATAGGGATTGGTGGTGCCGCCAGTGGGGAAGTCCTCCCGGATGGGTACGGTGGCGGGATCACCGTAGACCGTGGCGGAGGAGGAGAAGACGAAATTCCTCACACCGTGCTGCCGCATGGCCTGGAGGAGGTACAGAGTGCTGATGAGGTTGTTGGAGTAATACTCCAGAGGTTTAGCGACGCTTTCGCCCACGGCCTTAAGCCCGGCGAAGTGCATGACGGAATCAATGTCCGGGTGATTGGCAAACAGAGCTTCCACCTGCGCCATATCGCAAAGCTCTGCTTTGACAAAGGGAATGGGCTTTCCCACGATCTTCTCCACCCGGCGGATAGCCTCCTCGCTGGAGTTATAGAGGTTGTCCGCCACAATGACCTCGTAGCCCGCCTGGATGAGCTCCACACAGGTATGGCTGCCGATGTAGCCCGCGCCGCCGGTGACAAGAATGGACATAAAAACCGCTCCTTTCAAATTATAAAAATTTTTCGCCGCTGTGAAAGATTTTCAAGATTCATCTAGCCTTATTGTAGGCCTGCTGGGTGAAAATGGGAATGGAGGATAGTCCTGATTATTAGAAAAATCGTCCGCGTTTTGAGTTTATTATACTAGAAAGTAAAAAACTTGTCCAGAGGAAGAAAGATTTGTACTGGGGTGCGGGGCTTTCATGGGACTTTAGAACATGCGGTCACCAAAGGCGGCCGGATTTCAGAAGGTGCGGAACATGAAAACGATGGCGGAAACCGCAAGGCGTACAGCGGCGGTTTTGAAGCTGGCGGCGAAAGCTGCGTGCCTCTTGGCTCCTCCTCTCCTTTCCGCAAATACTCCGCTGGTTTGCCGGGAGAAAAGAAGGAGGCGTGGGGGCGTCAGCCAGATCACCCGGAGCGTCCATGCTGAAGCCGCCAGAGCTGTGGATTTCAGCTGGGACTGTACCTGTTGAATCAGGACTGTGAACTGGCCAAATGAGGCGGCCCAAACGGAGACGCTTGCCTCCAGCAGTCAAAAGAGGTATAATGGTCAAAATAAGCGGGGAGGGTGATTACAATGGCGGCTGCGGAAATTACACGGAAGATGATCGCGTATTCCAAGGGGAACCGGCATGACATCAACCATTTTATGAAGGTCTACGCCTTCGCCAAGACCATTGGCGAGTGTGAGGGACTGGATGAGGCTGCACAGACCATTCTGGAAATCGCCGCCATCGTTCATGATATCGCATGCCCCCTCTGCCGGGAGAAATATGGCAGCACAAACGGGAAATATCAGGAACAGGAGGGCCCCGCTCTGGTCCGGGATTTTCTGGAGGACAGCGGGCTGTCCCAAGACGCTGTGGAACGGATTGCCTGGTTGGTAGGCCATCACCACACCCTCCGGGGCATCGATGGTCCGGACTATCAAATCCTGATTGAGGCGGATTACCTCGTCAACGCCGACGAGAGCGGCTACTCCAGGGAGAACGTGGAAAACACACTGGGGAAGGTCTTTCGCACGAAAACCGGGATCTCCTTGTTAAAGACGATGTATTTGGAGGGCTGAACCATGGGGCGGTTGAGTGAGCTGCGGACCCACGTGAACTATGAATTGGAGATGATCTCCGACCCGAAGATCCGGACCGGCGCCGTGGCCCACCTTTACGGCGTGTCCCTGGCGGCTGCGATGCTGGCGAAAAAACGGGGCCTGGACGCAGAACTGGCCTCTATGGCGGCGATGCTCCACGATCTCTGGGCCTACAAAAACGGCAGCTATGAAGACCACGCCCACCGGGGCGCGGCGCTGGCCAGAGAAATTCTGGAGGGTCTGGGGCTGACCTTACCGGAGGAGACGGAGATCATTTGTTCCGCTATTTACCACCACGACGATAAGCTGACAGCGGACGGCCCTATGGAGGAACTGCTCAAGGACGCCGACGTGGTGCACCACTGCATGAACGATCTTTCCAAAGCCGTGAAAGAGAAGGAAAGGGCCAGATTTGAGAACCTGTGCAAGGAGTTTGGAATGGGATAACGGTTCGTTTGGGAGCCGCCTTACGACAGAGACGGTTCTTATTTTTACGTGAAAGATAGGGATGCAAAAGGGATGCAAATAGGCCTTGTTTGAAAAAAGTAAAACGCCGTCTCGAGACATCTTTTTCCGCCGGAACTGGCGTTGGAGCCCGCTTCACACTCACATGATGTTCAATTCCGTCAATATGAAAACCGTCGGGAAAAACCACAACAACGCTCAGACCCGCGCCGCCTCCGCCCGGCTCTGCCGGGAGTATAACCTGTTTGTGACGTGGGAAGAAACCTCCCAGAGGATTCGGACACATCGAAAGCTTGGGACAGAGCCAGTCCGTCCTCCGCTTTACGCTGGAGTCGGATCTACAGGCCGTCAAAGAGGAGGACGGCGGCCTGGCCTGTTTTTTATAGTATGACGCCCTCACTGACGCGGAAGCTGCCGGAGTCCCGGCAGCTCTAGGACAAGGGCCTCTCCGGCGTGGAGGCAGGAGACGGCTGGTATGCGGGGCGCTCGCCCTGCTGGGCGGCTGTGGATTCTCCGTGACCGTCTGACAGCAGAGAAGGCGGAGCCGTACCGCCGGTTGTCGGAGATCAACGGCAGGAGGGAAGACGGTTCCTTTCTGTCAGAATTTATGATATGATAAAAGCATCAAAATGAAGGAGGCCAGCCCATGCGGAAGATATTACTGGTCATAGACATGCAGAACGACTTTATTAACGGCGCCCTAGGCACCCCGGAGGCGGAGGCCATTGTGGAGCAGGTGGCGGAGGAGATCGGCAAGTACCCCGCCGGGGACGTGATTGCCACGCGGGATACCCACCTTGAAAACTATCTGGAAACTCAGGAGGGACGGAACCTGCCTGTGCCCCACTGCGTCAAAGACACACCCGGCTGGAGGCTGCACCCCAGGATTGCCGCCGCGCTGAAAGACGCGGTGATAATTGACAAACCCACCTTCGGCTCAAAAGAGCTGGCCGAAATGCTGGCAAAGCTGGCGGAGCTGGACGAGCTGGACATCACCCTGGTGGGCCTCTGCACGGACATCTGCGTGGTTTCCAATGCCCTGCTGATTAAAGCGTTTCTGCCGGAAACAGCCGTCCGGGTCATCGCGGACTGCTGTGCCGGCGTGACACCGGAGAGTCATAAAGCGGCGCTGGATACCATGCGGATGTGCCAAATTCAAATTTTATGAATCAGCAGCGGAGCGTCCTGTGCCCACTGGCATGGGGCGCTTCGTTTTAGGAGGCGTTTGTATGGAAGCAATCCAAGTCAGCCGGAGCGGGCTGGCGAGATTGCTTGGGAAACGGAAAAGGACGCAAAAGAAAATCGCTAAGGTTGTAGCGGAAAAAAGAGGCTGGAAGCAAAAAATTTCGCCTTAGAACTGAAATTGGCTGTTCGCCGTGTGCCTCAGCAGTGTCGAATTCAAAGGCTTGGAGAGATGGGCCTCAGCGGTGGGCGCAAAAAATTGGGAGTAGTATCTAAAGTTTTTTAGTTTATCTCTTATTTTCCCAAATGGCAGATAAAATGTAGTTGTGGCCTCAGGTTCAGTTTTGTAGGCTGCTTTTTGAAGCGTGCAGGCGGAGACGTTTTGAGAGCTTGCTCTGCGGCCTGCGTTGAAATATTGGATGACACAGCGCGATTTCCCAGCTGCGGCGGCGAAAGCCCGCGTTCCAGAAGGTGTTCCGGCGGCTGTTTGCGGAAGTGGTGCGGCAGTGCGTGGAAAAAGGTCTGGTGGGCGGACGGCTGGCGGTGACGGACTCCACCCATCCAGAGCTACGGAGCAGGAAGCAGAAGTGCTGGAAGAGGCGGGAAACTATTGGGAACTGCTGGACGCCTATGAAGAGGCGGGGCTGGAGGAGCTGGAGCGGCGGACGGGAAAGGGCCGGTCGAAGCGGACAAAACAGGGCAAAGAGGACAAGCGCCGTTCCCGCAAGAAGGTGAGCGGCACGGACCCGGAGTCAGGCTGCATGAAGCGGCCCGGCAAACCCGGCGGATTTTATTCCCTGTCTCACCAGACGACCGGCCCGGACCAGGGGATCATCACCGCTGTGACCGTGACGCCGGGGGATGTCCATGATTCCAGGCCCTACCTGGAGCGGCTGGAGTATGTCCATAAACATGTTGTGCCGTTGAGAGCCGCAGCGGCGGACTCCGCCTATGACTTCCCGCTGGAGCACCGGGCGCTGGAAGAACTGGGCATTGACTTCTTTGTTGTGCCCCAGCCCGCCCATGACCGCACGAAAGCTGAATTGAAACGGGATGTATTTACCTATGATGAACAGCGGGATGTATATCTGCGCCCCAACAGGAAAGAATTGCGGCGCAAGCGGCTGTATCGAAGCGGCAGCGGGCTGTTCTGGGAATGCCGGGCGGAAAGGAAGGACTGCGGCAGAAATGTTTGAATGAACCGGACAAGGCCGGCGCCAGAAAGCTCCAGGACCGTTATTTCAAGACCGTTGTTCAGCAGCATTTCTCCAGGCGGTGAGAACCGGAATACCGGGAGACACTGAGGCGGCGGCGGATCTGGCGCGAGGGTACGTTTGCCGCGCAGAAATGGGGACACAACCTGACACGTCTCCTGCGACGAGGCTTGGAGGCAGCGGAGGACCACTGCCTCCTTTCCGCCGCGGCTTTGGACCTCAAGAGAATGATAAGATGCCTGGATTGACGCTGAGAGGCGTCTTTTTTCTTGCCTTAAACTTATCTCTATAATTCTGGCACTTCGTCAACAGCTACGCAAAATCCAAATTGCAGTACACAATGTCAAAAATAGAAGAACTTGAAAACTATTTGAATGGCGCAGGTACGCATAGCGATCCCAGTATGACAAAAGGCTTAGCGGAAACGTATCTGCATAACTACAAGCAAAGCATTCAGTCAGACTATACTGACATTATTCATAGCCATATCAATACTTTTGGGACGTTCCAATTTATCGGATGATCCCCAGGAAACTATGGAAGCGTTAGAAAACGCGTCCAAAATACTCGACAGGATGAAACAGGACGTAGAATCCGCCACACCCCCTGTTCCATTGGGGAGGGGATGGGAGATACCGATAGGGATTTTGAACGAGTCCGAGCACATGAGGAGGCACATCAGCAGGCGGGGCAGGGCCCCCGCTCCGCAAAGACGGAAACGGAAAAAGTTAAAGCATGCGGCTAAACGCAAAAAATGGGCGGAGAATGGATAAATTTCCATTCTCCGCCTATTTTTTTGTTTACTCAATCCCACCTGATAGATGCCGTAGTTGTAATTCTTTTCAGATTACTGTTTTACGGACACCTGCCTAATTGGCGGGGCTCTCGTTTCATCTGTTTCCGGCTTAGTACATGCCGCCCATGTCGGGAGCGGCGGGGGCGGGGGCGGGAGGTTCGGGCTTATCGGCAACCAAAGACTCGGTGGTCAGCACCATCCCGGCCACAGACGCGGCGTTTTCCAGGGCGCTGCGGGTCACCTTGGCGGGGTCGATAATGCCGGCAGCCACCATGTCGCAGTAGGCCTCCTTATAGGCGTCAAAGCCGTAACCCTTCTCGCCGGAGCGGACCTTCTCCAGGATGACAGAGCCATCCAGGCCCGCGTTGGCGGCAATCTGACGGATGGGGGCCTCCAGGGCTTTGGCCACGATACGCACGCCGGTCTTCTCGTCACCCTCTACGCCGTCTACCAGGGCCTCCACGGCAGGGATAACGTTGACAAAGATGGTACCGCCGCCGGCCACTACGCCCTCTTCCACCGCAGCGCGGGTAGCATTCAGGGCGTCTTCAATGCGGAGTTTTTTCTCCTTCATCTCGGTTTCGGTGGCCGCGCCCACCTTGATGACGGCCACGCCGCCGGCCAGCTTCGCCAGGCGCTCCTGGAGCTTCTCCTTGTCATAATCGCTGGTGGTGTTGGCAATCTGACTGCGAATCTGAGCAACCCGGTCCTTGATGGCCTGGGAATCGCCCGCGCCGTCCACGATGGTGGTGTTCTCCTTGGTGACCTTCACCTGGCGGGCACGGCCCAGCAGAGAGATGTCGGCAGTCTTGAGCTCCAGGCCCACTTCCTCGCTGACCACAGTACCGCCGGTGAGGGTGGCGATGTCCTGAAGCATTTCCTTGCGGCGGTCGCCGAAGCCGGGGGCCTTGACGCAGACCACGTTGAGGGTGCCCCGCAGACGGTTGACGATCAGGGTGCTGAGGGCCTCGCCCTCCACGTCCTCGGCGATGATGAGGAGCTTCTTACCGGACTGGACCAGCTGCTCCAGCAGGGGCAGGATGTCGGCGATGACAGAGATTTTCTTGTCGGTGATCAGAATATAGGCATCGTCCACGACGGCTTCCATCTTCTCCATGTCGGTGGCCATGTAGGGGGTGATATAGCCCCGGTCAAACTGCATGCCCTCCACGACCTCGCTGTAGGTTTCGGCGGTCTTGGATTCCTCAATGGTGATGACGCCGTCGGCGGAGACTTTTTCCATGGCATCGGCAATCAGCTTGCCGATCTCCTCGTCGCCGGAGGAGACGGCGCCAACCCGGGCGATGTCTTTGGAGCCGTCCACGGTCTTGGCCTGCTTCTTGACCTCGGCCACGGCGGCCTCCACGGCCTTGGCCATGCCTTTCTTGACCACGATGGGGTTGGCCCCGGCGGCCAGATTCTTCAGGCCCTCGCCAATCATGGCCTGGGCCAGCAGGGTAGCGGTGGTAGTGCCGTCGCCGGCCACGTCGTTGGTCTTGGTGGAAACTTCCTTCACCAGCTGGGCGCCCA